>JAFKGG010000442.1 GCA_017307915.1 Burkholderiales bacterium | reverse complement strand
GGGGTGCGCACCCGCATCTCGGACGATCGCGTCTGGCTGGCTTTTGCCGTCGCGACCTATGTCAACGCCACGGGTGACGCAGCCGTGCTCGACGAGCAGATCGCGTTCCTGCAAGGCCCGGCATTGCGGGCGGACGAACACGACGCCTTCTTCCAGCCTGCTGTGGCGGCAGTGCCCGCCTCGCTGTTCGAGCACTGCGCGCGCGGTCTCGACCAGTGCATCGAACTCACAGGCACTCACGGCCTGCCGCTCATAGGCACCGGCGACTGGAACGATGGCATGAACCGGGTCGGTGCCGGCGGCCGGGGCGAAAGTGTCTGGCTGGGCTGGCTGCTGATCCGTACGATCGCGCTGTTCGCACCGCTCGCACAGAGCAGGGACGAGGGGCGCGCGAATCGTTGGCACTTGCATGCGCAAGCGGTGCGAGCGGCCATCGAGGGCGAGGCCTGGGACGGCGCCTGGTACCGGCGTGCCACCTTCGACGACGGCACCTGGCTGGGCACCGGCGACAGCGACGAGTGCCGCATCGACGCCATCGCGCAGGCGTGGGCCGTGCTCTCGGGCGCCGCCGACCCCGGGCGCGCGGTTACGGCCATGAATTCGCTGGCTCAGCATCTGATCCGTCCCGAGCAGAAGCTGGCACTGCTGCTGGCGCCACCGTTCGACAACACGGCACGTGACCCCGGCTACATCAAAAGCTACCCACCCGGCTTGCGCGAAAACGGCGGCCAGTACAGCCATGCGGCCATGTGGGCCATCCTGGCCTTTGCCCGGCTGGGCGATGGTGATCGCGCCACCGCGCTGTTCAACTTGGTCAATCCCATCAACCATGCGCGCTCGCCGGAGGCGGTAGCGCGCTACCAGGTCGAGCCCTACGTGATTGCCGCCGACGTCTATGCCGTCGCACCCCATGTGGGGCGGGGCGGATGGACCTGGTATACCGGCTCGGCCGGCTGGATGTATCGCGCAGGTATCGAAGGGATACTCGGTTTGCAGCGCGAAGGCGAATGGCTTCGCGTCAGCCCCTGCATCCCCTCGACGTGGCCCGGTTTCGATGTGACGCTGAGGGTGCTCTCGACGGACTGTTCGATTCGGGTGGAGCGTTCTGTGGCGGGTGATCGCGGTGCAATGCAGGCCATGCTCGACGGCGAAGCCGTTTCATGCGAATCAAGGTGCGTGCGCATCCGGCTCGATGGCGCAATGCACCGTTTGGTGCTGCTCCTGTAGTGCGGACCGTTTCCGGATTCGCGATGGCGACGTGCGTCGGAATTCGGCGTCGGCGAGGCGGCGGCGGGTCGCCAACAGCCGGCTGCTGTCAGTTCCTCCCCATGGTCAGCAGTAGTGCGTTCGGGCCGATCCACCCCTGTGGCCCATCGAACACCGCGAGCTGCTCGCGCAGATCGGCCCAGGCGGCTTCCTGCGCGGCCGGCGCGAGCCGAGCCAGCATGGCCATGATGGGCGCCGCGGCCGTGCGCAGAAAGGCGACGTAGTCGTCGGCTGATGGCAGCCGGAACGGCGCTTCGACCAGGAGCGTCGATACGTCTCGGAAGCCGGCGGCGGTGAACAACTGATCGAGGTGGCCCGGGCGGCCAAGGCTGAGCAGCCCGCCGGGCGCGAACGGGTCGCGCGCGGGCACGCCCGCGTGGCGCGCTGCCGTGGCCATGAGCATCCGCAGGCAAGGGTTATGTTCCGGCCCGGCGAAGACCATGGCCGCAAACAGGCCGCCGGGCTTCAATGCAGCCCGGACCGCCGCAAGACAGCGTGCGGGCTCGGGCATCAGCATGAGGCCGAGGCGGCAGATGGCGGCGTCGAACGCTTCGGTTTCGGCCAGCGGCGCCTGCGCGTCGGCGGCACGCGCTTCGATCGTGGTTAGCCCAGCCTCGGCGGCGTTGCGTCGCAGCCGCTCGACCAGTAGGGGCGACAGATCGGTGGCAAGGATGCGGCCTTGCGGCCCAAGCCGCTCGGCCAGCGCCAAGGTTTGTCCGCCAGCCCCGGCAGCCACGTCGAGCGCCAACTGTCCGGGCTGGATGCCGGCCAGATCCAGCAGCAGGCGGGTTGGTTCGGACAGCCAGGCACGACCTCAGGTATTTGCTGGCGGTGGCGCATGGCGGCAGCACCTTGTCCGCGGCGCGCCAGTTGCAAGTGAACCAGTCCACGGTGCAGCGGCGCCTGGCCGCGCTGGAGTCGGCGCTTGGCGTGCGCCTGGTTGAACGGCTGCCAAGCGGTTACCGCCTGACGGACGCCGGCGCAGCACTGTTGCCCGCGGCGCAGGCGGTGGCCGTTGCCATCGAGGGGTTCGCGCAACGAGCGATGACCGAGGCACATGCCGGTCTCCTGCGCCTCACCTGTCCCGAGCCCATCGCCATTCGCCTGGCGCAGGCGGGATTCGTTGAGCGCTTCCATGCCTTGCATCCGGGCATCCGCATCCAGTTCGTGCTGGCCGATCGGTACATCGACCTTTCCAAGGGCGAAGCCGACGTTGCGTTGCGCTCTGGTGATACGGATGGAGAACTGATCGGCCGCAAGGTTGCCGATTCGATCTGGGCCGTCTATGCCAGCCGGGACTATGTGCGGCGTCACGGCGCACCGCAATCCATCGAGGAGCTGCGGACTCGGCCGCTCATCGCGCTGGATGACAATCTGGCGCATCATCGGTTGTCGCAATGGCTCAAGCACGTCGCGCCCGATGCAAGCTTCGCGGCGCGCAGCAACAGCGTGCTGGCGCTGGTGTCGAGCGCAAAAGCCGGCATCGGTATTGCGGCGTTACCGGCCGCGCTTGGCGAGGCCGAGCCCGACCTGGTCCGCGTGCTCGGGCCAGTTCCGGAACTCACTCGCGCCTGGCGTGTGCTGGCCCATCCGGATGTCCGGCATCTGCCGCGTGTGGAGGCTTTCGTTGACTTCGTTGTCTCGGAAATGGATGCGCTGAAGCTGGTATTGACCGGATGATGAAGCTAGAAAAGTCTCTTCATCAAGCCAGTTGCACGATCTGATCGAGAACCACGAGCACCTCGGCGAAACGCGTACCGCCCGCTACCTAGGCAACGCCCAAACCTGCAAAACCACCGTACTGCTGCTCCGGCGCCTGCGCGTGCATGACGGTTGTCTCCAGGAAGCCGCCATCCACAATGAGGTCATGGCCGTTGACGAAGGACGACGCATCACTTGCCAGGAAGGCGACGGCTCGCGCGATTTCCTCCGGCTCCCCCAGCCGGCGCAATGGCACCATCTGTTCCCGCCGGCGCGTCAGTTCGGCGTTCGTGTAGTGCATCGCCGAAAGGCGGGTCATCACGAAGCCTGGACTCACCGCATTCGTCCGGATGCCGCGTGGGCCCCACTCGACCGCGGTGTGCCGGGTGAGGGCGAGCAGCGCGGCCTTGCTCACGCTGTAGCTCACGGTGGCATTCGGCTTGTGTCCCGCGATCGAACCGATGTTGACGATGTTGCCGGAACCCCGCGAGAGCATCTGCGCGCCGAAGGCGCGCGTGCACAAGAGGGCGCCTCGCACATTCACGGACAGTGCCGTGTCCCAGGTTGCCAGCGACTCGTTCTGCATGGCGGTTAGTGGACCCTGAAATCCAGCGTTGTTCACCAGTACGTCGCACATGCCGAGCTGCCGCTGCACGGCGTCCGCCGCCTCGGCGACGGAGTCGGGCACGACGATGTCGCAGGCAATGGCCAATGCCGCATGCCCAAGTTCGCCGGCCCGGCGCTGTAGCTGGGGCATCGTTTGCGGAAGATCAACGAGTGCGACACGCGCCCCGAGCGCCGCGAGCACGTCGGCAATGGCGCTGCCGATGCCGCCGGCGGCACCGGTGACCACCGCGACACGATCCTTGAGCTGGAAGGAAGACAGGGCGGCGGAATTCCGGGTGCTCACGGTCATGGGCAAGATGGGTTCAGCACGGGGTGAAGGGGCTGGCCACCGGCTTACGGGATGAGCCGGAGCGCACGCAATTCGTCGAACCGGCCCATGAGCGTCAGTTCCGAATCGATGCAGGCGTGGAATCCGGCGCGGCGGATCTTTCCGGTCTCGAGCACGACGTCATGAGCGAAGGCTGTGTTGAACATGTAGTCTGCCCAGCGCCAGTCGACCAGTGCGCCGATGTCGGGCTGGCACAACCGGTACCGGTGTGCCAAGTCGCGCCAGGCATCGCCGAAAGCATCAGGTATCTGCGACAGGGGAATCGTCAACGGCTCCCCGGCATCGACATCGAAGTAGCCGGCGATGTGCGGCCACACATGCTTCCAGCGCCCCGGATCGCCGTTGGCGACGTTGAAACTGTGGTCTGCGGCTGCGTCGCTATCCGCCGCCCAGATGGCAGCATGGGCGACCTGACTGGCGTCGGCGAGATGGTGAAGGGAATTCCAGGATGCCGCTGGTCCGGGGAATCGCAACGGAAACCCGAGCTCGCGTGACAGTGTCCCGAGGGCGCCCAGCACCGCGACCAGATTCATCGGCGCCCTGACGGATACGCCCGTCACCGTGGCTGGCATCAGGTTGGTCCACGTCCAGCCGCCCGCGGCGCTCTGCGCAGCCAGGTGGTCGAGTTGTCCGTAGTAGAAGTTTGGCCCGAGGTGCCTGGCGTCGCTCTCCCGCGCCGGCGTCTTGATGGCGCCCCACTGCACGCCGTAGTACTTTGCACCGCTCACGATGACCACCCGGCGCAATCGGCCGTGCCGCTGCGCCAGCGCGACCGAGTTACGCAGCATCGCGACGTTGGGTTCGACTTCTTCGGAGCGACTCGGTTTCGACTGGTAGGCGGCGTAGAACAGGTGCGTGACCGGTGCAGTCTTGGCACCGGCTGATTCGATGGCAGCGGCATCGAGAAGATCGATGCTGAGTCCGGCAGCCCCGTCGATCGCATCGCCTGATCGTGTCGCGCACGTCACGTCCCAGCTACCGGTATCGACCAGCCGGCGGGCGATCGCGGACCCGACGACGCCGGTTGCACCGACGACGAGAGCGTGCTTACGAAGCATGAGCGTTCGGTGATGGGGGGTGGAGGTGGCCGCCGTACTGATGCTCCGGTCGCTGGGCATGCATGAGCGTCGTTTGCAGGAACCCGCCATCCACCACGATCTCCTGGCCGCTTACATAGGCGGCGGCCTCGCTGGCCAAGAACGCAACCGTGCGGGCGACGTCCTCGACCAATCCCAGCCGGCGCGCGGGAATCATCCCGATCCGGCGTTCATAGAGCTCGGGGGTGTACTGGGCTTCCGAGAGCGGCGTGCGGATGAAGCCCGGACTGACGGTGTTGGCCCGAACGCCTCGCGGACCCCATTCGACGGCCGTCTGCCTCGTCAGCGCGAGCACGCCGGCCTTGCTTACGGCATAGGTGCCGGAGGTGTTCGGGCTGTGTGCCGCCGTCGAGCCGATGTTGATGATCGAACCGCGCCCTTTCGCCAGCATGTGAACCCCGAACAGCCTGGTGCACAGGAACATGCTGCCGAGATTGATGGTGAGTACGCGATTGAATTCCTGCGCGCTGAGATTCTCGATGCCGCAGGGCGACGGCAGGATGCCGGCATTGTTCACCAGGATGTCGCAGCCGCCGAACTCGTTGCGAACGCGATCCGCTGCATGCCGCACCGACGACTCCTCGGAAACGTCGGTTGCAATGGCTGCCGAAGCGAAGCCGCGCTCTCGCAGCGCACCCTCGATGGGACCCAGACTCGCCGCATTCACGTCGAGCAGCACGACCCGCGCTCCGCCTTGCGCGAAGACGGTGGAGATCGCCTGGCCCATGGCGCCGCCGGCACCTGTGATCACCGCCGTCTGGTTCTCGAAAAGCCGCTCTCTGGGCATATCGTGTGTTCCCACCATCATCTCACCTGGAAAGAGCTCGAGCAGTCAGCCAATGAACCACTTGGCGGGGACGGTGACCAACTGAGGGAAGATCACCATCAGTATCATGACCGCGGATTCGGCGAGCAAGAAGGGGAAAACCCCCTTGGTCACGTCGTCCATCCGCATGCGGCCGACACCCGCGACGGCGTTCAGCACCGTCCCCACCGGGGGCGTGATCAGGCCGATCGAGTTATTGATGATGAACAGTACCCCGAAGTAGACGGGATCGATCCCGGCCTGTTTGATGATCGGCATGAGCACAGGCGTCAGGATGAGGATGGTCGGGGTCATGTCCATCGCTGTGCCGACGATCAGGCACAGCACCATGATCGCGATCAGGAGCAGGGTCTGGTGCCCCATGAACGGCTCGAGCAGGACGCCGACCTTGCTGGGAATGTCGGCCACGGTGATGAGCCAGGCCGAAACCAGCGACGCGGCGACAAGCACCATGATGACGGACGTGGTCTTCGCCGCTGCGACGAAGATTCCGTACAGCTCGGAGATCTTGAGCTCGCGATAGATCACGGTCGACACGAATAGCGCATACATGGCGGCGACGACGGCGGCCTCGGTCGGTGTGAAGACGCCGAAGCGCAGCCCGACGAGGATGATGACGGGCAGCATCAGCGCCCACGTCGCACTGCGCAGTGCCTGGAGAACCTCGGCCACCGGTTTCCTCGGCGGCGGAACGACCGCCTCCTTGCGGACCAGGATCATCCAGGTCACCCAGAGGGCGGCGCCGATCAGAATCCCCGGAAAGATCCCGGCGAGGAACAGCTTGGAGATGGAGACGTTCGCGGCGACCCCGAAGATCACGAAGCCGATGGAAGGCGGGATCACCGGTCCGATGACGCCAGCCGCCGCGATCAATCCCGCTGAATTCTTTGTGCTGTGCCCGGCCGAAACCATCATGGGCAGCAACAACGCGGTGAGCGCCGCGGCGTCGGCAACGGCGGACCCGGACAGTGCCGACAGCAGGATGGCGGCGAGGATGGCGACGTAGCCGAGCCCGCCCTTGATGTGTCCCACCAGCGCCAAGGCGAAGTTCACGATCCGCCGGCTCAATCCGCCGACGTTCATGATCTCGCCTGCGAGCATGAAGAATGGAACTGCGAGGAGCGGAAAGCTGTCGGCGCCGTTGATCAGGTTCTGGGCGAGGATCTGCGTGTCGAACAGGTCGAGCTGCAGCATCAGGGCAACCCCGCATGCCAGCAGGGCGAACGCGATGGGAATGCCCAGCGCCATTGCACCGAGGAGAGATCCTAGAAAGATGACCAGCGTCATGGTTGTGTCCTGTCGCCGTCGTTGGCGGCGGCATTGCCGGTGCGGGTGAGTTCGGTCCGCAGCGACGCCAGCTCCGCGTGCTCTTCCGACTCCTGGACCATGACCAACTGGTCATCCTTCAACTGGCCGGTGAAGAGATTCCACAGGTTGAACAGGAGCAGTGCCGAGGACAGGATCGCGAAGACGATTCCCGACGAGTAAAAGAAGCCCACGGAGAGCCCGGTGACCGGCGCGTGGACGTCGAGGTTCAGCTTCGTCTGTTCCCATGCACCTGTCAGCAGGAGCCATAGAATCCAGAGCATCAGCAAGTGACCCACGACGAGGCAGGTCTTCCTGCCGAGGGGCGGCAGCCGGGAAATGAGGATGTCGGTGCCGAGGTGGGCGTTGTCCTTCAGGCACACCGTTGCGCCCAGGAACGTGAGCCAGATGAACAGCCAGCGCGATAGTTCCTCGCTGACGGTGATGCCCGAGTTGAAGCCGTAGCGAAGGACGACATTGCCAAAGACGAGGACGACCATGATCGCCAGCGCCAGGGCGATGAGCCCCTCGAGGAATCGGCAGACGACGTTGATGGATTTGGTCATGTTTCCGTGCTTGATCCGGCGCCGGAATCAGAGGATCAGGTTGAGCCGGTAGACGCCGGCGCCGACGACGGCATCCGCATGGAAGGCTTTGGCCAAGCGCTCGGAAACGGCCGTGATTGCCGCGGACATGGCGTTTTCGTCGACGGACTCGATCAGCACTACGTGCGTGAAGTCCGCCTCGGAAGCCTTGCTGCCCCGCAATGTCTTTTCGGGCGTGAGCCCACCCGCCGCTGCGGCATCCACGGCGCCGACGTGAACGCCGACGACCCCGGCAGGCAGGAAGCCGTCGATCGAACCGAGCCAGTCGCGGCCGGCTGGGGCGTCGGGGGCTCGCAGTTGGACCGAACCGATGCAGCCGCCCACCCCTGCGCCAGATGAACGGAGCGTGTGCATGGCCGCGCGGGAGAAATCGCGCAGGTGCGGCATCATTGTTTGCGTCCAGGCGGAGGGCGATTGCAGCATAGCCAGGTACGCGCTGGATGTGCAGTCCCCGATGTCCGACAGCTCATACATGTTCAGGTACGGCTGGCGAGAACCCGGGTTGGGCGCGACGTAGCGCCGGCCCCTCAGGAACCCGGGGGCGCTCATGCGCTCCGGGATGTGTTCCTCCGTGATCCAGCGATCGTAGTCGCTGGTCACCTCTGGATTCACGCCGTTCCAGATCACGAGCATTGCGTTGCCAAGAAATGCCATGTCAGCGCTCCGTGTTGGTTTGTCGCGCGAGGAACTCGCTGGTGTGACGGAATGCCCGTTCGGCTCGTTGCTGCGCGGGCAAACCGCGGTCCGATGCGCACGGCATTTCGCATTCGATCTCGGTGCCTGCGGGAATGCAGGCGAGCATGTCCGCCAGCGGCAGCTCGCCGGTGCCGGGGTACAGGCGGCCGTTCAGCGCTTCCTCCATGTATGTGACATCTGTCGGTTTCTCACGCACTGCGTCGCAGATCTGGAACAGAAAGATGTCACGAGAAGGGATCCGGGCCAATGCTTGTAGGGAATCGTCGGACCTCGACAGATGGAGGGCGTCGATGACCAGGCCCGCATTGTCCGAACCCACGCGATCGATGAGCTTGACTGCTTGCGACAGTGTTCTGACGGCGCTGGCCTGCATGAACTCGATGCCTACGCGGATGCCGTGCGCAGCGGCCTCCTTGCAATGTGCGCGAAGCGACGCGACAAGCCGCTCTTCATCGGGATCGAAGCATCCTTGCACCATGAGCCGAATGCCCAGTTCCGCGGAGGTTTGGAAAACGGGTATGCAGTCCTTCAGCGTCGTGATGCCGTCCAGGTAGAAGCCCGCGACATTGGAGAGGCGGATGATGGAATTGTCGGCCGCGTTGCGGATGTCGCGGATGGTCTCGCGATTGCCAATGACGTCGAACCACGGGTCGCCGACGTAGCGTCCGGTGACGCGCAGGCCGACGGCATCGAAGCCGGCCTTGGCGCCATTTCGCACCACATCCGCCGGCGGCACGTCGGCGATGGTCAGGAATCCGAGGGTGAGTTTCTGTGGGTTCATTCTGGGGTGGCGGCGTGGGCGAGTCTGCGCTCCCGCTCGGGGAGCGCGCAGTCACGAATGTGCTCGTTGATTACTTTGCGGCCCGCATCCTGGCGAGTTCTGCCTGCGTTTCCTTCAGCAGATCCACGCCGATTTCCTTGGAATATTTCTCGAGTACCGGGGCGACCTTCTGGCGCATGCGAGCCACTTCGGCCGGGGCTGGTTCGATCACCTGCATGCGCGTCTTCAACGCGCCGAGCGCTCTGTTCGTGTTCTCCTGCGACAACTTGCGTTGCTCCGCTGCTGCCTCGCGCGCCGCGTCGGTCAGGACTTTCCGTTCCGCGCCGGACAGCCCATCCCAAGTCTTCTTGCTCATGATGAGAGGGAAGCCGCTGTAGGTGTGACGGGTCAGGGTCAGGTACTTCTGTACCTCGAAGAACTTGGTCGCTTCGATCAGGCCGACCGGATTTTCCTGGCCGTCGACCGCTTTCTGCTCGAGCGCGGAGTACAGCTCGGAGAAAGCCAGCGGAACCGGATTCGCGCCGAGTTCCTTGAACATGTCGACGTAGATGGGCGACTGTACGACCCGCAGCTTCAGCCCGTCGATCTCCTCGATCTTGGTGATCGGCCGGCGGCTGTTCGTCAGGTTGCGGAAGCCCGAGTCGAAGACGCCGAGCCCGACCATGCCGAAGCCCGGCAGCTTATTCATCAGCTTTGTTCCCACCGGGCCGTCGATCAGGGCCTGCGCCTGCTGCTCGCTGTCGAACAGGAACGGGAAGTCGAACAGCATGAACTCCTTGATGACGGGCACCAGGCCGTTCGCGCCGAAGACCGCGAAGTCGATCGAGCCCCCGCGGGCGGCGGAGACGATCTGGTTGTCGCCGCCCAGCACGCTGTTGCCGTGCACCGCGATCTTGATCTTGTTACCGGATTTCTGAGCCACTAACTCGGAGAAGCGTTTTGCGCCGACGCCGATCGGGTGATCGAGTGCGACGGTATGGGCCAGCTTGAGGCTGTGTTCCTTGATGTCCTGGGCCGACGAGGATGCCGTTGCTGCGAGCAATGCGGCACCGATTGCCGCCGCGGGCAGGGCCCGACGAAGTCTGGAATGCATGCATGTCTCCTGAAAATGTAGGTCGCGGGAAACCGCCCGCGTCAGAGGCGAGCGCTTGGAAATGCCTGATTGCGGGCGCCGAATTGCTGAAGCCGTTCGGTGATGCGCTTGCCCGCCTCGACTGCCGTTTCGGCGAGGGTGTCGAGTTCCTCCGGTCGCAGGTCTTTCGAGGGAACGAACAGGCAAAGGCAGCCTGTGATGACGCCGGGCTCTCGGAATATCGGGCTGGACGCGCCTGCGCTACCGACGTTGATCTCGTCTTTCGCGATCGAGTAACCGGCGCGCCTGAGCGCCTTCAGGTGGTCGTGGAAGCTCGGCCAGGAGTCGCCAAGTCCTGCCGCGCGAATTTCATCCGCATGCTCGATGAACAGAGCGCGCAATGACGACACCGGCATGTGCGCCAGCAGGATCCGGGACGGCGAACCCCGGAACAGTGGCCACTGCCGTCCTCGCTCGAGACTGACTCCGTGGGATGGCTGCTGGCCTTCCTGGTGGATGGTGACGACGGTGGTTCCGTAGAACGAGCACAGCAGTTGAGTGCCCCCGACGCGTTGTCCGACGTCGCGCATGATCTGCGGGGCAACTTGCAGCAGTGGGTCGGCGAGCCTGATCTCTCGATCGAAGACGATGAACCTCGGCCCGAGCACGTATCCGCCGCCGGCGGCGGCGGCCAGGAATCCGGCGTCCTGGAGATCGCCGATGTACCGGTAGATGGTCGCCTGCCCCATACCCAGTTTTCTGACCAGAGCCTCCGCCGTCCAGACCGGTGTCTCCAGCGTAAACAGGTCGAGGAGCTGAAGCACCTTCGAAGCACTGCTGCTCGGGCGTGCAGACCGTTTGGGCTCAATCGCCGATTCTTTTGTTTTCTCCATATTGGAGAATGTAATTTTTCTCCAAAAAGGAGAATATTGGTATTAACCCGATCTGCGTACTTCGGGGCATCTTTCCTTGCAGTCCGCGCCCGAACACGCTGGCCTCCATGGCAAACTTTCGCCATTCCACATGCTGATCGATGCCGAGCCCGGCTTTCGCAGCGGACTCGAAGCCGGAGAGGTCGGAGGTCGGGAGTCAAGATGCATCAGGTAGCGGAACGCTCCAGAAGGCTGTCATGGTTGAAACCGCTGTATCTGAGCGCGTCTTTGCTGCTCGCCGGCGCCGCCCACGCCCAGACGCTGTGGCTGGAACGCGCAGGCGACCAGGTGCACGCACGCGTCGGCGAACTGGCCGCACCGCTGCCGGCCTTGCCCGCGCTGCGCGATGCCAAGCCGGTCTGGCCCGATGGCCGGAGCGTGCCGCTGAACACGGCGGCCGACCGCTACAGCTTTGCCGCCGGCGACGGCGACGCGCGTTTCACGGCGACCCGGATCGGCGCCAACGGCGTGCTGACTTACTTCCAGGCCCGCCACGGCCGGAAGGAGACCAAGGCGGTCAACGATCTCGAACTCGTGCCCACCGAACCGGGCGGCAACACCTTTCGCCTGATATTCAAGGGCTACCCTGCCAATGCCGGCCGGGTCAACGTGGAGACTGCCGCCGGCTGGCGCAAGACGGTCGCAGCCAACCAGGACGGTACCGTGACGCTGGACACGCCGATCCCGGGCCTGTATGTGCTGCAAGTCAGCGCCAAGCTGAACGACGCCAACGTCACCATCGACGGAAAGAAATACGAGGACGTGCGCTACGTGGCGACGCTGAGTTTCGAAGCGTCCAGATGAGCGTGCACTGAGCGGATCAGGGAAGGGCGCTTCGTCTACGTGAAAGCGTTCAAGGCACGCGTATCACGGTATCCGGCCAATGCTTGCGCGCGCGTTTGACGAAGCGCGCATCGAAACTGGCGAAACCTTCGTCGGCTTGGCCGCTGCAGACGAAATGCAGGGCGTCGGCGAAATCCATGCCGGCCGCCAGGGCGTCGATAGCCGACGACATCGCCGACCGATCTTCACAGTGTACGTTTGGCAGGTGGATCAGACCCCGAAAAGCCTGCGCGATATCGCCAGCGCCAAAGCCAAACGCGCTGCGCAGTACCCACTCGCTTTCCAGCAGAACGGTTTTCGTTAGCCAGATGTCATGAGCGCGGAAAAGAGCGACAGCACGCTTGTGCTGAGCCGCATTGTCATTCGCGAGGAAGCGGATGACGACGTTAGTATCGACCGCGAGCATGGCGTGCCTTTGCCTCCTTGATCACGGCGGCATCCATCTCAGCCAGGCTGACTCGGAGTTTTGCCTTGAGGCAGCCGGCCACGTCTTCGATGCGGCTTGCCGCCTGCTTGGCGAGCGGCTTGAGCAGGATTCCCTCCTGAGTTTCCTGCACCTGGAATTCGGTACCGGCTTTCCATTGATGCGCATTGCGGATACTGCTGGGCAGCACGATCTGTCCCTTGCTGGACAGTCGGGTCGTCTCGGCATCGCGGGCCATCTTGGATTCCATACGTAAGATCGTGGTAAGACTGATTCTAATACCAGATCGAATCACGGGTCATCCGCAGCCGGCCACGGGCAGGTTTTCAGGCGCGAGCAGGTCAGCGCGACTGCGCACGCTTCACCAGCACCGGCTCGCTACGATAGCGCTCGGGAAACAGCCGCTTCAGATGCGCCACCTTGGGTAGATCGTTGTAGACGATGTAGGGGTTCTGCGGGTTCTCGGTCATGTAGTCCTGATGATAGGTCTCGGCCGGGAAGAAGCTGGGAACGCTTTCCAGGCGGGTCACG
Organism: Burkholderiales bacterium; assembly: GCA_017307915.1. GTDB lineage: Bacteria > Pseudomonadota > Gammaproteobacteria > Burkholderiales > Burkholderiaceae_E > Zeimonas. The sequence continues at coordinate 8,090 of JAFKGG010000442.1, read as the reverse complement.
ATGGGCTTGCCGAACAACCGGGTGGCATCGAGCTGCGCGACATAAGCCTGCGCCACTTTCAGTTGGGCCGGGCTGGCGGCAAAGATGGCCGAGCGATACTGCGGGCCGAGGTCCGGCCCCTGGCGATTCAACTGCGTCGGGTCGTGCACGATCGAAAAGAAGATCTGCAACAGCGTGCCGTAGCTGACTTGCGCCGGATCGAAGGTGATCTCGACCGACTCTGCGTGTGCAGTACCGCCGCTGCTGACCAGCCCGTAGGATGCGGTAGCGGCGGTGCCGCCGCTGTAGCCCGAGACGGCGCGCAGAACGCCTTTGACGTGCTGGTAGACGCCCTGCACGCCCCAGAAGCAGCCGCCGGCCAGGATGGCCTTCTGCGCGCTTTGGCCGGCGGGCGGCAGATCCTGCGCGGGAGGCGGGATCCGGACGGCTTCTTCGGCGGCCAGGCCGGCACCGGCCTGCCACAGCAGGCCGCCGCCCAGGAGGATCGAGCTGCCGGTCAGGAGCTGCAGCACCCCACGCCGGCGGGGCAAGTTCGGAGGGGTTGCGTGTGCATGCATGGCGTATGGTCCTGTCGGAGAAGGGCGGTTGACTGATGGCCAGCGTGGCACCGGCTCATCCGAAGGTGAATGCATAGGCTGAGACGGCCGGATCCAGAAACTCGATGCTGAAGGTGCGCTCGGTGATCTCGCCGGGCTGCCGGATCAGTTGGTAGAGACGTTGTTCCGTGACGGCGCCGCTGCCATCGGCCGCGACGTCCATGCCATGGGCCTGGCCCGGCGCCTTGCCGTCGATGCTGACCTTGAAGCGTACCGGTTTGCCGTCGGGGCCGGGGCTCAGCACCAGATGCAGGTCACGGGCGTGAAAGCGATAAACGATGCGCCCGGCGGGGCTCGCAAGCGTGGCGTGCTCCGCATCCACGGTCCAGCGGCCCGCCAGTCCCCAGGCATTGAGCGGCAGGCGCGAGGGCAGCGTGTAGCTCGCGGCCTGGCCATGCACCGCCTTGGGCGTGGATGCGAAGTTCTCGCCGCGCTCGTACCCGACATAGGTTTCAGGCGAACGCACCGAATCCATGTCGGCGGCCTGCTGCACGCCCTGGGCATTCACTTCGGTCAAGCCTTCCGCGACTTGCGCCGCGCCGGCCTCGTGCAGCAGTTGCTGGATGACGCGCTCCGATTCGCCATAGTTGCCTTCGCCGAAATGGCGGTAGCGTATGTGCCCCTGCGCATCGATGAAATAGTGCGCGGGCCAGTACTGATTGTTAAAGGCGCGCCAGATCGTGTATTGGTTGTCGATGGCCACCGGATAGGTGATGCCGAGGTTCTTCGTCGCTTTCACTACGTTCGATACGTCACGCTCGAAGGCGAACTCGGGGGCATGCACGCCGATCACCACCAGCCCCTGGTCACGATACTTCTCGGTCCAAGCCTTCACGTAGGGCAGCGCACGCAGGCAGTTGATGCATGAGTAGGTCCAGAAATCGACCAGCACTACCTTGCCGCGTAGTTCCTGCATTGCCCGCGATGCCCAGCTCACCAATGCCGACGGACTGATGCCCGGCGCGGTGCGCAACCTCTTCAGTCAGCTGATGATCGTCAACCCCAGCGTCGAGGTCTATCTGCTCGAACCCGATGGCCGCATCGCCGGGCATGCGGCGCCCGAAGGGCGGCTGCGCCGTGACCGGGTCGACCTGGCGCCCGTGCGCCGGCTGCTCGACGGCGGTGTGCTGCCGATTCTGGGTGATGATCCGCGCAGCGTCGATGGCCGCAAGGTGTTCAGCGCGGCGCCGCTGCAGGTGAACGGGCGCGACGTGGGTTTCATCTATGTCGTGCTGCTGGGTGAGGCGCACGACCTGTTCGCGGCGCGCGGATCGGCCAATGTGGTGCTGAAGACCGCCTTGTGGTCGATCGGACTGGTTGCGCTGCTGTGCCTGGCGGCGGGTCTGGTGGCCTTCAACCTGATCACACGACCGCTGCGCCGGCTGACCGAGGCGGTGCGGCAATTCGACGTTCATGGCGTGCCGCCTGAGCTGCCGCCGGCAGCGCCGGCGGTGGCGCCGATGGCGCCCGAGGGCAGCCGTGACGAGATCGCGGTGCTGGACACCGCCTATCGGCACATGGTGGCCCGCATCGGCGAGCAATGGAAAGCCTTGACGCGCCAGGACCAGGAGCGCGGCGAGCTGATCGCGAACGTTTCGCACGACCTGCGCACGCCGCTTTCTTCCCTTCATGGATATCTGGAGACGCTGCTGCTCAAGGATGCCGTGCTGGATGCGCCGGAGCGACGGCGCTACCTTGCGATCGCCATCGAGCAGAGCCGCAGGGTGGGCGAGCTTGCGCAAAGCCTGTTCGAGCTGGCGCGCCTGGAGTATGGATTCGTGCAGCCCGATCCCGAGTCGTTCTCTCCGGTCGATCTGGTGCAGGACGTGTTCCAGAAGTTCGAGTTGCGGGCTGAATCCCGGCGCGTTGCCCTGAAGGCTGTCTTCCCGCCTCACCTGCCGCCGGTTCATGCGGATCTGGGCATGATCGAGCGCGTGTTGAGCAACCTGCTGGACAACGCATTGCGCTACACCCCCGAAGGGGGGCACATCGAGATCGCGCTCGCGGCCTCCGATGATTCGCTGGACGTGACGATCGGCGATACCGGTCCGGGCATTCCGCAGGAACTTCGCGAGGGCCTGTTCCAGCGCCCGTTCACGGTGGGGGGTGCGCGGCGTGATGGCGGGCTCGGCCTGCGCATCGTGCACCGCATTCTCGAATTGCATGGCCGGGAAATCATCTTGCTCGAAACTTCGGGGCAGGGGGCACGCTTTGGTTTCTCGCTGCCGGTGTTCCGCAAGGTTGCCGCGGGCCCGGGATAGATTCGCCGATTCGGGCCTTCGGGGCTGGCACGTCGGGGCGGAACATTATATTCTTACAAAATTTGTATCGATAGTAAAAAGGTACGACGATTTCCGCTACCGCCACCCTATCCAGCAAGTTCCAGATCTCCATCCCCAAGGCCGTGCGCGAGGAACAGCACTGGGATGCCGGTCAGGAATTCGTGTTCATCCCCAAGGGCAAGGGAGTGCTGCTGATGCCCGTGCCCGAACTGGATGAGTTGGCCGGCATCGCCAAGGGTGCGCGCAAGATCGACTACCGCGACCGCAAGGATCGGTACTGATGGCGCTGCCGCCGCGCGTGGTCGATACCTCGGCCTGGATCGAATGGCTTGCCGGCGGTGCGCTCGGCAAGAAACTGGGCAAGCAGTTCCCGGACAAGCTGCGGTGCATCGTGCCGACCATCGTGCAGCTCGAGTTGTCGAAGTGGCTGCTGCGCGAGGTCGGTGAAGAACAGGCAGATCAGGTGATCGCCTACACGCAAAAGTGCGTCGTCGTGCCCCTGGATACCGCCATCGCACTGCTCGCGGCAGATCTCCACCGCGAATACAAGCTGGCCATCGCCGACGCCATCGTGTACGCCACGGCGCGCCAGCAGAGTGCGGAGTTGCTCACTTGCGATGTGCACTTCGAGGGACTGACGGGCGTGGCGCTGTTTGCCAAGACGGCTTGAGATCGCTGCCGCCGGCAAGGCCGGCCGGGCGGCGAAGCAGGTGAAGGCGCGTTCGTCCGTGCCGGGTCGGCCCGGCCGTAAGGCGCAGCGCGCCGCGACGACACCACCCGCAGCGATTTTCCCACGCAGCGGGCGTGCCGCGTCCCGCTTTCCGCGTCATAATCCGCGCCTGCGGGCCACGTCCGGGCCCGAGACGACGACAACCTCTGCCGCCGCCCAGTCACCATCATGCTGCTCGTTCTGGTCTTCGCCTATCTGCTGGTTACCATCGCCATCGGCCTGTGGGCCGCTAAGCGAGTAAAGAACACCGCCGACTTCGCCATCGCCGGCCGGCACCTGCCGCTGGTGATGATCGTGACTACGACGTTTGCGACCTGGTTCGGTTCCGAGACGGTGCTGGGCATTCCGGCCAAGTTCGTCGAAGGCGGGCTGGGGGCGGTGGTCGAGGATCCGTTCGGCGCCGGTACCTGCCTGATCCTGGTCGGCCTGTTCTTCGCCGCCAAGCTGTACCGGATGACGCTGCTGACGATCAGCGACTACTACCGTGCGCGTTACGGCCGTACGGTCGAGGTGATCTGTTCGCTGATCATCATTCTCAGCTATCTCGGCTGGGTATCGGCGCAGGTCACGGCGCTGGGGCTGGTGTTCAACCTGCTGTCGGGCGGCGCCATTTCGATTGCGCTGGGCATGGTGATCGGCACGGTATCGATCCTGGCCTACACGCTGTTCGGCGGCATGTGGTCGGTGGCGGTCACCGATTTCGTGCAGATGATCATCCTGGTGGTCGGGCTGCTGGTGATCACCGTGTTTGCGTCGGAAATGGCCGGCGGCGCCGAGCGCGTCATCGATCTGGCGGTCAGTCGCGACATGTTCCGCTTCTTCCCCGAGCCCAGCCTGCACGACATCGTGTTCTTCATCGCCGCGGCGATCACCATGATGCTCGGTTCGATTCCGCAGCAGGACGTGTTCCAGCGCGTGATGTCGGCCAAGGACGTGAAGGCGGCCACGCGCGGCCCGGTGATCGGCGGCGCCTGCTACATCCTGTTCGCGTTCGTGCCGATGTTTCTGGTGACCAGCGCGCTGCTGATCATGCCCGAGCAGGCCGCCGCGCTGCTGCAGGATGATCCGCAGAAGGTACTGCCGACGCTGGTGCTCGAGCACATGCCGTTCATCATGCAGGTGATGTTCTTCGGGGCCTTGCTGTCGGCGCTGAAGTCCACCGCATCGGCCACGCTGCTGGCGCCGTCGGTCACCTTCGTCGAGAACATCTATCGGCAGTTCCGTCCGCGCCTGAGCGACCGCCAGCAACTGCGCGACATGCGCATCGCGGTGCTGCTGTTCTCGGCCTGCGTCTGCGCCTACGCGATCTTCATGGAAGGCACGCCGATCTACGAGATGGTATCGTCGGCCTATCAGGTGACGCTGGTTGGCGCCTTCGTGCCGCTGGTTGCAGGCTTGTACTGGAAGCGCGCCACCACGCAGGGCGCGGTGTTCGCGATCGTGCTGGGCTTGCTGACCTGGCTGATGTTTCTGCTCACGCCGGCCGGCGAGGCGTTTCCGGCGCAGCTCGCCGGCGTGCTGGCTTCGGCGGCCGGCATGATGATCGGCTCATACGGCCGGCAGGCGGTGCGCAATCATCACGACACGCGGATGCTGGCGCACTGATGCGCAGTGCAGACTCAGTCGAGTCGGATGTTGGCCGATTTCACGACTTGCGCGTTGTTTACGTATTCGTTCAGGATCGAGCGCGCGAAATCGATCTGCGCGCCCGGCGCCGGCACATTGTCGGAGCGCAGCATGCGCTCGCGTAGTTCGGTGTCGGTCAGCGCCTTGTTGACCTCGTCGTTGAGCCTGCGCACGATCTCGGGCGCGATGCCGGTCGGTGCGAACAGGCCGAAGGTCGAGGTCAGGTTGGCCGCCGGCGCATCGAGTTCGGCTAGCGTGGGCACTTGCGGATAGCTGTCGAGCCGCTTGGGCGCGCCCACCGCCAGCAGCCGCAGCGTGCCGCGCTCGATGTGCGGATGCAGTGACACGCTCGGGTTGGTGGTGAACAATTCGAACTGGCCGCTCAGCGCGTCGGTAAGCACCTGGCCGGCGCCTTTGTAGGGCACGTGCGTGATGTCGATGCGATAGCGTTCGCGGATCTGCTCCAGCATCAGATGGCCTACCGAGGCCACGCCCGAGGTGGCCACGCGCAGCGCGCCGGGCTGGCTGCGCGACTGAGTGACGATGTCTTCGAAGCGCTTGCCGCTGAACAGCGGCGTGGCCATCAGGTACACTGGCGAGAACATGACGCTGGCCACCGGCACGATGTCTTTCTGCGGATCATAGGCCACGCGCATCACGTGCGGGTTCAGCGTCAGCGGGCTGACCGCGGCGAAGCCGATCGTATAGCCGTCAGGTGCCGCCTTGGCCACCGCGTCCATACCGATGCTGCCGGCCGCGCCGCCGCGGTTTTCCACGACCACCTGCGTGCCCAGCGCCACCCCCAGCCTCGGGCCGAGCAGCCGTGCTACCGCATCGCTGGCGCCGCCGGGCGGGTAAGCCACCACCAGCCGGATCGGCTTGGACGGCCAAGTCTGCGCAGCAGCCCGGTGGCTGAACGACGAGGCCGCTGACAGCGCGGCGAGCACGGCGAGCGATCGGCGGCGATCCATGAAGACTCCCGAGAGACGAGTTGGCACGACCGCCATCGTAGCCCAAGCCCATCGCCGGCGGTGGCCGGGCAGCAAGCGCTGACGCTGGCGTCACATCGTGTAGTCGCCGCTGGCTTCCGGCTGGAATGCCAGTTCGACGATGCGCAGCCGTTGCGTGGAGCCGGTCGGCGTGGTCCAGGCGACCTCGTCGCCGCGGCGCCGGCCCAGCAGTGCGCCGCCGATCGGCGACAGCACCGAGACCAGGCCCGCAGCGGGATCGGCGTCGTTGGGATAGCACAGCGTCAGCTGGCGGCGATTGCTGCCATCCGGGTCTTCGACGACCAGTCGCGTGTACATCGTGACGACGGCGGCCGGCACCTCGGGGGCTGGCACGATGTCGGCATCGTCGAGCAGCGAGTGCAGTTCGACGAAGCGTTGCGCGTCGCTGCGCGTGAGCAGCAGGTCGATGCGGCGGTGGTCGAGCTCGGACAGCAGCCGAGCGGTAGTGGGGCGAATAGACATGATCCGGTTCCATCAGTGGCGGGTGCCGCGCAAGGCGGCGCAGGTGCCCGGTTCAGGCCCGGCGATCTAGAAGGGGCGGACGAGGAAGCGGATCGCCGGGCTCAGTGGTGGAAGGCGGGACGGCCCGTTCGTGCCGGTGCCCCCGCGCGCTGCCGGATGCAACGCGCGTGACGGCACGCGGCGGCACGCAGACGGCGGCCGCCGGTGATCGGCGCAGTTGGCAAGGGGCAAAGCGTATACGGCATGGGGTCGATGCTATCGCAGTCGGAGCGATTCGCCCACTTCACCCATGCGAGCGGCGTCGCTGTCGGCCTTCGGCAGGACCGCTACCGATGGGAATCGCGCTCGTGCTACGGGGCCGGGCGCGCCGGTGGTGCGCCGTGCGCGCCTTCGTAGCCGGGCGCTTCAGGCACAATGACGCCGCTCATCCCTGGGTTTGCCATGACAACGCTGAACGACGAAATCGTCACCACGCCCCCGCGCGCCTCCGCCACGGTCGTACTTCTGCGCGACGGCGAAGACGGCCTCGAAGTGCTACTGCTGCGCCGCCACGGCGCTTCCGACGTGCTCGGCGGCGTCTATGTTTTTCCCGGCGGCAAGCTCGATCCCGACGACAGTACCGAGCCGGCACTGAAACGGGTGGGCGCGCCGCTCGAGCTGCTGCACCGGCGCCTGGGCGAGTCGACGCTGCAAGCCGCAGAGGCGGCGGGCTTCTTCGTCGCCGCTTGTCGCGAGACCTTCGAGGAAGCCGGCGTGCTGCTGGCGCGCGGCGCCGGCGACGTGCAGGTCGGCCGGGCGCTCGAATGCGCGCGTGGCGGCGCCTGCTTCAGCGACATGCTGTCGCAGCTCGACCTGCAACTGGCGGTCGATCGCCTGATGCCATGGTCGCGCTGGATCACGCCGACGGTGCCGTCGATGATGCGCAAGCGTTTCGACACCCGCTTTTTCGTCGCTGCGCTGCCCGAGGGGCAGCAAGCCCGCCACGACGACCACGAAGCCGTCGAAAGCCTGTGGATCGGCCCGCGCCAGGCGTTGTCGCGCTACTGGAACCGCGAGATCGTGATGGCGCCGGCGCAGATCATGGGCCTGGGGCATCTGTCGCGCCATCGCAGCGTCGACAGCGTGCTCGACGAGGCCGCCAGCCGGCCGCCGCCCTGCATTCAGCCCGAACCGTTCCAGCACGAGGGCGTGCGGGTGATCGCCTATCCCGGCGACGAGCGGCATTCGGTGGCTGCCCGCGCCATGCCCGGGCCGACGCGGCTGCATCATCGCAACGAGCGTTTCGAGCCGCCGAGCGGGCAGTTCGAAAACATGTTCGACCCGGCCTGAGCGCGCCCGGCCCGCGAGTACCATCACCGGCCCAGGTACTTCCTCGGCGGCGCGG
>JAFKGG010000310.1 GCA_017307915.1 Burkholderiales bacterium | reverse complement strand
TTGATCCCGTATCGTACCTATCTGAGCAGGGGATATGCACGCTGCGTACCGAATTGATTGACTCGATCAAGTAGCCAGCCAAGATTCTGAGCGAACAAACCCATCAATTCATCACGCAGCTGATGGTGTGTTCATTGCAGTTCACTGTTGTATCGGCGAAGGCATGGGCGTGGTGCGATGGCGGGGTATCTGCGCAGCCGAGAAGCGCAGGAGTCTTGGCCCGCGCGCGCAGCGCGCCTCGTACTTCTGACTCGCGGCATTTTGTTTGAGCGGAGCTCCCGCAGGGAGCGCAGCGAGTTATGCCGCGCAGCCCCAAGGCGAGCAGCACAGGGCAGTCGGCCCCAAGGGGGCCGACCGCCGCGGTCAGCGCCCCCGCCCCCTCACCACCCGCCGCGCCGCGCCAAACCCCAGGACGCCCGCCCACGAAACACCCCGCCCCTCAACCCGCCAACCGCCGCGACACCGCCCGCATCACCCGCACCGCCGCCAACCCCAACGCCTTCAACGGCCGCGCCCGCGGCGACTGGCGCAATCGATTCTCGGTGAATGCGAGGAAGTCGGACAGCGTCTGCATGTAGCGAACGTCGCCGCGCAGCACGATCTGCTGTGCCCCGTCGGCCTCGCCGGCATTGGCTGCGAACCAGGCTTTGTAGCCGCCACCGGCGCGCGTATCGAACGGGTCGGGAAAAGCGCGCTGCAGATCGACGCGAATGCGATACAGACGGCGCTGCGCGCGTGTAATCGGCGTGCCGTCGTCGAAGTTCGAATAGACCGCCGGCAGACGGCCGAGCGCGGCCTGGCCGTTCTTTTCGCATTCGCCGATGTACCAGGCGCGCATCTCGAACAGCGTCGGATCGGCGCTGCCGTACTTGTTCAGCATCGTTTCCTGCGCGCCGCTGTCGAAGCCCGAGAAATGATAGAAACCCAGCGGCTCGTCGTTGACGCGAATGCCGCCGGCAAGCGTTCCCGTCACGCGGCGGTTGGTGAGGTTCCAGGTCGCGACGTTGAAGCCGGCGTCGCGCATCACGCGCAGATCATCGAAGAAGCACGGCGCCAGATCGACCCAGCGTTGGTCGGTGAACAGGCCACCCGGGATGTCGTCGATGCAGAAGTGATGCAGCCGCGCCGCCCACCAGTCGACGAAACGTCGGCCCTCGGCCGAATTGCGCACGCCCAGGAACCCCAGGTTGAATACGCCGTGCTTCAGGCTCGCGATCTCGTTGTCGGCGATCGCTTCGAGCGTCTGTTCGGGTTCGCTTTGATGCGGCGTGAGCAGGATGCTGTGCGCATCGAGCCGGCCGATCAGTTCGTCGAGGCGATCGAACACCACCATGTCGGGATCGAAATAGAACACCTTTTGCGCGCCGCGCGCCAGCAGCGTGCGAAACGCAAATCCCTTGACCGCCGTGCACAGCTCGACCACCGTATGGCCGAACACCCATTGCTTCAACTCGGGCACACCCAGCGATTGCAGGTCGAGCAGCGAGTCGAATGGTTCGTCGGCCAGATTGAAATCGGCCGGCGGCGTGTCGCACAGCATCAGATGAAAAACGGTCGACGGCGAAACGCGCTTGACCGAGGCAGCCAGCACCCGCGCCTTCGGGATGTAGTTCGACGTGATGCTGGTAAAGACATGAACCACGGAATTGCTCATTTTCGTTCAATCAATCGCAGCAGGGCCTGGATGTAACGCCAAGTGCGGGAATTCTGAATCACTTTCAGTTGCGTGCTTTTGTCGTTCAGCTCGCCTTGCAGGGCCGTGACGCGCTCGAGCAGTTGGTCGCGCTGTTCAGCCAGCTGCGCCAGTTCATGGCGCAGTTGGCTGACGTCGCACTCGCGATCGCGCACGAAGCGCTGTGCCTCTTGCAGCGCCTCTTGCGAGGCGGTGAAATCGGCGCGACAACAGGCGAGCAAGCCTTCGAGCTGACGCACCTCGACGAGCCCTCTGGCGGCGTGACTGGCCTTCGCCCGCTGCTCGCGCACCACGCACAAGGCCTCATCGATCGAAACGGCAGCACGCGCTTCGTCGATCGCATCGCGCAGCGGCGCCAGATGGTCGGCCTTGATGAATTCAGCCACCGTCGCACCGTAGGAAGGATGGCGCCGGGCCATCACCGCTTCGGCATGGCGCACGAGTTGCAGCCGTTCCTCGCCGAAGCTGGCCGAGCCGGCGTGATAGACGAACAAGTCGGCGGCCAGCACGTTGCGCCAGCCGGCCGCCGCGGCACGCATCGAAAAGTCGCTTTCCTCGCCGTAACCGCGGCCGAATGCCTGTTCGTCGAACGCGCCGAGCTGATCGAGCGCCGCGCGGCGGATCCACATGCAAAAACCGACCCCGGTGGGCAGGTCGACGGTTTGGCCGGCGTGCACGGTGGCAAACAGCCGGTCGAGCGCCGCCAAGCCGAGCCGGCCGGGCAGCCCGTCATTCCAGCCTTCGAACGGATACGAGCAGATCGTGGCCTCGTTCGAGAACGGCGTGATGGTGGCGATGCGCGGGTCGCGGGCAGCGCAGGCGGTCAAGCGGTCGAGCCAGCCCGGCGGCACTTCGGTATCGCTATTGAGCAGCACCACGTCGCGGTCGGCGTGCTCGGCCATGCCGCGGTTGACGCTGCCCACGAACCCGAGATTGGCTTCGTTGCGCAGCAGGCGCAAGCGGCCGGCGTCGGCCTGCTGCTGCAGCCAGGCACTGAGCGCCGGCTCGGGCGAACAATCGTCGATGGCCAGCAGCTCGAACGGGGTCGCGGCGGCGGCGCGCAGCACCGACTCGATGCAGGCGCGCGTGGTCGCTTCGCCGCGATATACGGGAACGATGACGTCGAGCGCGGGCGGTGCAGCCGCGCCCGAAGCGGGGATGGACTCCAACCGATCTCCTGGCTGCCTGCGTGGAACAAAAGGAACGCGCCGGCGCGCGCAGGCAGCAGGATATCAGCTCAAGGCCGCAGGCCCGATCAGGCTTGGCCGCGCCGGCGCAGCACCCGGCCGCCCGCCAGACCACCGGCCAGCAACAGCGCCAGCATCGACGGCTCGGGCACGGTCGTCAAGGTCATCGAGAAAGTGTCGCCGGCGGTCAGGTGCGAGACGTCGATCGACCAGTCGATGCGCGCACCACCGGCCAGCGTGGGATCCCCCACGTACACCGCGGCCGATTCGGCCGGCGAAAACAGCGCCGAGAAGCCGTTCGCGCCCTGCGACAACTGGGTCAGCGTACCGAAGCTGGGCACGACGCTGCCGGCGCCATCGAACGCGGCGCCGGTCAGCAGCAGGTTCAGTTGCGGGAAACCCAGGCCGCTGAAGTTGTTGATGATCGCATTGAACGCCAGGCTGCCGGCCCCGACGGCGGCCGCGTCGACTGCAAAGCTCAACTCGAGATGGCTGCCGCCGTGCACGTTCTGGTCGAACGACAGCAGCTGAGC
>JAFKGG010000309.1 GCA_017307915.1 Burkholderiales bacterium | reverse complement strand
CTGGCAAATGCGGGCGTCAGCATGGGGGGCATCGACCTGTCCGCCCCCGGCCCGCAGTGGGTGATGGGCGGCGTCGCGCTGGCGCTGGTGCTGGGCAAGCCACTGGGCGTGGTCGGCGTGAGTTGGCTGATGGTACGGCTGGGCTGGTGCCGGCTGCCGCCCGGCGTTTCGTGGGGCGGCATCACCCTGATCGGCCTGCTGGCCGGCGTGGGTTTCACCATGTCCATCTTCATCGCCATGCTCGCATTCGACAGCGAGGCCCTGCTGGATGCTGCCAAGCTCGGTGTACTGGCGGGATCGTTGGTGGCGGCATTGCTCGGACTGGCGTGGGGGACCGCATATCGGCGCACGAACAAAACCGAGTAATGGCCACCCAGCCCGCGCGCAACCCACAGGCGCGCAGGAGCCGGCACCAAGCGCAGCGACAAAAGTACGTCTGCTTGCCGTCAAACGAGCGACGGTAAACGCAGATGCAGGAGCACACCGGGGCGGCAGGAGAGTCTCAGCCCCGGCGTACTGATGGAAGGGAATACTGTCGCTGTGGCAGCGTGGCCGCCGCCCGATGCCGCCCGAGGCGTACATCGGCCGCCTGGGCATCCAGGCCGACGACGCCGAGCCCCGGCCGCGAAATTGGCCACCACAGCGCGATTCGCATCGATGCTATCCAGCGTGCACGACGCGTCGGTGCCGGAGCAGTCGCCAAGCAGCGGCTGCGCCGCCGTGCAGCTGATGGTGCCGCCGCCCCGACCGGTGCAACCGAGGAGGTCACGGTGAACACGCTATCGAAGACGACCGTTTTGTCGAAAAAGATGTCTTCCTCTCCAACAAACGTGAAAAAATTCCTTGCAAAAGCGACCTTTTTTGAAGTCACTTTCACTCTGGCCAATCGCTTTCGAGCTGTCACTGACCGTCTGGCGGCTACGCTTGCGCCGTTGTAAATGACACACCATCGGCCCGGAAGAACGCTGCGACATGCGCCGCGCCCACGTCTTCGAAGCGCGCCGGCAACCAGGCCGGCTTGCGATCCTTGTCGATCAGCAGCGCGCGCACGCCTTCGCCGAAATCGCCGCCGCGCTGGCAGTTGCGCGCCAGCACCAGGTCGAGTTCGAGCACTTCACGCAGCGACAGATGGCGCGACCGGCGCAGATACTCGAAGGTGATCTGCGCCGCGGTGGGCGAGCCCTGCGCCAGATTGTCGGCCGGCCCGCGAAAGAACGGATCTTCGTCGGCGGCGGCGCGCAGCGCATCGCGCACCGCGATCACGGTTGGTTGGCTGCCGATGAAGCGGATCGCGTCGAAATACTGCTGCAAATTCGACGTGGGCAGCCCCATCTTGAACTTGCGATGCAAGGACAAACCCAGCCGCGTCACGGCTTCATCGTCACGCGCGGCGTCGCCGCTCCAGTCCAGCGCCAGCAGGCGTTCGTTCAAGGTGTCGCGCGCTTCCAGCGGCACGAAGTAATCAGCCAGCCCGGCAAACAGCGCGTCGGCCTCGTTCACGATCATGCCGGTCAGCGCCATGACGGTGCCGGCCGCGCCCGGCAAGCGGTTCAGGAACCAGCCGCCGCCGACGTCGGGAAACAAGCCGATGTGGATCTCGGGCATCGCGATGCGCGAGCCGTCGGCCACGAAGCGATGGCGTGCGCCCACCGCCAGGCCCACGCCGCCGCCCATGCACACACCGTGTGAATACGCGATCAAGGGCTTCGGATAGGTATGCAACAGGTAGTCGAGCTGATATTCGACAGCGAAGAACGCATCGCCATAGACGAAGCGCTGCGGCCCGCCGGCGCGCACGTTGCGGATCACCTCGGCGACGTCGCCGCCGGCGCAAAAGCCCTTCTCGCCTGCGCCTTCGATCAGCACGGCGACGATGCCCTGGTCTGATGACCAGGCGCGCAACTTGTCCAACATGAGCTGGCACATCTGCAGCGTCAGCGCATTCAACTGCCGTGGGCGGTTCAGCCGCGCCACGCCCAAGCGATGGCCGCTGGCGGTGCCACGCTCTTCGAACAGAACCGTATCGTCATTCATCGCAGGTCGATCCTCAAACATCGGGTTGCAGCAAACATCCGTTTCGGCAAACGGCGCGGCATCGACGATGCCATGCCGCGCCGCCGTCCATTGGGCCAGCCGGCCCGCTCAAGGCCTGGTCGCACGCGGCAGTTCCAGCACCGCGTCCTTCACGCGCGGCTCCAGCAGCTTGCCCTTACGCGCCCGCGCGCCGCCGAACACGTCCAGCGTGGCCACCGTCAGCACGCGATCGATCGGTTTGCCGCCACGGCCGATGCCTTGCACCCGCACCCCCGCGCCGCCATAGACGATCGCCTGGCGCAAGCCTTCCTTCGGATCGAGCCCCATCAGCATCACGCCGCGCCCGCCGTTGCGCAGCACCTTCAGGTCGCCCACGCCGAACACCAGCGCGCGGCCGTTCTCGGACACGCACAGCACCTTGTCCAGGCCGGGCGTGAACAGCGCCGGCCGCAACGGCTTGTCGCCCTCGTCGAGCGTGACGAAACTCTTGCCCTGCCGCGTGCGGCCGATCAGGTCGGCTGCCTGGCACAGGAAACCGTTGCCGCCGTGCGTGGCGAACAGCACGCCGGTGTCGGCGGGACACGCGAACAGATGCTCGATGCGCGAGCCCGGCTCCAGTTCGACGAAGGTGGTGATCGGTGCGCCATCGCCACGCGCCGACGGCAATTGCGATACCGGCACCGAATAGACGCGGCCGTTGGTAGCCAGCGCAAACAGATGATCGGTGGTCAGCACCTCGAAGGCGCCGTACAGCGCGTCGCCGGCCTTGAAGCCGAACTGCGTCGCATCGTGGCCATGCCCCTGGCGCGCGCGCGTCCAACCTTTTTCCGAGACGATCACCGTCACCGGTTCTTCGGTCACCTTGATCTCGAAGGTGGTGCGCTGCGCTGCCTCGATCAAGGTGCGGCGCGCGTCGCCGTACTGCTTGGCGTCGGCTTCGATCTCCTTGACCACCTGGCGCCGCAGCGCCGACGGGTTGGCCAGCAGCGCTTCCAGGCCGGCCTTCTCGGTGCGCAGCTCGGCCAGCTCCTGCTCGATGCGGATGGCTTCGAGCCGCGCCAATTGCCGCAGCCGTATCTCCAGGATGTCTTCGGCCTGCCGATCGGTGAGCTTGAAGGCTTCGATCAGCGCCGCCTTGGGCTCGTCGGCATGGCGGATGATGCGGATTACCTCGTCGATGTTCAGCAGCACCAGCTGCCGCCCTTCGAGGATGTGGATGCGATCGTCGACCTTGGCCAGCCGGTGTTCGCTGCGGCGCTTCACCGTCAGCAGCCGGAACTCGCACCATTCAGACAGGATCTCGACCAGCGTCTTCTGCCGCGGCCGGCCATCGAGTCCGATCATCACCAGGTTCACCGGCACGCCGGTTTGCAGGCTCGTATGCGG
>JAFKGG010000308.1 GCA_017307915.1 Burkholderiales bacterium | reverse complement strand
CGGCGTTCACGCCCAGGCCCAGCGCGTCTTCATCGCCGGTGTCGATCAATGCATCGCCGGCCACGTCGCGCAGCAGCTTGGCGGAATCTTCGCTGAAGGCCGGCGCATACCAGAGGATCTCGCCGCCCGACAGCAGGCAAAAACAGGTGTCCAGATGATAGAAGCGCGGCGACGCGAGCTGCAGTGACAGTGTCTGCACGCCGAACACCTCGCGCACCGCGTCGCGCGCTTCGAAACTGGAGCGCTGGCCATGTCCCATCCACATCACGCCGCGCCGCGCATCCCAGATCGCATCACCGGCGCCTTCGAAGAACACGCCGGGCGGCGGATGATGCAGTGAACGCACCAGCCCTTGCGCGCGCAACTGCTCGAACGTCGCTTGGTCGTGGCTTTGCTCGCCCTGCCGTTCGGCGTTGCGAAAGCGCGCCAGCAGCACCTTGCCGTCGAGTACCACGGCGCTGTTCGCGGTGAACACCAGGTCGGGCAGGCCCTTGACCGCCGGCTTGAACACCAGCCGCGCACCCAGCGCGCGATAGGTGTCGACCAGCCGCCGCCAGCTATCGCGCGCGTCGGCGGCAAGCTGATCGGCCTGCTGCGCCCAGGCGTCGGGCTCCATCCACGGGTTGATGCGGTAGGTGACCTCGAAGTGATCCGGCGGGCTGAGCAGCAAAAGCGGGCCTGTCATGGTCGTGCTCCGTGCGGAGATCGAAGCCGTAGTCTGCGCCGGATCGGCGCGGTGTGCCGCGTCGCTCGCGCGAAGCGGTCGTGCCTCGCGTGCCCGCGCTGCTATCTGCCCTGCGATCGCTTCATACAGACGATCGATGCCCCAATCCAGATCGCGCTTGCTGATCGTCAATGGCGGCGCGATGCGCAGCGTTGTGTCGTGCGTTTCCTTCGACAGCACGCCCAGCGCGGCCAGCCGCGCCGCGACGGCGCGCGCATCGAGCCCGCTGTCGGTGAAATCGACGCCAGCCCACAGGCCGCGCCCGCGCAGGCGCAGCCGCCAGGAAGGTGGAAACGCGTGCAGCCGTTCGAGCAGATGCCGGCCGAGCACGGCACTGCGTTCGGCCAGTTGCTCGTCGCGCAGCACGCGCAGTGCCTCCAGCCCCACCGCGGCGGCCAGCGCGTTGCCGCCGAAGGTCGAACCGTGGCTGCCGGGTTCGAATACGCCCATCACCGCCTCATCGGCCAGGAATGCCGACACCGGTAGCACACCGCCGCCCAGCGCCTTGCCCAGGATCAGTCCATCGGGCCGGATGCCCTCGTGCTCGAACGCGAAGGTGCGACCGCTGCGGCCCAGCCCTGATTGCACTTCGTCGAGCACCAGCAGCAGGCGATGCTCATCGCAAAAGCGCCGCACCGCCGCCAGCCAGCCCGGTGGCGGCACGATGATGCCGGCCTCGCCCTGGATCGGCTCGACCACGACCGCGCAGCTATGTTCGGTGCGCGCCGCCGCCAGCGAATCCAGGTCGCCGAAGCGAAAGTGCCGAAAGCCCGGCGCGAACGGTCCGAAATCGGCGCGATAGGCCGGCTGCGACGAGAAGCCCACGATCGTCGTGGTACGGCCGTGGAAGTTGTCTTCGGCCACCAGAATCTCGGCCCGGTCGGGCGCGTTGCCGCGCACCCGATAGGCCCAGCGCCGGATCGCCTTGATCGCGGTTTCCACCGCTTCGGCGCCGGTGTTCATCGGCAATGCACGCGCGAAACCGGTCAGCCGGCACAGCGTCTCTAGGAATGGCGCCAGCGTGTCGCCGTGATAAGCACGCGAGGTGATGCACACGCGCTGCATCTGCGCCAGGGCCGCGGCCACGATGCGCGGATGGCAGTGGCCATGGCTGACCGCCGAATAGGCGCTCATGAAATCCAGGTAACGGCGACCGTTGACGTCCTGCAGCCAGACGTCGTGCGCGCGCTCGATCACCACCGGCATCGGCGCATAGTGGCGGGCGCTGACCGCCGCTTCGCGTTCGATCAGCGCGACGGCCGGGTCGCGAAGAAGGGTGTCCTTGCTCATCGTGGTCTTTCCGTGCGTGATGCTCGCCGAGGTGGGCGAAGACGACGATGACCATGGTGCGCGTCGCACGGCCCCGAGGTGGCGCCATCAGCACGCCGGGGCCGCCGCTTCGGCGATGGCGCGAGCGGCGAGGTGCCGAAGTGGCGGGGCGCTGAGGCTGCGGCTCGGCGGGCTCCCGCTGACGGCCTAGACGGACGGCTCGAGCGGGCAGCTCAGGCGAACGGCTCAGGCGAACGGCTCAGGCGAACGGCTCAGGCGAACGGCTCAGGCCGCCCTGTCGCGAGCAGCGCCTCATCGCCAGTCGTGGCCGCTGCTGTTGTTGCGCAGATAGCCCCAGTCGACCCGATCGTTGAGCTCCTCGCAGCGCACCTGGCCTCTGGTGAGCTTCTCGATCTTGGGGCAATGCTCGGCCGGCACGCGCCGCCCTTCCTGCTTCCACTGGCCGACCGCGGCCTTGGTGACGCCCAGCAGAGCGCCGAGTTTGCCTTGGGAAATCCCCAGCAGCGTGACGGCCCGGTCGATCGGATGTTGTCGGTTCATCAGAGGTCTAGAAATTCTAAACATGAAAGTATTGATTTTATAGACTTTTCCGTAAAGATTTTCTTTACTATTGCGGCCATGAATTCATTGGCCAAGAATCGCGACTCGGTCATCGCGCATTATGTGCGCCAGGCGCGCAAAGCCACCGGGCTGAGCCAGCAGCGGTTCGGCGAAGAGGTCGGCCGCACGAAGGCCAATGTATCGGCGTGGGAAAACGGTCGCCACGAGCCGAGTTGGGATCTGCTGCAGAAGATCCAGCGTGCCTCCGGCGTCGCCATGCCCACCGGCAGCGAGCCCAAGCTGCAAGCGAACACGCAGCGTGAATCGTACGACAGCCGGCGCGATCAGACGGCGGTGCGTGCGTCGGTAGCCGAGATGCGCCGACAGGGGCGCACGCCGCTGATCACCTGGCAGCAGGCGGCGCGCTGGTCCAAATTGGCCGAGAACTTCGAGGCCGATGCTGCGCGCGACTGGCCTGCGTGCCCGTTCGCGCACGGCCCGCGTAGTTTCGTGCTGCAGGTGGTGGGCGATAGCATGCTCGATCCGGCCGGCGAGCGTTCGTATCACAACGGTGACTTCATTGTGGTCGACCCCGACCGGCAGGCCGCGCACAACAGTGGTGTGATCGTGCGGCTGCCCGGTCAGCGGCAGGCCAGTTTCCGCCAGTTGCTGACCGACTCCGATGGCCGCGCCCGCTTGCGCGCGCTGAACCCCGACTGGCCCGATCGAATCATCGACCTGCCGCCGAAGGCGCGCTTGTGCGGCGTGGTGATCGGCAAGTGGGTGGCGGAGTAGCCGGCAGACCCGCGGCTAGGTACGCATCTCCACCACGTGAACCTCTAGCCCCACGCCCAGTTGCCGCCCCACG
>JAFKGG010000092.1 GCA_017307915.1 Burkholderiales bacterium | reverse complement strand
GCGTCCTGCAACGCCGGGGAACTGGAGAACTCCCACCACTGCGTGGCCTCGCTGTAGCACTGGCGCATGTACACGGCCAGTTGCTGCAAGTCCGCCGGCATCACTTCATCCGGGTCGGGTGTGGGAAGCGGCATGCGCACCTTCCAAAGCTGACCGCCCTGCAGCAGCGCGAAGCACTGGCCCTTGGGCAGGCCGACGACGTGCGACGGCTCGATCATCGGCACGCTGGACATGCTGATGCGGTCCTGGGTGTTCGACGTGAAATCCGTCGCCCCTCGAATGTCCGAGCTGTCGGTCGCGCCGCTCACGATGGTGGTCGTATAGACCTCGACCCTCGGCAACTGCCTCGTCAGCAGTTCAGCGGTGGCCGTCTCGCGCACGCGCAGCATGAAGAGGTTGTTGAAATTGCCGATGACTTGCCCCGCCTTCGCGCGGCTGCCGATGCGAGCTTCGATGTCCGAGAGGGTCTGCGTGTACGCGGTGACTTGCAGCCCGGCGCCGCCGCCCTTGTTGATCAACGGCACAAACTCATCACCCATGAGTTCGTTGAACTCGTCGGCGTGGACGTTGATCGGGACACGTATGCCAGCAGAAGCGCCCGGCAGACCGTCGTCGACCCCGTGCTTGTAGATATGCCCGGCGACCGAAACGAGGTCGCTGAACATCGAGTTGCCGACTGCAGCGGCGACTTCGGCGTCGGACAGCGCGTCCAGGCCCACATAGACCACGGCGCGCTTTCTGATGACCTGCATCCAGTCGAAAATGGGGCGCGGGTCGGCCAGGTCGGAGTAGTTCGGGGCCAGAAGCTGGGCGATTTTTCCGCTGGTCAACTTCTCCAACAGCGGCAGCAACGACGCGACGATCTTGTCGAAATACGTCTTGTCGTAGCGCACGGCAGAGCGCAGGCCGTCCAGCACGGGGTCGTAGTTGCGGGCTTGGGAGAGGTACTGCTCCAGCGCCACCACACGTTTTTCCCGCCCGATCATGTTGCGCGGGATGTTCTTGTCGTTCAGCTTCGCTTCGAACTGGACGATGATTTCCCAAGCCTTCGGTTCATGCTTGGCAAAGTAGTGCTGGGCATACTCCAGAAACAGAGCATCGATGTTGATCACATGCCTTTGGATCAACATGTAGTCCGGGCGCTGCCCCAGTTCCACCAAGGCGCGGGCGATGATGTTGACGAAGCGCCACGCGAACTCGCGGAACGCCGCACTGTTGCCTTCGCCGGAAAGCTGCCCCGCAACGCGGGTCGCCACTTCGCTGATGCGGCCGAAGCGGCCCACGGCGTTGTAGCGCGCGGAAATGTCCGGCCAGCCCAAATGGAAGACATAGAACTCGCCTTCGCGGCCCGCGCGCTTGGCTTCGACGTATATCCTCTTGAGCAGGTCCGCGTCCCCCTTGGGGTCGATGACGATCACGACCTCGTGCTCGCCCGCGGCGTTCTTACGCCGGATGTCCTGGGTCACGAACAGCTCGGCCAGCCGCGTCTTGCCAACGCGCGTGGTGCCCAGCACCAGGGAATGCCCGACGCGCTCGTCCAGCGGCAGGCTGACGTCCACCTCCTCGGGTTCGATGCCGTGCAGGCGCGGAAGGCCACCCACGGGCGGCAGCGGCCGCACCGGGTTGAAAGGCACGTCCCAGCCCGTGAGCTTCGAAATCCGGGACAGCGGGAACGGCGCGAACTCCAGCCGTTCCTCAAGGCGCCGCGCGGCCCGGTAGGCCAGCGTGGGCTCGACGTAGCGGCGGAACTCCGGCCGGTACGTCTGCATCAGCCTATGGGTGTGCTTCTGCTCCCAAAGGAACCCACGCCCCACAAACAAGCGCTGCTGGCTGACCGGCACGTCCTTGCTGGTCATGACGTAGCGCGGGAGCCGGCGGATGTTGCGCCGGTAGCGCATGATGACGCGGGCATCGCGATAGCGGATGGCGCCGTAGGTGCCGAATGCCAGCGCGCTGCCGACGCCCATGGCAGGGCTCAGCGCGAGCGACCACGGGGCCACCAGGGACAGAAACGCGGCGCCTGCACACGCTGCGACGGTGTATAGCTCCACCGCTGGGCGAAGCAGCACCTCGACCGGCTGTTTCCCCGACATGGCTTCATTGCTCGATGCCGGTGGCCGTGATCAGCGCCGGGTAGTGCTGCAGACCCAGACGCTCGGCCAGGTCGTCACCGGACACGGGTGCGAGGGGCACGCCGGGCACCAGGGCGCGCAGCCGCTCCAGGCCCTGCATGGTCTCCACGTTGACCACCAACCCGACCGCGCCGCGCTCGCGCAGCGCGGCCGCATGCCGGCGAAGCCAGGACTGGGAAGGCTCATCGTCCCCGATGACCACGAAAGGCCGCAGGCCCGGTGCCTCGATCGCCCGCCGCGCGACGGTGCCTGGCGTGAGCTTGGCGCTGCGCACCGGCAGCATCGCGGCCTCGTCGAACGCGTGGTTGGGCACGCGCGGCAGTTCGATGCGTGGTGTCGAGCGGTTGGCACGCGGCTGAAGGTTGAGCGCTTCGTAGTACGGCAGCGCCGATGCGCCGCCACGGTCTTCGACCACGATCAGCGGCTCACTGGCACGCAAGGCTGGCGGCACGACCGCCAGTAGTACGAGCAGGCCCCGCAGGGCGAGATGGGATGTCGTCATGGGGAGGTCTCCTGGCGCGCGGCGAGGACCGCGGCAGTTGGGCGCGTGCCCTGCACGCGGGCAAGGTGGCGGGACACGCTGCGGCGATAACGGGCAGCAGGCTCACCGCCCGCAGGACGGTGGTAGCGGCCGATCGCCAGCAGCCAGTCCTCGCCGGGGGTGTGCTGCTCCTTCAGGATCTCGGCGGCGATGGCGAGGTTGCGGTACGGGTCGAGCAAGTCGCACGCGCTGGCGTAGCGCTGCTGGTGGTAGCCGAGGTTGATCTGGCCCAGGCCCGCGTCGATGCGCGTGTGCGGCGTGGAGCGCATTGCCTGCTGCAGGCCAGCGCAGGCGTCGGCGCGGGTCGCGTAGCGGCGTGACTGGCCGGCGACGTTCAGGGACCACGGCCACGGGACGATGCGTCCGTGGCGGCGGATACCGCTCTCCTGCAATGCCACCGCGTAGAGCACCGTCGAGGGGATGCCCGCGCGCTGGGCGGCCAGTTGGTAGGCCGGCGGCGGAACCTCTTGGGCGTGGGCGGCACAGGCGCACAGGCCAACAGCGAGCACCAGTGCGCGCAACGGCGCCGCTAGGGCTGGCGCTGCCATTGGCCGTTCACCTCGCGCACGACGGCTGGCAGGTCGCCGGGCAGGCCCAGCGACAGCCAGCGGCCGCCGTCGTGGTTGAGTGTGATGCTGCCGCTGCGCACGCGCGCTGGATCGACGTTCGCGCGCTTGGCCCAGTCGCGGATGCGCGCGTCGTCCTGGCGGCTACCGACCATGTACAAGTCGAACTCGGCGCCCGAGGATTGCAGGCGCT
>JAFKGG010000091.1 GCA_017307915.1 Burkholderiales bacterium | reverse complement strand
ATCGCATTGAACGCCAGGCTGCCGGCCGCGACGTCGGCCGAGTCGACTGCAAAGCTCAACTCGAAATGGCTGCCGCCGTGCACGTTCAGGTCGAACGACAGCAGCTGAGCGCCGCTGTAGTCATCGACCGTATTCAGCGGATCATTGCTCGAATAACCGGTCAATGCCACTGCATGTGCCGTGCCGGCCGGCCACGCGGAAGCGACGGCGGCGGCCAGGCCGGCCGCCCGAGACAGAGTGCGGGTGAAGCGATTCATCGGAAGAACTCCTTGTCGATTCAAAGCGTGCCTTCGGCCCACGGGCCGGAGATCGCGAACGTGATACCGGGGGTCTGGATGTTGACGAACAGGAAGCGGCCGCTGGGGTCGAAGCAGGCGCCGGCGAACTCGGTGTTGCGGTAGTCGCCCGATCCGATCGTCTTGCCTGCGGCGGCAAGCTGCGAAGACGTGACGTTGACGTTGTTCTTCGCGAAGATGAAGCTGTCACCCTCATCGGTCAGGCCCATCAGACGCATGCCGCGGCCGAACTGATCGGTGGCCGAATCGCCGTCCTCGCACAGCAGCACGCCGCCGCGCGGGCTGACGGTGATGTTGTCGGGGTTGTCGCCGACCACCTGGCGCGGCGGCGCGAACACGCAGACCAGCCGCATCGAGGCCAGATCCAGGCGCCACACCGCGCCCTCGCCCGAGACGCCGGCGCTGGTATCGACGATGAACAGGCTGCCGCCGAAATACTAGATACCCTCGCCGCGGCGCATGCGCAGCGCGCCCTGTAGCCAACCCTGACAGAACGGGCCGGCCGCGCTGGTGATGGTCAAGCCGCTGGGGCCGGTGGCGTTGCCGCGCAGCTGGTCGGGATTGGCGATGTCGACCCATTCCAGCTCGTGCGTTTCATCGAGCACCGGTTGGCGCAGCCAGGCATTGTTCACGCCCTTGACCTTGGCCATCTGCAGCGTGCCGCCATTGGCTAGCGAACCGAGCTGGCCGCTGGTGTCGTTGGGGATGAAACGATAGAAACCCGACTTGTCGGATGAGTCTTCGGTCAGATACACGATGCCGGTCGACGGGTCGACCGCCACCGCCTCGTGCACGAAGCGGCCCAGGCCGACCAGCGGTTCGCCGGTGGTGTCGGCAGCATCGGGCGCCACTTCGAACACGTAGCCGTGGCGCTTGCCCTCGTTGCTGATCGAATCGCTGCCAACCTCTTCACAGGTGAGCCAGGTACCCCAGGGCGTCGGGCCGCCGGCGCAGTTGGTCAAGGTGCCGCCCAGGCTGGGGGCGATGCTGACCCAGTCGCCGTCGCGGAACACCAGGTTGGTGGTGCCGCCGGTCGGACGCGAGCCGCTGGTCACGCCAGTGTCGTACATGCCCGGTGCGAGGATCTGCGACGAACCCATGCCGCGTTCGTGATTGCGGATCAGCGTGAGTTCGGTGCTGCGGCCGACGCGGCGCGAGCGCACCACGGCCATGCCGTCATGGCTGCCCGGACACGAGCGGCCGTCGATCATGCGATCGCCGGTCCAGCCGTAGCTCTTGTAGGTGAAGCCGGCCGGCAATTGCAGCAGCGGCAAGCCGGTGCTGAGATCGGCCACCGGCGCGATCGGCCCATAAGGGCTGTCGACCAATTGCGACACGCCGTCGGTGGCCGCCCGCGCCTGGCGCAGCGCGAAGGCGCCGAAGGTGCCGGTCAGCGCCGCGGCGGCAGCCGAGCCCTTGAGTAGGTCACGGCGTAAGGATGAAGGGTGCGACATGCGTCTTTCCTCTTGGCTGGGTGAACGAGGTGGAAAACGCATGCCATGCTAGGCAGCATGGATGAAGCGCCGTTGACGCTTCGGTGACGCGATTGCGACATCACGATGACGGCTGCGCCACCGGCGGACGAGCGGCCGGCGCGGCTGGCTGGAAGGAATCGCCGCCGCGGCCGCGATCGACGCGGCTGCGGCCGCGGCGCGAAGGCAGCAGCTCGACGGGCTTGAAGGAACAGCGCGAGGCGTGAAGACAATGCGCAGCGGCCCGTATTCCGGGCCGCTACGCTGCTTCGGTCATTGGAAGAAGTCTTTGACCCGGTCCATCCAGCCCTTGGTCTGCGGGCTGTGCTTGGGATCCTTCAGCGAGGTGTCGAGCTCGCGCAGCAACTGCTTCTGCTTGTCGGTGAGCCGCACCGGCGTCTCGACCACCACGTGCGCATACAGGTCGCCCGGATAGCTCGCACGCAAACCCTTGATGCCCTTGCCGCGCAGGCGGAACTGCTTGCCCGACTGCGTGCCTTCGGGCAGCTCGATCTCGGCGCGTCCGGCCAGCGTGGGGATCTGCACCTTGCCGCCCAGCGCTGCGGTGATGATGCTGATCGGCACCTCGCAATGCAGATCGTCGCCATCGCGCTGGAACACGTCGTGTTCCTTGACGCGGATCTCGACGTACAGATCGCCAGGGGGCCCGCCGTTGATGCCGGGCTCGCCGTTGCCCGACGAGCGGATTCGCATGCCGTCGTCGATGCCGGCCGGGATCTTCACTTCGAGCGTCTTGTTCTTCTTCACGCGCCCCACGCCGTCGCAGGCCACGCAGGGCTCGGGGATGACCTTGCCGGTGCCGTGGCAGGTCGGGCAGGTCTGCTGGATCGAGAAGAACCCCTGCTGCACGCGCACCGCGCCCTGCCCGCCGCAGGTGTGGCAGGTCTTGGGCTTGGTGCCGGGCTTGGCGCCGCTGCCGTGGCAGGTTTCGCAGCTTTCCCAGCTAGGCACGCGGATCTCGGTGGTGTAGCCGTTGGCCGCCTGCTCCAGCGAGATCTCCATCGCGTAGCGCAGATCGGCGCCGCGATAGACGTTGCTGCGGCCGCCCCCCTGGCGCTGGCCGCCGAAGATGTCGCCGAAGATGTCGCCGAACACGTCGGCGAAGCCGCCCATGCCGCCGGCACCGGCACCCGCGCCGAAGCCATTGTTCGGATCCACGCCGGCATGGCCGAAACGATCGTAGGCCTCGCGCTTGGCCGGTTCGCTCAAGGTCTCGTAGGCTTCCTTGGCCTCCTTGAACTTTTCTTCGGCGTCCTTGCTGTCGGGATTGCGGTCGGGGTGATACTTCATCGCCAGCTTGCGATAAGCCTTCTTCAGCTCATCGTCGCCGGCGTTCTTGGCTACGCCGAGAACTTCGTAATAGTCGCGTTTGGCCATGGTTGACTGTGTCGTTCAAACGACCAGGTCGCCGCCGCTGCCGGCATGCTGCCAGCCTCGGCGGCGACCCTGATCAGGCGCCGAAAGGAGAAGTCGCTTGCGCTACTCGCCCGTGCGGCTCACGCATCCCTCTTTACTTCCTTGAAATCGGCATCGACGACGTCGTCGTCTTTCTGCCGCGCTGACTGGCCCTCGCCGCCCGGGGCTGCCCCCGAGCCCGCCGCACCCGCCTGCTGCGCGCCGGCTTCGGCCTGCGCCTTGGCCATCATCA
>JAFKGG010000441.1:21516-30222 GCA_017307915.1 Burkholderiales bacterium | reverse complement strand
GTGCGCGAGCTTCTGTCGAAGTACGAGTTTCCGGGCGACGACATTCCGATCGTGAAGGGCTCGGCGCTGAAGGCGCTGGAGGGGGACACGGGCGAGCTGGGCGAGCAGGCGATTCTGAAGCTTGCGGAGGCGCTGGACACGTACATTCCGACGCCGGAGCGCGCGGTGGATGGGGCGTTCCTGCTGCCGATCGAAGACGTGTTCTCGATTTCGGGTCGCGGTACGGTGGTGACGGGCCGGGTCGAGCGTGGCGTGGTGAAGGTGGGTGAAGAGATCGAGATCGTGGGCATCAAGCCGACGGTGAAGACGACGTGCACGGGCGTGGAGATGTTCCGCAAGCTGCTGGATCAGGGGCAGGCGGGGGACAACGTGGGGGTGCTGCTGCGTGGCACCAAGCGTGAGGACGTGGAGCGTGGCCAGGTGCTGGCCAAGCCGGGTTCGATCACGCCGCACACGAAGTTCGAGTGCGAGGTGTACGTGCTGAGCAAGGAAGAGGGCGGTCGTCACACGCCGTTCTTCAACAATTATCGTCCGCAGTTTTATTTCCGGACGACGGACGTGACGGGGTCGGTGGTGTTGCCGGAGGGCACGGAGATGGTGATGCCTGGGGACAACATCAAGATGACGGTGACGCTGATAGCGCCGATCGCGATGGAGCAGGGGCTGCGGTTCGCGATTCGCGAGGGTGGCCGCACGGTGGGTGCGGGCGTCGTCGCCAAGGTCATCGAGTAAGCGGGTGTGATTCGCCGGGCGCGCCGCGGCAACGCGGCACGCTCCGGTCTCTCTCTTTCCATATATCGCGGTTTGCGCCGCACCGTTCTTTGGAACCTGAATCATGCAAAACCAGAAAATCCGCATTCGCCTGAAGGCGTTCGACTACCGGCTGATCGACCAGTCGGCTGCCGAGATCGTCGACACCGCCAAGCGTACTGGCGCGGTGGTTCGCGGCCCGGTGCCGCTGCCGACGCGTATCCAGCGCTATGACGTGCTGCGTTCGCCGCACGTGAACAAGACCTCGCGCGACCAGTTCGAGATCCGTACGCACCAGCGGCTGATGGACATCGTCGATCCCACCGACAAGACGATCGATGCGCTGACCAAGCTCGATCTGCCTGCCGGCGTCGACGTCAAGATCTACGTGCAACAAGCCGAAGGCTGGCGCGGCTGATCGTTTTCGCGCTGCTGCACCGTCACGGCGCCGTCGTATCGGCGCCTGGCGGCTTGCTCAGTCAGCAGCAAGAGCTCGCCGCGGCGGGCTCGTTTCGTTTCCGGGCCCGCATGCAGTGCGCGTCGTCATGGCGCGCCAGACGTTCTCACCCGCAATGGCCGGCGCGCTACGACGCGGTGTCGGTTCCGCCAGGGGTTTCCTCCCCGGCCTCCCGAACCTGAACGCTGACGGTGCCGGTGCCACGCTCTGCGGCATTCCTGATCGTGTGCCACATGCCGCGCCGGCCCATGATCTCGATCAGGCTCATGATCTGATCGGCCACCGCCGATACCGCGCGCGGCGGCCCCTTCGATTTCGCCATCACCATCGCGATCATCCGTTGAATCGACGGAGAAACGATCCTCGAGGCCTGCAGCTGCCCGGCGGCCACCTCTGACCAGACGGCGTGCAAGGGCAGCACCGTATAAAGCCTTTCCGAAGCGACCAACTGTTTCAGCAGGATCAATGAGTCGGTCTCGAGCACCGGCACCAGCGTCACCTGCTCTGAATGGGCGAGTGAATCCAGGGTTGCGCGCAGACTGTCAGGGGCGCTGGGCAGCGTGAAGGGCAGCCGGTCGAGCCGCTTGAACGGCACCTCGCTGTTCTTCGTCAGGCGATCACCCTTGGCACCGATCAGATAGCTGTCGACGTGGGCCAGCAATTGATCCTGCTCGGGTAGCGTCGCGCCATAGCGATACAGAATCGCGATGTCGACCCGGGATTCGGCCAGCCAGCCCTTGATCTGGCCGCTGGAGCCTTCGAAGATCTTCAGGCTCACCGCTGGATAGCGCTGCCGGATGATGCGAAACAACGAGCTCGCCAGCGGACTGCCGATCGACGGCAGCGTGCCCAGCGTCACCACGCCGGCGGGTTTGCGGGCTTCGCCGCGCAGCTCGGCTTCCAGATGCCGCGCATCGGAAAGCAGTGCCGCCACCTGCGGAAAAATGCGCTGGCCCACCTCCGACAACTCCATCCCGCGCCCGGTGCGGTTGAACAGGCGTGCACCGCACTCGCGTTCGAGCGCGTTGAGCTGCCGGCTCAGCATCGGCTGGTTGCTGCCGAGAAACTGGGCCGCTTTGGTGAGGCTGCCGAAATCGCTGATGGCCAGGAAGGCGCGCCATCGGTTCAGGTCAGCGGTCAGTCTGGGATGAAAGTCGGAGATCACGGTCATGAGCTGCGTTATCGCGCTGAAGACCGCTTGGCGAAGGGCCATCGGCGCGTCGCGTAAGCATATTGCGATCGATGCCCGTCGTGCTCAGCTATGCGCAAATACGCATCCCAGAATTACGGGCCATCTCATAGGTAGCGATACCCGAGCCACCTAAGATCGTTTTCTCTTCGATCTCGTCGCTAAAGGTATCGATCAATGCTTCAATCCGCTCTTGGGGTTTCACCCGGTATCCAGTCTGCCGTGCTGCGTCTCGACGGCAAGCGCCGTCACGAGAAATACGCCTACACCGGCTACCTCAGCCTGCCGGATGCCGACAAAGCCAATGGCGCCGCGGTGCTGGTGATCATGGAGATCTACGGCCTGAATCGAGAAGTGCGACGTTACACCGACTCGCTGGCCGAGCAGGGCTACGTGGCACTGGCGCCGGATCTGCTCTGGGAACACGGTGATCACCGCGTGTTCGACTACGTGGATCGGCCGAACGCCCTGGCCCTGGTGCGCAGCATGGGCTTCGAGACCGTCGCCGATGACATCGCCTCAGCTCATGCCGCGCTGGTGCGCCTGGCCGGTTCACCGGCCAAGGTCGGTGTGGTGGCGCTGGGCTGGGGCGGCAAGCCGGCGCTGCTGGCGCGGCGCGACCTGCCCGGCTGTGTGCAGGTGCTGTACTACCCCGGCGGCCTGGACGGCGAAGAC
Organism: Burkholderiales bacterium; assembly: GCA_017307915.1. Classification (GTDB taxonomy): domain Bacteria; phylum Pseudomonadota; class Gammaproteobacteria; order Burkholderiales; family Burkholderiaceae_E; genus Zeimonas. Next base: position 27,151 of record JAFKGG010000441.1, on the reverse strand, counting down.
GAGTGGTTGCTGAACAGCCTGGGGCCGACGCAGTTTCACCTGGGCGAACTCGACGATCGCACGCCGCCGGCATTCCAGAAGCACCTGGCTGACATCTATCGCAACGTGCCGAACTCCGAGGTTCAGGTCTATCAAGGCTCGGGCCATGGCTTTGCCAATCGCGATCGCAAGGAATACGACGCCCCGGCCGGCGCGCTCGCCGACCAGCGCACGCTCGATTACCTCGCCAAGCAATTGTTGAACGTGGAGGCTTGAAATGCTCACGCAAGAGGAGAACGAAACCCTTACGCGTGTCGGCCCCGACACGCCGATGGGTAAGCTGCTGCGCGAATACTGGCACCCGGCGTGCCGTTCCGAAGCGCTGGTGGCCGGCGGCGCGCCGCTGCGCATCGAGCTGCTGTGCGAGAAGCTGGTGGCGTTTCGCAGCCCCGACGGCAGTGTCGGGGTGCTCGAGGAGTTCTGTCCGCATCGCCGCGTCTCGCTTGCCATCGGGCGCAACGAGCCGGGCGGCCTGCGCTGCATCTATCACGGCTGGAAGTTCGATCATCGAGGCACGGCGATCGAAGTGCCTTCCGAGCCGCCCGAATCGGCCGAGGCGTTCCGCGCCAAGGTGCGCATGAAGGGCTACCCGTACATCGAGTCGGGCGGCGTGGTCTGGGTCTATCTCGGCAAAGAGCAGACGCCGCCGGCGTTTCCTTACTTCGAGTTCACCGTATTGCCGCCTGAGCAAGTCGACGTTCGCATCGGCGTCGTCAACTGCAATTGGGTGCAGGGCGTCGAAGGCACGCTCGACTCGGCGCATCTACCCTACCTGCATCGCTCGCAGGACAACGGACAGATCGCCAACGACAAGCTGCTTGCCGACACGCCGGCGCCGGTGTTCGAGATCTCGGATACGCCCTACGGCTTTCGCGAGGGCGCAGTGCGCCGAATGAAAGACGGGCGCCGCTACGTGAAGATTCGCGAGATCGTTGCCCCCTACTATTCCTACGTGCCGGGGTTTCCTGAAAACCTGGCCAATCGGATGGTGGTGGCGTCAGTTCCCTTCAACGACACTTGTCACGCGCAATGGCACTTCTACTACAACGTGCAGCAGCCGCTGGAGCCTGAAGCGCTGCAACGCCGCTGGCTGCATTCGGGGCCCGACAAGAACGATTTCTACGCCGATCACGGCGGGTTCCACGACTTGTGGAAGCAGGATCGGCGCGCCATGATCGAAGGCCATTTCAGCGGCCTGGTGGGGCGTTACATCTCAGTCGAAGATTTCATCGTTCAAGAGGCGATGGGCCCGATCCTCGATCGGTCCAAGGAGTATCTCGGCCGCAGCGACACCATCATCATCTACATGCGTCGCAAGCTGCTCAATGCCGCCAAGGAGCATCTGCGCGACGGATCGGTCTGGGGGCGTAGCGAAGCCGAAGGTTTCGATTTCTCTTCGATCCGATCGTGCGCCGTGGTGTTGCCCGGCGAGGCGCGCTGGCAGGACGTCGACGCGCGCGAACTGCTGACTGCCGCATAGCCGGAAGCCAGAAGACCTATCAGGGCTGCCCCGCGGCGCAACGGCGGGCCGCGGGCCGCCTCCAACAATCGAACGATATCGCTGCGCCTGCCGCCGGGCAGGCGAGCTCGATTCCATGACCACCAAGGAGACAATCCCAATGCTTACGCGCACCCTGGCACTGAGTGCCTTTCTTGCCACCCTGAACCTGTCGCTTACAGCGCCCGCACAAGCGCAGACACCGGCTTATCCCAGCCGTCCGGTCACCTTGGTGGTGCCGTATTCGCCCGGGGGAACGGCCGACCAGATGGCGCGAATCCTCGCCAACGAGCTGCGTACTTCGCTGGGGCAGCCGGTGATCGTCGAGAACCGTCCCGGCGGCGGCACGATGATCGCTTCGCGGGCGGTGGCCAACGCCACCCCTGATGGATACACGCTGATTCTCGGCACGATCAGCTCGCACTCCGTGGCGCCGCTGATGAACAAGCAGGCGGCCGGCTATGACCCGGTGCGGGATTTCGTGGCGGTGGCGCCGATTGCGTCGATTCCCTACGTGCTGCTGACGCAGCCTGCGCTGCGTGTGGCCAACGTCAAGGAACTGGTCAAGCTCGCCTCGTCCAAGTCGGGCGGCATGACCTACGCGTCGGCCGGCATGGGCACCACCAACCATCTGGCGGGCGAACTGCTCAACCGCCGCCTGAGCGGCGTCGGATTGACGCATGTGCCCTACAAGGGCAACGCGCCGGCGCTGGTCGATCTGCTTGGCGGGCAGGTCGACGTGATGTTCGGGCTGCTTGGCGAGTCGATCAAGCACGTCGAAGCGGGTTCGCTGCGCGCCGTTGCCATCGCCTCGGCCGAACGCGTGTCGCAGTTGCCGAACGTAGCCACCTTCGCGGAAAACGGCCTGCCCGATTTCCAGGTGAGCGCATGGTTCGGCGTGTTTGCGCCCAAGGGCACGCCGGCAGCGATCGTCGATCAGCTCAACCGCAAGATCAACGCGGCGTTCCAGGCCGACGTGGCCAAGAAGTTTCTCTATGATCAAGGCTCGATTGCCCTGAACTCGACCTCGGCTGATTTTCAGAAGTTCATACAGACCGAGTATCGCGTATGGGGCGAGATCGTAGCGACGGTGCCGAAGAACTGAAACCGTTACGAGCAGCTCATGACGGCGGCGCCGGCGTTCCGATCCGGGGCCAGGGGATGCGTCACGTTGAACGACGGGCGCATCTCCATCTGGTGATGCCAGTGAGCCAGCCGCGGTGCCGCAGCGCGCCAGTCGTATGACGCGAACCGGTAATCGAGGTAACCCAGCGCGCAGCCGACCGTGATCGTGCCGATCGACAAGGGCGCCTGCGCCAGCGGCCCGCTTTCCTGCTCGAACAGCGTCAGCGCAGCGCGGGTCTTGGCCGCGAACGCATCGACCAGAGGCGGCAGCGGTTCGCGTTCATCGCGCTCATTGCGCCACAACACCAGCACGTCGAGCAGGCCATCGGCCAGCGCATGCCAGCGCAGCGCCTGCCATTTCTGCGGCCCCTGCTGCGGAAACAGCGGGCCCTCGGCGAGTGCGTTCAGGTATTCGCAGATGACCACAGAATCAACTAGCGTCGAGCCGTCATCCAGCACCAGAGCGGGAATCTTGGCCAGCGGGTTGTCGCGCATCAGATCCTGATTCGGCGCCTGCATCGCCACGACCGAGTGCACGGTTTCGATGCGATCGATCAGCCCCAACTCATGCGCGCATATCATCACCTTGCGAACGTAAGGCGAGCGCGGCGACCAATGCAGCTTCATCAGATGGCACCGGCGGCGCGTAGCGCGCTGATTTCGGCGGCGCCGTAGCCCAGCTCGGCCAGCACCTCGTCGCTATGCTGCCCGAGCAGCGGCGGTGGTGTCTGCGCATGCGATGGCGCCTGCCCGAAGCGGATCGGACTGGCGATCTGCGGCACCTGGGCGCCGCTGGCGTGGGGCATATGCAGCAACATCTGCCGTGCTCGCACCTGCGGGTCTTCGAGCGCGCCGGCCACGTCGTTGATCGGCCCGCATGGCACGCCTGCGTCATCGAGCGCTGCGATCAGCCGATGACGTTGCCACTGCAGCAATTGTTCGCGCAGCAAGCCGGACAAGACCGCGATGTTGCGCACCCGTTGCGCATTGGTCGCGAAGCGCACGTCGGTCGCCCATTGTGCGCAGCTGAGCACTTCGCATAGTTTGGCGAACTGCCCGTCATTGCCGACCACCAGTACGACGTCGCCGTCGGCGCAGGTATAGACGTCTTGCGGTTGGATGTTCGGGTGCGCGTTGCCGTTGCGGCGCGGCGCCTTGCCGGACACGAGGTAGTTCATCGCCTGGTTCGACAGCATGGCCACCTGCACGTCGAGCATGCCGATGTCGATCGCCTCGCCCCGGCCCGTGCGTTCGCGTTGCGCCAATGCGCCCAGAATAGAGACCGCAGCGTACATGCCGGTCATCAGATCGACGATAGGGATGCCGACTTTCTGCGGGCCGCCGCCAGGCTTGTCGTCGCGCTCGCCGGTCACGCTCATCAGGCCACCCATGGCCTGGATCAGAAAATCGTAGGCCGCCTGGTCGCGGCGCGGCCCGGTCTGGCCGAAGCCGGTCACCGAGCAGTAGATCAGGCCGGGGTTGATCTGGCGCAGCGACGCTTCGTCGAGGCCGTAGCGCGCCAGTGCCCCCGCCTTGTAGTTTTCGAGCACGACGTCGGCATGGCGCGCGAGTTCGCGCACGATGCGTTGCCCCTCGGGCTTGTCCAGGCTGACCGTGATCGAGCGCTTGCCGCGATTGACGGCCAGAAAGTAGCTGGCTTCGCGCGTTTCATTGCCGTCGGCATCGCGCAGAAACGGCGGGCCCCAGCTGCGCGTATCGTCGCCGCTACCCGGCCGTTCCACTTTGATCACGTCGGCACCCATGTCGGCCAGTATCTGGCCGGCCCATGGCGCGGCGAGGATGCGGCTGAGATCCAGAACACGGATGTGCGACAGAGGCCCGGAACTGCGTTGAGTATCGTTCATTTTGCATCGTTGGCTGTACCGGCCGACTCTACACAACGAATCTGGTGCTACCCATGCGTGCGGGCCGCAAGCCTGCCATGCGCCGGGATGCATAGCGGGTGGGCTTGCGTATGAATTTGTTGTGCCAGCAGATCTCGGCGAATGAGGCGCTCAGAGGCATCCCCGAACCGTGCGAGCTATGCCGGCAGGCGTGTCTTGCGCCCTGCACCATGCCGCCCAAGGAATGGCTGATCTGTCACGGGCCTGGCTACCTGGCTTGCGACTTCGGCTCCTACGCTCGGTTGATTCATCAGGTTCTATATCGCCGCGAAAAATTTGTGATTTCTGACGATTTGCTGATCGTCAATAGCGGCTGCACCCAGCCCGCTTGCCGGTCCTCACTTGCCGACCATCACCCCGCCGGACGCCTGAGCCCGTGGATGGCCGCCTTGCGCGATACTTGCTACCCAGCTCGCAGCGGGCTATAATCGTCGACTTTTCCTGGCGGGCGGACGTTCGCGCGTATTTGCGCGTCGGCCTTTTGCCTTTTTCACACCTGGCCAATCGCAGCCGGGATCGGAGAAAACAATGAGCCTTGGCCTCGTGGGGCGCAAGGTCGGCATGATGCGCATCTTCACTGACGATGGCGATTCCATCCCGGTGACGGTGCTCGATGTGTCCGGCAACCGCGTCACCCAGATCAAGACCGTCGACAACGACGGTTACGCTGCCGTTCAGCTTGCCTACGGCAAGCGCCGCGCTACCCGTGTCACCAAGCCGCAGGCTGGCCACTTCGCGAAAGCGGGGGTCGAGGCCGGCAGCATCGTGCGCGAATTCCGCGTGACGCCGGAAGCGGCGGGCGAACTCAAGCCCGGCGCCGTCGTCAATGCCGAGATCTTCTCCGCTGGCCAGAAGGTCGATGTGCATGGCACCTCGATCGGTAAAGGCTTTGCCGGCACGATCAAGCGCCACAACTTCGGTTCGGGCCGCGCCTCGCACGGCAACTCGCGTTCGCACAACGTGCCGGGTTCGATCGGTATGGCGCAGGATCCGGGCCGCGTGTTCCCGGGCAAGCGCATGTCGGGTCACCTGGGTGCCGTCTCGTGCACGGTGCAGAACCTCGAAATCG
>JAFKGG010000441.1:0-21510 GCA_017307915.1 Burkholderiales bacterium | reverse complement strand
CTCTCCCGTCGACGCCGAGCGCGGCCTGCTGCTGGTGCGCGGCGCCGTTCCCGGTTCGAAGAACGGCAACGTCGTCGTGACGCCGGCTGTGCGCACGCCGTCCGCCGGCAAGCGCGACGCCAAGAAGGCCTGAAGGAGGAGCATATGGAACTGAAACTGCTCGACTCCCAAGGCCAGGCCGCCGCCAAGGTCGAGGCGCCCGATACGATTTTCGGCCGTGACTTCAACGAGCCGCTGGTTCACCAGGTCGTCGTCGCCTATCAAGCCAACGCGCGCAGCGCCAACCGTGCGCAGAAAGACCGCGCCGCCGTCAAGCACTCGACCAAGAAGCCGTTCCGTCAGAAAGGCACGGGCCGCGCCCGCGCCGGTATGACGTCCAGCCCGCTGTGGCGTGGCGGCGGCAAGATCTTCCCGAATTCGCCTGACGAGAATTTCTCGCAGAAGGTGAACAAGAAGATGTACCGTGCCGGCGTCTGCTCGATTCTGTCGCAGCTCGCGCGTGAAGACCGCTTCGCCGTCATCGAGGGTTTCAACCTCGAAGCGCCGAAGACCAAATTGCTGGCCGACAAGATCAAGGCCATGGGCCTGGGCCTGAACGGCAGCTCGGTGCTGGTGCTGACCGACAACCTCGACGAGAACCTGTTCCTGGCGTCGCGCAATCTGCCGCACGTGCTGGTGCTCGAAGCTCGTCATGCCGACCCGGTGTCGCTGGTGCAGTTCAGCAACGTGCTGATCACCAAGCCGGCGCTGGCCCAAGTTCAGGAGATGCTGGGATGAACCAAGAGCGTCTGATGACGGTGCTCGTTGCGCCCATCGTTTCCGAGAAGGCGACGATGGTCGCCGAGAAGAACGAACAGGTCGCGTTCCGCGTGCTGCAGGATGCCACCAAGGACGAGATCCGGGCCGCCGTCGAGCTGCTGTTCAAGGTCCAGGTGGAGTCGGTGCAGGTGCTGAACCAGAAGGGCAAGGCGAAGCGCTTCGGCCGTTTCAATGGTCGTCGCCGCAACGTGCGCAAGGCCTACGTCAGCCTGAAGCCGGGTCAGGAAATCAACTTCGCGGAGGCAAAGTAAATGCCGGTCGTCAAGATGAAACCGACCTCGCCGGGCCGTCGGGCCATGGTGCGGGTCGTGACCCCGGGCCTGCACAAGGGCCGGCCGGTCGCTGCGCTGACCGAATCGCAGCCGCGCGGCTCGGGTCGCAACAACCTGGGTCACATCACCACCCGTCACAAGGGCGGTGGCCACAAGGCGCATTACCGGATCGTCGATTTCCGTCGCAACAAGGACGGCATTCCGGCGAAGGTCGAGCGCCTCGAATATGACCCGAACCGCTCGGCGCACCTGGCGCTGCTGCTGTACGCCGACGGCGAGCGCCGCTACATCCTGGCGCCGCGCGGCGTCACGGTGGGCACGGTGCTGATGAACGGTTCGGAAGCCCCGATCCGTCCGGGCAACGCACTGCCGATCCGCAACATCCCGGTCGGCTCGTCGATCCACTGCATCGAGATGCTGCCGGGCAAGGGCGCGCAACTGGCGCGTTCGGCCGGCACCTCGGTGCGGCTGCTGGCGCGCGAAGGCACTTACGCGCAGATCCGCCTGCGTTCGGGCGAGATCCGCAAGGTGCACATCGAGTGCCGCGCCACGATCGGTGAAGTGGGCAACGAAGAGCACAGCCTGCGCACGATCGGCAAGGCCGGTGCCAACCGCTGGCGCGGTATCCGCCCGACGGTGCGCGGTATTTCGATGAACCCGGTCGATCACCCGCACGGTGGCCGTTCCAATGGTGGTGGCCATCCGGTCTCGCCGTGGGGTACGCCGACCAAGGGCTTCAAGACCCGCCGCAACAAGCGCACCGATTCGATGATCGTGCAGCGCCGTGGTCGCAAATAACAGGTGAGTGACGAGTAAGTTATGGCACGTTCAGTCAAAAAAGGGCCTTTCGTCGACGCCCACCTGCTGAAGAAAGTCGATACGGCGATCACCAACCGCGACAAGAAGCCGATCAAGACCTGGTCGCGTCGCTCGACGGTCGTTCCCGAGTTCATCGGCCTGACGATCGCGGTGCACAACGGCAAGCAGCATGTGCCGGTGTTCATCAACGAGAACATGGTCGGTCACAAGCTTGGCGAGTTCGCGCTGACCCGCACGTTCAAGGGTCACGCTGCCGACCGCAAAGCGTCGTCCAAGCGCTAAGGAACGCATATGGAAACCCAAGCTATCCTGCGTGGCGTTCGCTTGTCGGCGCAAAAGGGTCGGCTCGTCGCCGACCTGGTTCGCGGCAAGCCGGTCGACCAGGCATTGAACATCCTGGCGTTCTCGCCGAAGAAGGCCGCGACGATCGTCAAGAAAGTTCTCGAGTCCGCGATTGCGAACGCCGAGCACAACGATGGCGCCGACGTCGACGAACTGAAGGTCAAGACCATCTACGTCGAGAAGGCCACGTCGCTGCGGCGCTTCCAGGCACGGGCGAAGGGGCGCGGCTGCAAGATCGAAAAGCAGACCTGCCACATCTTCGTCACGGTCGGCGACAAGTAACGGGACTCGGAAGGAACGTCATGGGACAGAAGATTCATCCGACCGGGTTTCGCCTGGCCGTCAGCCGGAACTGGTCCTCGCGCTGGTACGCCAGCGGCGAGCAGTACGCCAAAACGCTGAACGACGACATCAAGGTTCGCGAGTACCTGCGCAAGAAACTGCGTGGCGCCTCGGTGGGCCGCGTGTTGATCGAGCGTCCGGCCAAGAATGCGCGGATCACGATCTTCTCGGCACGGCCGGGCGTGGTCATCGGCAAGAAGGGCGAGGACATCGAAATCCTCAAGGGCGATCTGCAGCGTCTGATGGGCGTGCCGGTGCACGTGAACATCGAAGAGATCCGCAAGCCGGAAATCGACGCGCAGCTGATCGCCGACTCGATCACGCAGCAGCTCGAAAAGCGGATCATGTTCCGCCGCGCGATGAAGCGCGCGATGCAGAACGCGATGCGCCTGGGCGCGCAAGGCATCAAGATCATGAGCGCCGGCCGTCTGAACGGCATCGAGATCGCGCGCACCGAGTGGTATCGCGAAGGCCGCGTGCCGCTGCATACGCTGCGTGCCGACATCGACTACGGCACCTCGGAAGCGCTGACCACCTACGGCATCATCGGCGTCAAGGTGTGGGTCTACAAAGGCGACACGCTGGGCCGCAACGATGCGCCGCAGGTCGAGAAAGAAGCCGCGCCGGCACCCGAGCGTGAAGATCGCCGTGGCCGTCGTCCGCCGGGTCGTCCCGGTGCGCGTGGCCCGCGCCGTCGCGCTGACGGTGAGGGCGGTGCGGGGGCTTCGGATCGTCCCGAGTCTGCCGATGCGCCGAAATCCGCGATCAAGCGGGTGCGCAAGGTGGCCGGCGGTGCCGAGGGTGAGAAAAAAGGCGACTGAGTGGGCGTCACGGCCCCAATGAAGGAGTGAGCGATGCTGCAACCCGCTCGACGCAAATATCGTAAAGAGCAGAAAGGCCGCAACAAGGGCCTGGCCACGCGCGGCGCCTCGGTGTCGTTCGGCGAATTCGGATTGAAGGCGACCGCTCGCGGCCGCCTGACGGCGCGCCAGATCGAGGCCGCTCGTCGCGCGATGACCCGCCACATCAAGCGGGGTGGTCGCGTCTGGATCCGGATCTTCCCCGACAAGCCGATCTCGAAGAAGCCGGCCGAAGTCCGCATGGGCAACGGCAAGGGCAACCCCGAGTACTACGTCGCCGAGATTCAGCCGGGCAAGGTTCTGTACGAGATGGACGGTGTCAACGAGGAGCTGGCCCGGGAAGCGTTCGCGCTGGCCGCCGCCAAGCTGCCGATCGCGACCGTGTTCGTCTCCCGCATGGTCGGCGCCTAAGCGGCCGATCAAAGAGGCAAGCATATGAAAGCCAGTGAACTGCGCGCCAAGGAACCCGAGGCGCTGAAGAAGGAACTCGACGATCTGCTGCGCGCGCATTTCTCGCTGCGCATGCAGATCGCGACCCAGCAGTTGAACAACACCAGCCAGTTGCGCAAGACGCGTCGCGACATCGCGCGCGTGCGCACGGTGATGAACGAGAAGGCGGCCGCCAAATGACGACGACTCAAGAGGCAAGCGCGAGCAGCGCTGCCGGCAAGACTGGTCTGAAGCGCACGCTGGTTGGTCGCGTGGTCAGCAACAAGATGCAGAAGACGGTGACCGTGCTGATCGAGCGCAAGGTCAAGCACCCGGTCTACGGCAAGTACATCGTGCAGAGCACGAAGTATCACGCCCACGCCGAATCGCCGTACAACGAAGGCGATCTGGTCGAGATCCGGGAAGGTCGTCCGATCTCGAAGACCAAAGCCTGGACGGTCACCCGTCTGGTCAGCGCCGCGCAGGCCTGATCGGGGCGCGTGCCGCCGGCGCGGCCGCCTGCTGAGGCAGGCGGCCGATTTTTTTGTTGCGCCGGTCATGGATTGGCAGGGCGCAAGCGGGGCGAAAGCGCTTTGCTTGCATCGTGGTTCAATCCGTGCCATAATTTACGGCTCTGGTGTTGCGGCCTTTCGTTTTCCGTTATTTCAGGATTTCGAGACGCGGGCCGATTCCGGATTTCCCAAACCACGGGACCAAGACTGACCGTTCGCTCGCGGCGCGAGTAACGGATTAAGTTGGGACAGAAAAATGATTCAGATGCAATCGACGCTGGGCGTCGCCGACAATACCGGCGCGCGTTCGGTTATGTGTATCAAGGTGCTGGGCGGCTCGAAGCGCCGCTACGCCGGCATCGGCGATGTCATCAAGGTCTCGGTCAAAGAGGCGCAGCCGCGTGGTCGCGTCAAGAAGGGCGAGATCTACAACGCGGTCGTGGTTCGTACGGCAAAAGGCGTGCGCCGCCAGGATGGCTCGCTGATCAAGTTCGACGGCAACGCCGCCGTGCTGCTCAATGCCAAGCTCGAGCCGATCGGCACGCGCATCTTCGGCCCGGTGACGCGCGAACTGCGTACCGAGCGCTTCATGAAGATCGTGTCGCTCGCCCCGGAGGTGATCTGATGCAAAAGATCCGTAAAGGCGACGAGGTGGTGATCATCGCCGGTCGCGACAAGGGCAAGCGTGGCACGGTGTTGCGCCGTGTCGACGATGAACACCTGGTCGTCGAAGGTGTGAACGTGGTCAAGAAGCACGTTCGCCCCAACCCGATGAAGGGCCAGACTGGTGGCATCGTCGAAAAATCGATGCCGATCGACCAGTCGAACGTCATGCTGTTCAATCCGGTCACCGGAAAAGGTGATCGCGTTGGCCTGCGCATGCTCGAAGACGGCCGCAAGGTCCGCTTCTTCAAGTCCAACGGGGAGCAGGTCGGCGCGTAAGCGGCGACGGAAGTGGCCGGCGCGAATGGCGCCGCCGTTCCAGGTCGCTGCCGGCATCCCGGCAAGCATGGCAGACACGGCTCCACCGTCGGCAACAAGCTGCCGACGAGGGTCGATGAGGCAAGAGTGAAGGAATACTGAAATGGCTCGCCTGCAACAGCATTATCGCGAGAAAGTTGTTCCCGGTTTGATGACGCAGTTCGGCTACAAATCGGTGATGCAAGTGCCGCGCATCACCAAGATCACGCTGAACATGGGCGTCTCCGAGGCCGTGGCCGACAAGAAGGTCATGGATCACGCCGTTGGCGATCTGACCAAGATCGCCGGCCAGAAAGTGGTGATCACCAAGGCCAAGAAGGCCATCGCGGGTTTCAAGATCCGCGCTGGTTATCCGATCGGCTGCATGGTCACGCTGCGCGGCGAGCGCATGTTCGAATTCCTCGATCGGCTGGTCACGATTGCGCTGCCGCGCGTTCGTGACTTCCGCGGGGTGTCGGGCAAGGCCTTCGACGGCCGCGGCAATTACAACATCGGGGTGAAAGAGCAGATCATTTTCCCCGAGATCGAGTACGACAAGGTCGATGCGGTGCGTGGGCTGAACATCAGCATCACCACGACGGCGAAGAGCGACGAAGAAGCCAAGGCGCTTCTGGCCGCGTTCAAGTTTCCGTTCCGCAACTGATCGTTCCGAACGCAATCGAGGAAGCAACCGAAGTGGCCAAACTCGCTTTGATCAACCGCGACCTGAAACGTCAGGCGACGGTCAAGAAGTTCGCTGCCAAGCGCAAGGCGCTGGAAGCGATCATCAATGACCAGTCGCTGTCCGAAGAAGATCGCTATCAGGCCCGCCTGAAGTTGCAGGCGTTGCCGCGCAACTCGAGCCCGACGCGTATTCGCAACCGCTGCGAAGTCACGGGCCGCCCGCGCGGCACGTTCCGCAAGTTCGGTCTCGCCCGCAACAAGCTTCGCGAAATTGCGATGCGCGGCGAAGTGCCGGGTCTGACCAAGGCGAGCTGGTAAATCGGCCGCCGGTAACGAGCGAGCTGGAAACGAGGAATTCATTATGAGCATGAGCGATCCCGTCGCGGACATGTTCACGCGCATCCGCAACGCGCAGCGCGTCGAAAAAACGTCGGTGACGATGCCGTCGTCCAAGCTGAAAGTGGCGATTGCACAAGTCCTGAAGGACGAGGGCTACATCGAAGGGTTTGCGGTCAAGGGTAACGGCGTCAAGCATGAGCTCGAAGTTCAGCTCAAGTATTACGCCGGCCGTCCGGTCATCGACCGGATCGAGCGCGTCTCGCGCCCTGGGCTGCGTGTGTACAAGAGCCGCGATACGCTGCCGCAAGTCATGAACGGCCTGGGCGTGGCGATCGTCACCACCTCCAAGGGTGTGATGACCGACCGTCGTGCGCGTGCCACCGGCGTTGGCGGTGAAGTCATCGCCTACGTGGCCTGACGGAGGGCAGAATGTCTCGAGTAGGTAAGACTCCGGTGGCCATTCCGGCGGGCGTCGAAGTGACGCTGGCCGACGGCAACATCACCGTCAAGGGTCCGCTGGGCACGTTGAGCCAGCGCGTCAATCCTCTGGTGAACATCACCAAGGACGGCGCGACGCTGACTTTCCCGCCGGCCGACGAGAGCCGTGATGCCAATGCGATGAGCGGCACCTATCGTGCGCTGGTCGCCAACATGGTGCACGGCGTGTCGAAGGGTTTCGAGAAGAAGCTGCAGCTGGTCGGCACCGGCTACCGCGCGCAAGCGCAGGGCGCCAGTCTGAACCTGTCGCTGGGTTTCTCGCATCCGGTCGTGCACCAGTTGCCCGACGGCGTGAAGGCCGAGACCCCGACGCAGACCGAGATTCTCATCAAGGGCGCCGATCGCCAGAAGGTGGGCCAGGTGGCCGCCGAGATCCGTGCCTACCGGGCTCCCGAGCCGTACAAGGGCAAGGGTGTGCGCTACGCCGATGAGCGCGTGGTGTTGAAAGAAGTCAAGAAGAAGTAAGCGGCCGGCTGCTTCTGAGGATTCGAGCGATGGACAAGAACCAATCCCGTTTGCGTCGTGCACGGCAGACGCGGCTGAAGATCCGCGAACTGCGCGCGCGCCGGCTGACCGTGCACCGTACCAACACGCACATCTACGCCAGCATCATCGACGAGGCGGGCGAGCGCGTGCTGGTGTCGGCGTCGACCGTCGAGCAGGAAGTGCGTCAGAAACTGAGCGGCAAGGGCGGCAACGTCGACGCTGCTGCGCTGGTCGGCAAGCGCATCGCCGAGAAGGCACTGGCTGCCGGTATCGACAGCGTGGCCTTCGACCGCGCCGGTTATCGCTTCCACGGGCGCGTGAAGGCGCTGGCCGAGGCCGCCCGTGAAGCGGGCCTGAAGTTCTAGGCTTAGGGACGAATTCAAATGGCAAAACTTCAAGCGAAAGTCGCGGGCAAGGCCGCTGGTGAAGAGCGCGACGACGGTCTGCGCGAGAAGATGATCGCGGTCAACCGGGTGACGAAAGTCGTCAAGGGTGGCCGGATCCTCGGTTTCGCGGCATTGACCGTGGTGGGCGACGGCGACGGCCGCATCGGCATGGGCAAAGGCAAGGCGCGTGAAGTGCCGGTCGCCGTGCAGAAGGCGATGGACGAAGCGCGTCGCAAGCTGGTCAAGATCCCGCTGCGCGGCGGCACGCTGCATCACCAGGTCGAAGGCCGTCACGGCGCTTCGAGGGTCATGCTGATGCCGGCGGCCGACGGTACCGGCATCATTGCCGGTGGTCCGATGCGCGCGATCTTCGAGGTGATGGGCGTTGCCAACGTCGTCGCCAAGAGCCACGGCTCGTCGAACCCGTACAACATGGTTCGCGCCACGCTCGACGCGCTGCGCAACCTGAATACGCCGGCCGAGATCGCCGCCAAGCGGGGCAAGTCGGTCGAGGAAATCTTCGGCTGAGCCCGCGCCGCCGCACGCGGCGGGGCATGGAGAACGTTATGAGCAAGAAGACGCTGAAGGTCACTCTGGTTCGCAGTCCGATCGGCACGCGCGGCACGCACAAGGCCACCGTGCTCGGCCTGGGCCTGAAGAAACTGAACCAGGTCCGCGAGCTGGAAGACACGCCGGCGGTGCGCGGCATGATCAACAAGGTGTCGTACCTGGTGAAGGTGCTGTAAGCACTGCGTGCGCCAGGACACCGGAGGTTCCATGAAACTGAACGATTTGAAACCCGCCGCCGGCAGCAAGCACGCTGCCAAGCGCGTCGGTCGCGGTATCGGCTCCGGCCTGGGCAAGACGGCCGGTCGTGGCCACAAAGGCCAGAAGTCGCGTTCCGGCGGTTTCCACAAGGTCGGCTTCGAGGGCGGCCAGATGCCGCTGCAGCGTCGCCTGCCCAAGCGTGGCTTCGTCTCGCCGACGCGTGGCGACACGGCCGAGGTGCGCCTGTCCGAGCTGGAAAAGCTCGAGGCCACCGAAGTCGATCTGCTGACGCTGAAGGCTGCCGGCGTGGTGCCGCAACTGGCGCTGGGTGCCAAGGTGATCCTGTCGGGCGCATTGACCCGCAAGATCAGCCTGAACGGCATCGCTGCGACCAAGGGCGCCAAGGCCGCGATCGAGGCGGTCGGCGGCTCGGTGGCGTAAAGCGGGTCTTCGCAAACGGTTTTCTGAGAGCGGAACGCAACACGTGGTGAGCAACCCTGCGGCGCTGGTCAAGGCGGGCAAGTTCGGCGATTTGAAGCGCCGGCTGTGGTTCCTGCTGCTGGCGCTCATCGTCTATCGGATCGGTGCGCACATTCCCGTGCCCGGCATCAACCCGGATCAGCTCGCGCAGCTGTTCCAGGGCCAGCAGGGCGGCATCCTGGGAATGTTCAACCTGTTCTCCGGTGGGGCGCTGTCGCGCTTCACCGTGTTTGCGCTCGGCATCATGCCGTACATCTCGGCCTCCATCGTCATGCAGTTGCTGACGGTGGTGGTGCCGGCGCTCGAAGCGAAGAAGAAGGAAGGCGAATCGGGCCGGCGCGAGATCACCAAGTACACGCGCTGGTTCACGGTGGGCCTGGCCACGTTCCAGGCGATCGGCATTGCCATCGCGATCGAGGCGCAGCCGGGTCTGGTCATCGAGCCCGGCATGGCGTTCCGCTTCACCGCCGTGGTGTCGCTGGTCACCGGCACGATGTTCCTGATGTGGTTGGGCGAGCAGATCACCGAACGCGGCTTGGGCAACGGTATTTCGATCATCATCTTCGCGGGTATCGCGGCCGGCTTGCCGAGCGCGATCGGCGGCATGGGTGAGCTGATCCGCACCGGTTCGATGGGCGGCTTCGTAGCACTGCTGATCATCGCGCTGGTGGTGCTGGTCACCGCCGCGGTGGTGTTCGTGGAGCGCGGCCAGCGCAAGATCACGGTGAACTACGCCAAGCGCCAGGTCGGCAACCGCGTCTACGGCGGCCAGACTTCGCACTTGCCGCTGAAGCTGAACATGTCGGGCGTGATTCCGCCGATCTTCGCGTCGTCGATCATCCTGTTCCCGGCGACGATCGCCCAGTGGTTCACCTCGGGCGACGTTACCAACCCGGTGGTGCGCGTGCTGCGTGATCTGGCGGCCACGCTGTCGCCGGGGCAACCGGTATACATATTGCTGTACGCGTTGGCGATCATTTTCTTCTGCTTCTTCTACACGGCGCTGGTGTTCAACAGCCGCGAAACCGCCGAGAACCTGAAGAAGAGCGGTGCCTTCGTGCCGGGCATCCGCCCGGGCGACCAGACGGCCAAGTACATCGACAAGATCCTGATGCGGCTGACGCTGGCCGGCGCGATCTACATCACGGCAGTGTGCTTGCTGCCCGAGTTTCTGGTTCTGAAGTGGAATGTGCCGTTCTACTTCGGTGGTACCTCGCTGCTGATCATCGTGGTGGTCACGATGGACTTCATGTCGCAGGTGCAGGCGTATGTGATGTCGCATCAATATGAGAGTCTTCTGAAGAAGACCGGAGCAAGAGGAGCCGGTATCTAGCGGGCGGTAACCGGGTCCGCGACCGGGCGCAACGAGCATGTCGTTTAAGCGAGCGACTGGGTTCGATGAGCAAGGAAGACGTCATCCAGGTGCAGGGCGAGGTCGTCGAGAATCTGCCCAATGCGACGTTCCGTGTGAAGCTCGAGAATGGGCACATCGTTCTCGGACACATCTCCGGCAAGATGCGAATGCACTACATCCGCATCCTGCCGGGAGACAAAGTGACGGTGGAATTGACGCCGTACGATCTGACCCGGGCACGGATCGTGTTTCGGTCGAGGTGAAGGGCCGGTGCCGGCAAGTGTCGGTCTGGTGAAGAAAATTCGAGCCGTCGTGCCGGAAACGGCGGCTGATTTGGGTAGCGAGGTAAATCATGAAAGTGTTGGCATCCGTCAAGAAGATCTGCCGCAACTGCAAGGTGATCAAGCGCAACGGCGTCGTTCGCGTGATTTGCCTCGATCCGCGGCACAAGCAGCGTCAGGGCTGAACGAGGAACATTCATGGCACGTATTGCGGGCATCAACATCCCCGACCGTCAGCACACCGAGATCGGCCTGACGGCGATCTACGGTATCGGCCGGACGCGCGCGCGAGAGATTTGCGAGGCCGCCAACGTTCCGTTCGACAAGAAGGTCAAAGACCTGAACGACGCCGAGCTCGAGCGCATTCGCGACCAGATCGCGAAGCTCACCATCGAGGGTGACCTGCGCCGCGAAGTGTCGATGTCGATCAAACGGCTGATGGATCTGGGCTGCTACCGCGGCGTGCGCCATCGTCGTGGCCTGCCGGTGCGCGGCCAGCGGACCCGCACCAATGCGCGTACCCGCAAGGGCCCGCGCAAAGCCGGCGTCGCGCTGAAGAAGTAAGCCGGCTGAACCGAAAGCATCGATCGGAGTCGATCCTACATGGCTACCAAGTCACAGTCGGCCGCTCAGGCGGCCGCCGCCTCGCGCCTGCGCAAAAAGGCCAAGAAGAACGTGTCGGATGGCATTGCGCACATCCACGCGTCGTTCAACAACACGATCATCACGATCACCGACCGCCAGGGCAACGCCTTGTCGTGGGCCTCGTCGGGCGGCGCCGGCTTCAAGGGTTCGCGCAAATCGACGCCGTTCGCGGCGCAGGTGGCCGCCGAATCGGCCGGGCGCGCGGCGCAGGAATGCGGCATCAAGAACCTGGAAGTGCAGATCAAGGGCCCCGGCCCGGGTCGCGAGTCGTCGGTGCGCGCGCTCAATGCGCTCGGCATCAAGATCCTGCAGATCCAGGACGTGACGCCGATCCCGCACAATGGCTGCCGGCCGCCGAAAAAGCGCCGCATCTGAGCGGATTCGCTGTTCGTATCGACAAGGGCATGACGCCGCCGGAACGATTCCGGCGCGTGACCTGGGCCCGGCCGGCACCGACCGGCCGCATCAGGCAAAAGACCACCGTTCGTCACCTGCAAGGCCATCCGGCCGGGTCAACAAAGACGGACTAACCGCGAAGCGATTCGCGTATCTCTGAGGATTCAAGACGTGGCACGTTACATCGGACCGAAAGCCAAGCTGTCTCGCCGCGAAGGCACCGACCTGTTCCTGAAGAGCGCCCGCCGTGGCCTCGACACCAAGTGCAAGCTCGACAGCAAGCCCGGCCAGCATGGTCGCACCTCGGGTTCGCGCCCGTCCGACTTCGGCCTGCAACTGC
Source organism: Burkholderiales bacterium (assembly GCA_017307915.1). Classification (GTDB taxonomy): domain Bacteria; phylum Pseudomonadota; class Gammaproteobacteria; order Burkholderiales; family Burkholderiaceae_E; genus Zeimonas. Next base: position 9,498 of record JAFKGG010000441.1, on the reverse strand, counting down.
GTGAAAAGCAGAAGGTCAAGCGGATGTACGGCGTGCTCGAGCGCCAGTTCCGCCGCTACTTCGCCGAGGCCGAGCGTCGCCGCGGCAACACGGGTGAGAACCTGCTGCAACTGCTTGAAAGCCGGCTCGACAACGTCGTCTACCGGATGGGCTTCGGCTCGACGCGCGCCGAAGCGCGCCAGCTGGTCAGCCACAAATCGGTGCTGGTCAACGGTCAGGCGGTGAACATTCCGTCGCTGAACGTGCGGCCGAACGATGTCGTGGCGATCCGCGAGAAGTCGCGCAAGCAGGCGCGCGTCCAGGATTCGCTGAACCTGGCTGATCAGAACGGCTTCCCGTCGTGGGTGTCGGTCGACAAGAACAAGATGGAAGGCGTGTTCAAGAACATGCCTGACCGCAGCGATATCGCCGGCGACGTCAACGAAAGCCTCATCGTCGAGTTGTACTCGCGCTAATCGAGAGGATATCTATGCAGACTGCCATGCTGAAGCCGCGCATCGTCGAGGTGGAGCAACTCGGTGCCTCGCATGCCCGCGTCGTGATGGAGCCGTTCGAACGCGGCTACGGTCACACGCTGGGCAATGCCCTGCGCCGGGTGCTGCTCTCGTCGATGGTCGGCTACGCGCCTACCGAGGTGCAGATCTCGGGTGTCGTGCACGAATATTCGACGATCGACGGCGTCCGCGAAGATGTCGTGGACCTGCTGCTGAACCTGAAAGGCATCACCTTCAAGCTGCACAATCGCGACGAGGTGTTCCTTACGCTGCGCAAGGACACCCCGGGGCCGGTCACGGCGGCCGACATCGACGTGCCGCATGACGTCGAGGTGATCAATCCCGAGCACGTGATCGCCACGCTGACGCAGGGCGGCAAGCTCGACATGTCGATCAAGGTCGAGCGTGGCCGCGGCTACCTGCCCGGTACGATGCGCAACCTGAACGAGACCAAGACGATCGGCAAGATCGTGCTCGACGCCTCGTTCTCGCCGGTGCGCCGCGTCAGCTACCAGGTCGAGAGCGCGCGCGTCGAACAGCGCACCGACCTCGATCGTCTGGTGGTCGACGTCGAAACCAACGGCGTCATCGCGCCTGAAGAAGCGGTGCGCCAGTCGGCACGCATCCTGGTCGAGCAGCTGTCGGTATTCGCGGCGCTCGAAGGTGGTGCCGAGCCGGCGGTGGAAGTCGCCGTGTCGGTGGGCGGCGGCGGTGGCCGTGGCCCGCAGATCGATCCGATTCTGCTGCGCCCGGTCGATGATCTGGAGCTGACGGTGCGCTCGGCCAACTGCCTGAAGGCCGAGAACATCTATTACATCGGCGATCTGATCCAGCGTACCGAAAACGAACTGCTGAAGACCCCGAACCTGGGTCGTAAGTCGTTGAACGAGATCAAGGAAGTGCTTGCCTCGCGCGGACTGACCCTCGGCATGAAGCTCGAAAACTGGCCGCCGGCCGGTCTCGAGCGCCCGTAACAGAACAAGGCGAGCACGCTAGGAACCGAAAATGCGTCACCGTCACGGACTCCGTAAACTGAACCGTACCAGCGCCCATCGCGAAGCGATGCTGCGCAACCTGTGCAATGCGCTGCTGCGGCATGAACTGATCAAGACCACGCTGCCCAAGGCGAAGGAACTGCGCCGGGTCGTCGAGCCGATCATCACGCTCGGCAAGACCTCGTCGCTGGCCAATCGCCGGCTGGCGTTCAACCGGCTGCGCGATCGCGAGATGGTCGTCAAGCTGTTCGACGAGCTGGGCCCGCGTTTTGCCAAGCGCAATGGCGGCTACCTGCGCATTCTGAAATTCGGTTTCCGCGTCGGCGACGCGGCGCCGATGGCGCTGGTTGAGCTGATGGATCGGCCGGAAGAAACGACGCAGGCCGAGGCGGCGCAGCAAAGCGCCAACTAAAGGCCGGCTCGGGTGCGGCGCCGGCACTTGTAAGGGTGCCGCTGCCGCGCTGACCGACGATTCCGGGGCGCGCGGGCGGTCTTTGCGACCGCAGCGCGCCCTTGCCATTTGCGATGGGACGATCGCCGCGATGACCAAGGCCGCTTGCCGGGCGCCTGCGAAGTACCGATGCCTGCCGATGTTCTGACCGTTGCCGGCCTGGTCAAACGCTTTGGCGATTTCCAGGCGCTGGCTGGCCTGGATTTCAGCGTGCGCCGCGGCGAATGCTTCGGCCTGCTCGGACCCAACGGTGCCGGCAAGAGCACGACGCTGAAGGCGATTCTCGGCCTGGTCGAGCCCAGCGACGGGCAGATCGAGTTGCTGGGCTTGCCGATTCCACGCCAGGCGCGGCAGGCGCGTGCACGCGTCGGCGTGGTGCCGCAGAACGATGCGCTCGACCCCGACTTCACGGTGGCCGAGAACCTGCTGGTGTTCGGCCGCTACTTCGGCATGTCCCGGCAGCAAGTGCGCGCGCGGCTCGATGAGCTGCTCGACTTCGCCGGGCTGGCGCACAAGCGCAATGCGCGCATCCAGGAGCTGTCGGGCGGCATGCGTCGCCGGCTGACGCTGGCGCGCGCGCTGGTCAACGACCCCGAGGTGCTGTTTCTCGACGAGCCCACCACCGGGCTCGACCCGCAGGCGCGGCATCTGATCTGGGAACGCTTGAAGCGCCTGCTGTCGCGCGGCAAAACGATCGTGCTGACCACGCATTTCATGGAAGAAGCCGAACGGCTCGCGCACCGGCTGGCGGTGGTCGATCACGGCAAGCTGATCGCGCTCGATACGCCGCAGGCGCTGATCGCGCGCGAGATCGAGCCGCACGTGGTCGAAGTCACCGGTGAAGGCGTCGAGCAGTGGGTGGCGCAGCGCGCCGCCGGTCTGTCGGCGCGCTTCGAGCTGGTCGGCGAAACCGCGTTCCTGTATTGCCGCAGCCTGGAAGCGGCCACCGCCGCGGCGCAGGCGACGGGCGATCTGCGTGCCTTGCAGCGGCCGGCCAATCTCGAAGACGTGTTCCTGAAGCTGACCGGTCGCGATCTGCGCGACTGAACCCGACCCCCATCTTTCACCGAGACAGTCGAATGCGCCTGTACGCGCCGCCGCGATTCTCGATGCGCTTCATGCCCGTGTATCTGCGCAACCTGCTGGTGTGGCGCAAGCTGGCCGTGGCCAGCGTGCTGGGCAACGTCGCCGATCCGCTGATCATCCTGGTGGCGTTCGGCTACGGGCTGGGGCGCCTGCTGCAGCAGGTCGACGGCGTACCGTACATCCTGTTCCTGGCCGCCGGCTCGATGTGCATGAGCACGATGATGGCGGCCAGCTTCGAGTCGCTGTATTCGGCGTTTTCGCGCATGCACGTGCAGCGCACCTGGGAATCGCTGATGAACGCGCCGCTCGATCTCGACGACATCGTGATCGCCGAATGGCTGTGGGCGGCCACCAAGAGTGTGTTCTCGGGCTTGGCCATCATCGCCGTGGTCTGGCTGCTGGACATATCGCGCGAAGCGACGCTGCCGCTGGTGCTGCCGGTGGTCGGGCTCACCGGCATGTGCTTCGGTGCGATCGGCCTGTGCTTCAACGCACTGGCGCGCAACTATGATTTCTTCACCTACTATTTCACGCTGGCGCTGACGCCGATGATCTTCGTCTCGGGCGTCTACTATCCGATGGAAGGGCTGCCGGACTGGCTGTCGACGATCGCGCATGCGCTGCCGCTGGCGGCGGCGGTCGAGCTGGCGCGGCCGCTGGTGCTGGGCCGCCTGCCCGAAGCGCCGCTGTGGCCGTTGCTGGTGCTGTGCGCGTATACGGCAGGGGCCTTGTATCTGGCGCTGGTGCTGACGCGGCGCAGATTCATCGCTTAGCGCGGGCTGTGCCCGCGCGGCGGCGATGCGCTGTGAACTCGCGCCGCGCCGCGGCTGCAGCGGTTCTTGCAGGAGTCTTCGATGAGCGAATCCGAGCGTTCCGTTCCCGAGCCGGTGAAGATCGCGCCGCCTGACGGCGTGTTGCTGCTGTTGTCGAACGTAGCCGATGAGGCCGACGCGCAACGCATCGCTCGCAGCCTGGTCGAAGAGCGGCTGGCCGCCTGCGTCAATCTGTTGCCCGGATGCCGTTCGATCTATCGTTGGCAGGGCGCGATCGAAGATGCGCAGGAAATCATGCTGCTGGTGAAAACCTCGCGCCGCCGCCACGCCGCCTGCCAGCAGCGGCTGAAGGAACTGCACCCGTATGAAGTGCCTGAGATCGTGACGGTGGCGCCCGATGCGGTGTGGCCGGCCTATGCGAACTGGGTGCTGGCCGAGACGCGCGTCGGGCGAGCGCGTTGATCGACTCTATTCCATCTTGATGTTCGCCTCGGCGACGATCTTGCGAAGCTTCTCGATGTCGGCGTGGATGAATTTGGGCCAGTCGACGTCTTTGCGTGTTTCGGTCTTGAGAACCAGACCCATATCTTTGAGCCTGTTCTTGATCTCCGGTTCCTCGATCACCTTGGCGATTTCAGCGCTCAGCCGATCCAGAACCGCTGCGGGCGTGCCGGTGGGCGCGAGGATCGCGTACCAGCTGGTCTCGTTGAATCCGGTGATGCCCTGCTCGTCGAGCGTCGGTACGTTGGGCAGCAACGGTTGACGCTTGATTGAACTGACCGCGATCGCTCGCGCCTTGCCCGATTTCACCAAGGGCTCGGCGATCGACATCACGTCCGACATCAGCGGGATGCGTCCGCCGACCAGGTCGATCGTTGCGGGGCTGGAGCCTTTGTACGGAACATGGTTGAGCTTGATGCCGGCTTTCGAGGCGAACATTTCCATCAGCAGATGCTGCGTCGAGCCGATGCCCGAAGAGGCGAAGCTGATGTTCCCCGGTTGCTTCTTGGCGAGGGCGATCAGGTCGGCGATGTTGTTCACGGGAAACGATGGGTTCACCATGAACACTTGCGCGATGGTGGCCATGACGTTGACCAGTTCGAAGTCCTTGACCGGGTCATAACGCAATTCGGTCGGCCGCAGCGCCGGAGAGACCGTGATCGGGCCCGGCGAAGCGAACAACAGCGTGTAGCCATCGGGGGCCGATCTGGCGACCTGCCCGGTTCCGATTGTGCCGCCGGCTCCGGGCCGATTGTCGACCAGCACCGGAACGCCGAGCGCAGGCGCAAGTCGGCTGGCGATCAATCGCGCCACGATGTCGATGGATTGCCCCGGCGGATACGAAACCACGATGCTGACCTGTTTCGCGGGCCACGCCTGTGCATTGGCCGATGGGGGTGATATTGCGAACGCGATCGCCACGATCGCGAGGAACACGCGAGCAGAAAACATACCAATCCTCCTTGGCTTCAAAGGTTCAAAAAGTTCCGCACCAGCTTGATCAGTGCTTACTGCTTGCGCGACGGACAGGCCGGGGCGCTCATGGCAGCTCCACGATTAGGTTGCCGGCGGCGTCGGTGCAGGCGCTCGCCCCTTCGGGAATCAGCAACGTCGACGAAGCATCTTCGACAATGGCCGGGCCGTTCAGGCGCTCGCCCTGCTGCAAGGCCTCGCGGGTGACCACGCAGACGTTGCGCCACTGCCGGTGGGCGGGAAGCCACACGTCACGGCGGTCCTCGCCTTGCTTCCACTGTTCCCGGCCGCTGGAGGACAGGTTCAGGGGACGCTCGACGCTGGTCTCGATGGCGGCAACGCGCAGGTTCATCAGCTCGATCTCCTGCATCGGCGGCACCTGGCCGAACACCCGGGCATAACCTGTGCGAAAGGCCTGCAGGATCCGTGCCGGCGTATCGGCGCCGTAGGGGCCGTCCGGCAGACGCGTGAAGAGTTCGAAGCCCTGGCCCGCGAAGCGGATGTCGGCACTGCGTTCGCAGTGATAAGTCGCTCCCTCTACGAGGGTGTCTTTCATGACCTTGGCCGCGTCGTCTTCCAGCGCTACGAACATCGCTTCCAGCGAATCCGGCGCTACGCTCGACAGCCGCCGTGCCAGCGTGGTGGAGCGGTCGACGCGCGCCGGTGCCAGCAGCAGGCCGAGTGCCGAAGCCACGCCGGCACCGGGCGGGCACAGCACGCGCTTGATGCCCAGGCGGTGCGCGACGTCGCAGCCGTGCAGCGGGCCGCCGCCGCCGGTCAGAAGCAGCGTGAACTTCGATGCGGCAAAGCCGCGCTCGGTCACGTGGACGCGCGCAGCGGCGGCCATGTTCTCGTTGACGATCGACAGCACGCCGTCGGCCGTCTCCTCGCTGCCGGTCTGCAAGTCTTCGGCGATGGGCGCCAATGCGTCGTCGGCAGCCTGTGTGGACAGCTTCATGGTGCCGCCCGCGAAGGTATCCGGGTTCAAATGGCCCAGCATCAGATTGGCATCGGTCACTGTGGGCCGCGTGCCGCCGTGTCCGTAGCAGGCCGGACCGGGGCGGGAACTGGCGCTCCGCGGGCCGACCTTGAGCAGGTTCATGCTGTCCAGATGAGCAATGCTGCCGCCGCCGGCGCCGATCTCGATGAGTTCGACGGTAGCGATGTTGATCGGCAAGCCGCTGCCGATGGCGAAGCGCTTTTCGCGAGCGGCCTCGAAGCTATGCGCGAGCAGGGGTTGATTCGCCTCGACGATCGCCAGCTTGGCGGTGGTGCCGCCCATGTCGAAGGCGAGCACGTCGGCGATGCCGGAACGCTTGCTGAAGCAGGCGGCTGCGATGGCGCCGGCGGCGGGCCCGGATTCCAGCAACTGCACGGGAAAGCGGCGGGCTTCGCCGATATGGGTGAGACCGCCGTTGGACAGCATCATCAGCAGCGGGCAGCCCACGCCAAGTTCCCGGAGCTGTTGCTCCAGTCGTCGCAGGTACTGATCGGCGATCGGCAACACGTAGGCATTGGCCGCGGTCGTCGAGGTGCGCTCGTACTCGCGGATCTGCGGCGCGACCTCGCTGGAGATCGATACGTAGAGCTTGGGGAAGGCCTGCTCGAGAATCTCGCGGGCGCGCCGCTCGTGCGTGGGGTTGGCGTATGCGTGCAGGAAGGTGATGGCGACCGACTCGATCCCCTGGTCCACCAGGGTCTGCCCGGCCGCGCGCACGCTGTTTTCATCCAGAGGCACGTCGACCGTGCCGTCGGCTCGGGCGCGCTCGACGGCCTCCAGGCGAGCTTCACGGGGCACCAAGGTGGCCGGCATCTGGATGAAGAGATCGTACAGATCGAACTTGAATTCGCGCCGCATCTCGAGCGTGTCGCGAAAACCGGCCGTGGTGATCAGGCCGGTCTTGACCCCGCGCCGTTCGATCAGAGCGTTGGTGAAGAGCGTCGTGGCGTGCACGACGCGAGATACTTGAGTGCCCTTGACGTGTTCGCGTGCGAGCAGCGTCTTCACCCCTCGAATCGCGCCGAGCGTGGGCTCTTCGGGGGTGGTCAGCTCCTTGTGGCTGAAAACGTGGCCATCCGTATGGTCGTAGAGGACGATGTCGGTGAACGTGCCGCCAATGTCGATGCCGAGAGCGTAGCTGTGCATGATCACTTCGCGTATCCGCGCCGACGGTCTTGTTCGACCAGTTCGGCCTGACGAAACTGCGGGTTGCCGAAGCCGCCGCCGCCGGGTGTGCGCAGCAGAACCCGGGTGCCCGGCTTCACGGTCTGCTGGGCCTTGGGATTGACCGTCATGCCGTCGATGAGAACCTCGCCCGGCTGACCCGGCGCGCCGCCGGCCAGGCCCGGGGCGGTCGACTCGGAGCGGGTTCGTTCGGCGAGGAAGGACATCGTCGCCGGGGTCTTGCAGAGGCATTCGAGCAGCAGTTCCTGGCCGGTGCCGCCGCGATGGCTGCCGTTGGCCTGGTCCAGATCGCGAAAGCGCCGGTAGTGCACTTTCAGCGGCAAGGCCTGTTCGATGACCTCCACTGGCGTGGACGAAACGTTGCTCGGCCAGGACAGTACGTCGATACCGTCGCCCTTGGCGCTGCCGCCATAGCCGCCGTTGAGAAAGAACAGGCTGGCGAAGTTGCGGCCATCATCTCGGGTACCGGCCATGTTGACGCACCAGACCGGCGAGCCGACGCCGGCGATGGCCCTATCAGGAACGACCTGGGCCAATGCGCTGACGATCATGCCGGGCAGGAAGTGGCCGATCAGCGCGCGTGCTCCGCCGGGTGCCGGCGGCGTGGAGTTCAGAATCGAGCCTTCCGGGGCGGTGACCGTCAACGGAACCAGCGTGCCGTCATTGTTGGGTACATCCGGACAAAGCACCGCCTTCACGCCGTAAGCGGTAAAGGCCGTGGTGTAGCCGAGCGCTACGTTGATCGACTTCTGCACCTGAGCGTCGGAGCCATCGAAATCGATCAACATCTCGTCGCCCTTGACCGTGAGCGCCATCTGCAGGCGAATCGGTGCGTCGATGCCGTCGCTGATCGCCTGCGCGCGATAAGTGCCGTCCGGCAGCGCCGCGATGGCCTTGCGCATGGCCGTTTCGCTGCGGCCGCGCAGTTCGCTCGACAACTGATCGAGGTCGTCGAGCTGGTATTCGCGCATCAGCGCCAGCGTCTGGCGCTCCATCAGGGCCAGGCTGGTGAACTGAGCATACAGATCACCCATCACCTGATCGGGCACGCGGACGTTCTGCCGCAGGATGCGCTCCAGCGTCTTGTCCATCTCGCCGGCGTGAAGCACCTTCATGACGGGGATCTGCAAGCCTTCCTCGAAGACCGAGCTTGCGTCCGCCGAGCGAATGCGGCCACCGATATCAGGGGCGTGCGCCACCGATCCGGCCCATGCCACCAACTTGCCGTTCCTGAAAACGGGCTTGCCCACGCTGATGTCGGGCAGATGGCCCGTGCCCAGCCAGCAGTCGTTGGTGATGAGAACGTCGCCTTCGTGTAGCTCCGATTCGGGGAACGCTTCCAGAAAGTGGCGAATGGTTCGCGGCGCGGTGCCAATGAAGGATGGGACGCTGTTGGACGCTTGCGCGATCGAATAGCCGCGCGCGTCGGTGACGATACAGGCGAAGTCGTTCGATTCCCGGACAACCGATGAAAAGGAGGTGCGGACCAGCGACGCGGCTGCTTCGTCGACCATCGAGATGAGCCGCCGCCAGAGCAATTCGAGCGTGATTCCGTTCAGCATTGCGCCGCGCGCCCGGATGCGCCAGAGATGCCAGGAACTGCCCGAGCGGCATTGGCGGACGGCATGAGGCCGGTGGGCGGCGCAATCGCGCTGGAAGCGCGGCGAGTGACTGGCATGGCAGGTGCTTCGACGAGCAAGCTGGAAATGAAGCCAGTCTAGAAATCGCGATGTATTTAATCCAATGCGATTTTGGTGATAGCTTATTCACTCTGGATATAGGTGAAGAAAGCGGCCTCTGCCATGGCGCGACCTCTGAACTTTCAGCAAATCGAAGCATTTCGTGCGGTGGTGCTGCTGGGCACGACCGTCGCGGCAGCCAAGACACTGCACACCACCCAGCCTACGATCAGCCGGCTCATCGGCCAGGTACAGCGTGCCACCGGCTTGCAGCTTTTCGTGAACGGCCGCGGACGCCTGCAGCTCACACGGGAAGGGCGGCATCTGTTCGAGACCGTGCAGGTCAGCTTCCAGGGCATGGC
>JAFKGG010000090.1 GCA_017307915.1 Burkholderiales bacterium | reverse complement strand
GCCACCGCGATCGAGATGGCGCTGGTCACGCACGCCAACGGCTATGGGGCCAACCTGCCCGAGCTGCAACGGGCCGTGCGCACCTCGGGCTTCTTCAATCCGTTCCTGGGCGGCGGCATCGATTCCGACGGCGTCATCCGGGCGCTGCCGCTGCTGGCTGGGCTGGGCGGCAACGTCTATGAATCGCTGGCGTTGGCGGTGCTGCGCCAATACCTGGGCGAAGCCACGCTGACCGTGCACGACGACCGGCTGATGGTCGAAGGCGAACGCGGCCTGGTCGACATTCCGGTGTCGGTCGGTTTCACCGCCATGGCGCCGGTCACTGGTCGCGGCGGCCCGACCGGTGGGCATTTCCGCTATCTGTCGGCCACCGACGTGCTCAACGATCGCGTCGACTGGTCGATGCTGCACGACCGCATCGTGCTGGTCGGCACTACCGCTCCGGGCCAGACCGATCTGCGCGCCACCGCGGTCAGTGAAGTGTTTCCGGGCGTCGAGGTGCATGCCGCGCTGATTGCCGGCGCGCTCGATGGGCGCCTGAAGCAGCGGCTGGCCGAGGCGCCGGCGATCGGCGCCCTGGCCACCGTCGCCGTCGGCGGTGCGTTGGCGCTGGTGCTGCCGGCGCTGGGTGTGATCGGCGCCGTGCTGGCCAGCGCGCTGGCCATCATGATGCTGATCGGCGGCAATGGCATTGCGTATTCGAACGCCGGCCTGGTGCTGCCGCTGGCCGGCGCCGTGGCGGCGGTGCTGACGCTCGGCCTGTTCAACGTCGTGGTCGGCTGGTTCGCCGAGGGGCGTGCACGCCGCGCCGTCGTGCAGCTGTTCGGCGAATACGTGTCGCCGGCGCTGGTCGAACAGATGGCGCGCGATCCGGCAAGCTGGCAGTCGCTGGAAAGCAGCAACCGCGAATTGTCGATCCTGTTCGCCGACATCCGCGGCTTCACGCGCATCGCCGAAACCATGGAACCGGGCGCGTTGCGCGAGTACCTGAACACCTTCCTCACCGGCATGACCGAAATCATCCATGCCCACCGCGGCACGGTCGACAAATACATGGGCGATGCGGTGATGGCCTTCTGGGGCGCGCCGCTGGAAGATCCGTCGCACGCCGACCACGCGGTGGCCGCCGCGATGGCGATGCAGGCGGCTGCGCAGCGCATGTCGGAACGCTTCGTCGCGCGCGGCCAGCCGCCGCTGGCGATCGGCATCGGTATCAACACCGGCGTGGTGCGCGTCGGCGACATGGGTTCGACGCTGCGCCGCGCCTATACCGTCATCGGCGACGCCGTGAACCTTGCTTCGAGACTAGAGGGCTTGACCAAGCACTACGAGGTGCCGATCATCGTGGGCGAAGCTACCGCCGCGCAGTGTCGCCAGCACGCTTTCGTCGAGCTGGCACGCGTCGCGGTGGCCGGGCGGGTCGAAACGGTCAGGGTGTTCGTGCCCAAGGTATTGGCGCGCAACGGCCATCAAGAACCGAAACCTTCGCCCGGCAAAGCAAACGACGCCAAGCCGACAAACGCCAGGGAAGCGTTGCATGAAGGTTCGAGTCCTGGGATGTAGCGGAGGCATCGGCGCCCGCGCCCGGACCACCTCGTTTCTGGTCGATGACGACATCCTGCTCGATGCAGGCACTGGTGTCGAAGACCTGACGGTGGACCAGCTCGCGGCGATCGATCACGTCTTCCTCACCCATTCACATCTCGATCATATCGCTGCGCTGCCGCTGCTGGTCGATTCGGTCGGCGCGATGCGGCAGCAGCCGCTCGTGGTGCACGCGCTGCCCGAAACCATCGAGGCGCTGAAGGCGCACATCTTCAACTGGGTGATCTGGCCCGACTTCACCGAGATCCCGCACTACGACCGGCCGTGGATGAAGTTCGAGCCGCTGTCGATCGGTTCGGTGGTGGAAGTCAACGGCCGCTGGGTACGTGCGCTGGCCGCCAGCCACACCGTGCCCGCGCTGGCCTATCACCTGTACAACCAAGAGGCCGCGCTCGTCTTCTCGGGCGACACCGGCCCGAACGACGAGTTCTGGCGCCAGGTCAACGGCGTGCCGAACCTGAAGTACCTGATCATCGAAACTGCCTTCACCAACCGCGAGCAGGATCTGGCGATGACCGCCAAGCACCTGTTCCCGATCCAGTTGAGCCAGGAACTGGCCAAGCTGCAACGCGAACCCGAGATCCTGATCACGCATCTGAAGCCGTCGGATGCCGCCACCATCGCGCGTGAAATCGAAGCGTGGGCGGGACGGTTTTCGCCGCGGATTCTGGCGCGCGGGGACGAGCTCGAGTTGTAGGCGGGCGCACACAGCGGGCGCGCGGCAAGCGCGGCCCGGCGATTGACCGACTTAGTTGCCGCTTTTCGTTAGTTCGACGCTGACGAAATTTGTCACTCTGAGCGCTGTTGCGACAGCGTTGGATTGATCTCCGTCGCGGTTTGCGTCAGTCGGTGCGTCCACAATGCGTGACAAATCGCACATCTGGCCGCCCCTGCCGCCGTTCATCGGGCTTCAGACGCCGATCGATGTCAGTGGCACGATGCCTGCGTAACAGTAGCCTGAGTCGAACATGATTCGACCACTTTTCATCACCCCTCTCGGGAGTCAATATGAAATCGCAAGTTTTGAAGAAGGCCCAACAGGGTTTCACGCTGATCGAGTTGATGATCGTGGTTGCGATCATCGGTATTTTGGCGGCGGTGGCGTTGCCGGCGTATCAGGATTACACGGTGCGTGCGCGGGTATCGGAGGGTTTGGCTCTGGCGTCGGCGGCTAAAACGACCGTTGCCGAGAATGCCACCAATGGTAAGAACCTGGATGCCGGGTGGACTGCGCCTGCGGCAACTACCAACGTTCAATCAGTTGGTATTACTCAAGCAACGGGCGTGATTACGATCACCATGGGCACCCCCGCGAAAAGTATCGTCTTGACTCTGGTGCCGGAATCGCCGAAAGGGACGGCTCTTGCCAACGGGACGATCCCTGGTGATGCGATCAGCTGGACATGCAAAGTTTCCGACTCTGCTAACAACAAATACGTTCCCGCTGAGTGCCGCGTTTGATCGGTACAACAATGTTGGTGCGATGATCGTCACTTAACGTAATCGCCGGAACGGGCCGCCTTGCAAAGGCGGCCCTTTTTGCTCGTACGCGAAGCACGGTAATCTTGTGGGCGTAAACCCCGCCGTAAATTGACCACGGGGAGCTAGGCGCAACTGTGTAATGGCGCTCGAGCGTGGAGCGTAAATTGCGAGCCGATCGACAATTTTTCGGCGGAAGCTTTCTCGGGCGTGTCAGATTTTCTGTGTTCGAGGCGGTTGATATTTAAGCCTGCGGTCGGGTGAATCGATCACCGTAGAGGATCGCGAACTGATTCATCGCCGCCTTCCATTGCCGGGTCGATCGTACCTTGTCGGCCATGATGTTGCGAAGCGC
>JAFKGG010000089.1 GCA_017307915.1 Burkholderiales bacterium | reverse complement strand
GCGCTTCGCGGACGAAACTGCCAGCACCCGCACCTTCCCTTCGCGCGCTTGCGACAGCAGCGCCTCGGTCGGCGTCGTCAGTTGCATCTGAACCTCGCCGGTCAGCAGCGCCTGGGCCGTCTGAACGCTGCCCTTGTAGGGTACGTGCACGATGTTGATGCCGGCGGTCTGCGCGAACAGCACCGTCGACAAGTGGCCGCTGGAACCGATCCCGGAGTTGGCTGCATTGATGCCCTTCGGTTGCGACTTCGCGTAAGCGATCAGTTCCGCCACGTTCTTGGCCGGAACGCTGCTATGAACCATCAGCGCCGAGTTGATCTCGGCCACGGTCGCCACCGGCACCAGATCGGTCAGCGGATCGTAACCGGCGTCCTTCTGCAGCAAGGGCAGCGTCAGCACGCCTTCGTTGACGAACAGCAACTGCTCGCCGGGCGCCGCAGACAGTACCGTGCGAGTCGCGATCAGGCCCGCGGCGCCGGGTTTGTTTTCCGTGACGATGACGCGACCGAGCGTCGTGCCCATCGGCCCGCCGAGAAGACGGGCCATCGCATCGGTGACGCCACCAGCGGCATAAGGTACAACGAACCGTAGGACACTGCCTGATTGCGCGCGCGCCTGGCCCTGCAAGCCCAGAGCACCCAGTGCGGCAACGCGGATCAGATCTCGACGCTTCATGCTCTCCTCCATGTTCTATGCGGGGGTTTCCTTCAATCGCCGGCGAACACCGCTGCTATCGCGGCACCCATCGCCGAAGAGCCAGAACGGCGCAAGGCTGCCGGGGCCCTGCATGTTCCGGATCGCAGAGCGCTCCGAAACCGGAAGGACTGTTGGTCTGACCTACTGATCATACAACATACGACCCGCGTTGCAAACGCCGCTGCGCCTCAAATGGGTCAAACATCGAATGAGCCGCGGCTCGTCGCCCCCGGCCGGACTTGCGGCGATCCATACGCCCGCACTAGAGTTCCGGCTTATCGCAGCTTCGACGCGCGGCTCGCAGACCAATATGCCGAAACAACCTCTGGATACGTTCTCGCCAATCAGCGCACCTCGCGCTTTTGAGCATGTCTGCGATCAGATCCGCATGCATCTCGCGTCCGGCGCACTCAAGCCCGGCGACAGGCTGCCGCCCGAACGCGATCTGGCCACCCATCTTCGCGTCAGCCGCAGCGTGCTGCGCGAGGCGCTACGCAGCCTGGAGATCGCCGGCCTGCTCGATCTGAAGAAGGGCGGCGCGGGTGGATCCTTCATTGCCGGGCACAACTGGCGCTTCGTCACTCAGGCCTACTCCGACATGGTGCGCGTCGGAACGATCACGCTTGGCGAACTCATCGAGGCGCGCACGCTGATCACGGTCAATGCGATCCAGCTCGGATGCGAACGTGCAACGGTGGAAGACTACGCTGCCCTGGAAGAGAATATCGCCCTCACCGAGCAGTACACGCGCGACAACGACTACGCTCGCCGGCGCCTGGCAGCGACCGACTTCTATCGACTGCTTGCCGTGGCCGCTCGCAATCAGGTACTGCTGATGTCGACGGAGGCGATGTCGGCCACGATGCTGGAGTTCCTCAAGGCCCCCAGGAGCCGGAAGCTGGTGACGCTGGTCGAGTCGCGCCATCGCTTCATGCAACACTTTCGCCGGCGCGACGCGGAAAAGGCCTCCAGCGAAATGGTCACCTATCTGGCCGGCGTCAACCAGTATCTGCTGATCGAAGCCGACGTCGGCCGACCCAGCCCCGGCAATCGTCGATCGGCGGCGTCGAAATCTCTCGTGCCGCCGCGCTGACGCGGAAACGCAGCCGCAACCCGCCGTATCGCCGCCAAGGCGCCGGCGCCGGGCCGGCGGCGATTCTCCAGTTGCGATCCTTGCCCACACGAGGTACGATGGTCAGACCAACTGAATTGGACAAGGCTTCGGCATGAACCTTCAGCAACTGCGCCATTTCGTCGCTTTGGCCGAGGCGGGAGGATTCCGTAGAGCAGCCGAGCGCCTGCACATGACCCAGCCGCCGCTTTCGGCTTCGATCCGCCGCCTGGAGGAAGACCTGGGCGTGGTGCTGCTGCGCCGCGGCACCGCAGGGGCAACGCTGACGGAGCTGGGCGAAGCGGTCGTCGGCGAAGCCCGATCAGCCCTGTTTCATCTCGATCAGATGCGTTCCATTGCGCGCTCCATCAACGTCGGCGCCAGCGGCAGGCTGAAGATCGGCTTCGTCGGATCGGCCACCTTCGAACTGATGCCGCGCATACTGCCGGCATTCTCGCGCCGCTTCCCTGAGATCCGTCTCGAATTCGAAGAATCCACTACCGAACGCATCCTGGCCGGGCTCGACGAGAGCGCGTTCGACGTCGGATTCGTGCGCTGCCCGCTGGCCCGTGCGTGCCAGTCCAGAGTGGAACAGATCGAATTCGATACGCTGGCCGTTGCACTGCCGCTGTCGCATCCGATGGCAGCGCAGCCCGCCGTATCGCTGGCCGCGCTGGCCGAGGAACCATTCGTGGCGTATGCAAGCAGAGCCGTGCCGGGTCTGCACGCATTGGTTCTGCGCGTGTGCCAACAGGCCGGCTTCGTACCGCGTGTCGCGCAGGAGGCGGTTCAAACTCACATGGTGCTCAGCCTGGTCGAAAGCGGTCTGGGTGTTGCGATCGTTCCTTCGGCCAGCACGCGATGCGTGGCCGGGCGCGTTGCGGTCCGCAAACTCAGTGGGCTCGCGCAGCCCGCCGAAACCGGCATCGCGCTAGCCTATCGCAGCGATCGCGAAAGCCCCGCCGGGCGCCGGTTCCGCGAAGTCGTCATGGCGGCTTCAGCCAAACCGGGCAACGGTACGCCGGCGACTACGGTAATGCCGGTTCGCCACGAGCAAGCGCAGGATGCCGACGCAGCAACGTCCTGATTCAGGCACCTGCCGGTGAACCGGCCACCACGTCGAGTGCACCCGCGGTAGCCAGGGCCGCGTGGCGCTCATGGCCAAACCATGTTTCCAGCGTATGCAAGGCTTCGTCGCGCGTCACCGCCTTGGGGGCGCGCGGCAATGGCGGCACGCTGCGGCTGAACCGCGGCGCGGGTGCGGGCTGCGGCACGCCGTCCACCTCGATGATCGCTTCGCGCGCGGCCATATGCGGATGATGGCGCACTTCGTTCATGTCGAGCACCGGCGTGAAGCAGGCGTCGCTGCCCTCCAAAAGCTCGCACCACTCGTCGCGCGAACGCTGCCTGAAGCGGTCGGCCAACAGACGGTGCACGGCCGGCCAGCGGCTGCGGTCCCGATGGTCAGGAACCAACGCGGTATCGATACCGAGCTTCGCCAGGAGTATCTCGAAGAATCGGCGTTCGACCGCTGCTACCGAAACCCACTTGCCGTCGGCGCACTCATAGACCTCATAAAAGCATGCCGTGCCATTCTCGGCGCGCGGGTGACGCCACAAACCGGCGGCAAGACTGCC
>JAFKGG010000440.1 GCA_017307915.1 Burkholderiales bacterium | reverse complement strand
GCGCGCAGCCGCCCGCCCCGTCGGCGCGCTGCTGCGGCCCCGGTCGCGCGGGGGGTGGTGCTGCCATCTGCGGCTGATGCTTCAGAACGAGTTCGTTGCGGCGCCCGCGCGGGCCGGTCAGCACCACGGTGCGCCCGTCGATCGATGCCAGGCGCCAGCCACCGAACTCCTGCCCGACCTGCACCCGGTGCACCTTGCCTTCGGCACGCACGATTGCACCACCGCTCCCCTCACCGTTGTCGTACAAACCGAGCAGTACGATGTTGGCCAGCGGATCGGGCTCGGGTTTCGGCTCGGGCGGCGCTGGCGGCGCCGGCGGCGGGGGCGGCCGACGGGTCTGCGCAAACAAGGGCCGCTCGACGGTTTCGCCGAGCTCGGCGATGCTGGCGCGCGGCGGCGGCCGCCGCGAAGCCGGCTGCAACGAGGAAGGATCGGGCGACACCTGCTCGGGCGGCGTCCACTGCAGCTCGCCGTTGCGCACTTGCACCGCGATGCCGGCAACCAGCGCCAGCGCGACCAGAATCAACAATCCGAGTGCGGAAGCTTTCATGGCAGCAATTGCACGACGCTCAGGTTGAGCTGGACCGTGAGACGCTGCTCAGCTTGCGCCTGACCGGCTGTGGCGGCGCTGGGCCGAGTCACGACGCGGCGCGCCGGCTGTATGACCAGCGAATCGACCTGCACCGCCGGCACCTCGCCGGGCAGCGTCACCAGCAACTGGCGCAGGCTTTCGATCGTGCCGTCGAAGGTGGCACTGATCGGAATCGTCTGGAAACCGCTGCCTACCTTCGGCGGCAGAATCTGGCTGCCGGACACGTTCATGCCCGCGGCTTCGGCCAGCGTGCGCATGCGCTGCTGGAAGTCGGTGCCGGCACGGTCGACCGGCATATCGGGCGGATAGGTGCGCCGCGCCAGATATTCGGTGACGGTCTGCAGGTTCGTATCGACCTCGCTGCCGACCTGCTTCAAGCCCTCGAGCCGCGCGTATCGCGGCGCAAGCTCGGCCAGCGTGTCGTTGGCCCAGTGATAGCGGAAATTCAGTTCATTGAGCACCAGCGCCACGCCGACGCCGATGATCGCCAGGGTCAACAGCACGGCCATGCGCGCGCGGCGGCCGGGAAACATCTGCTTGATGCGTTTCATCGGCGCTGTCCGTCGGAAGGCTTGGCGGCCGACGCAGGAGGCGGCGGCGCAACAGCCGGGGTGGATGTCGCCGGGGTGGATGTCGCCGAGGAAGGCGTCGCCGGTGAGGAGGCAGCCGGCACCGCGCGGGGCGAGGTCGTGGCGCCCGCAGTGGGTGCGGAGCCCGGCGGGGGCGTCGTTGCAGTGCTGGGCGCCGATGCCGAAGCGGGCGCCGGCGCGGCAGCGGCGCCGGGTGCGGCTGGCGCACTGGAACTGATGGGAGCAGCGCCGGCCGACGCCGCAGCATCCGCCTCCCCTGCCCCCGGCGCAGCCGGTTCGCCACCAGCGATCGAGAATTCGATCGTGAACGATTCCTTGCCGCTGCTGGCCTGCCGCGTGATCGCGCTGGGCGCGCGCACCTCGCGGAACTCGCCGTGCGCGCCCAGCTTTTCCATCAGGGCCGAGGCGTTGTTGGCGAAGCCGGCGATTCGCACCTGGCGCCCCTGGATCTCGAAGCGGCTCAGGTAGACGTCATCAGGCAGCAGCCGCGTCACGGTGTCGAGCAGCTTGGCCAGATCGACGTTGTGCCGCGAACGTTCCTGGATGGCACGTGCGCGCTCGTTGGCGCGCACCAGCGAGTCGCGCCCCTTGACCGCCGGACCGGCTTCGGCCAGCAGCGTTTCGAAGCGTGCGCGCGCATCGAACACGCGTTCGCGCAGCTGCAGCAGCGGCGTCGCCGCCAGCGCCACGGCCAGCAGCGCCACCAGCAGCAGCATGCCGACGATGGCCCAGCGGCGCGTGCTCAGCCGCTTGCGGCGCGGCGCTTCGCCATAGCCCTGGAACACGATCGGCGCTTGCGCCTCGGCCCATAGTTCAGGCACGGCTTTGCTCAGGCGCGGCCGCTGTTCGGCCAGATAAGCATCGATGTGCGCCGGCGCAGCGAGCGCGACGCGGCATTTCAGGCTGGTGTCGTCGAGCGCATCGATCTGCCAGCCCCACGCCACCTGATCGGGCGGAAACGGGCTGGACGCCGCGATGTCGAGCTCGATCGCCTGGCGCAAATCGTCATCGGCCAGCGCCGGCAGCGTCAGCTCGCGCACCAGCACCAGCTCGTCGGGCAGTACCACCGCCACGGCACGCGGGCGCGCGCCGCGCGAGGCCGGCTTGGCGCTGGTGCCGGCGACGACCCGTTCGCTGCCGTCGGGCAGCAGCACGCGCACCGGCTCAGACGGCGACAGCCAGGCGAAGATCGGCCAGCGCAAGGCCTGCGACCAGCCGCTGCGAAAACCTCCCCACAGATTGCCCAGATCAAGGCCGAACAGCGAGGTGTTGCGAAGCTCGAGCGCCATCGATCAGCCCCCCGGCGGCAAGGCCGGCTGCGGCGTAATGCCGCGCGGCGGTTCGACGCGCAGCGTGCGCCAGGGCAGCCCGAACGGACCAGGTTCGCTGAAATCGATCCAGCGCACGCGCGAGACGAGACGGCCATCGGTTTCGAGCCGGGCCTCGACACGGAAACGGTTGCCGGAAGCGGCGGCGAGATGGGCTTGTTCGAGTCCGGTCATGTCGATTGCCGGATCGCCGGAATCTCGAGCCGCAGCGATCTTGCTTGCCAACTCGATGTTGCCTTTCGCCAGGATGGCCAGAACGGCCGGTGTCGCGGCCTTGGGGTCGACCCCGCTAGCGCCGAACACCGTAACAAAATGTTCAATTTTATCATAGACATCCAGCGTCATCCCTAGAATCTGCAGCAGGTCTTCGGGTTGCGTCAACTTCTCGCCACGCGTCAGGTTGGGCGAGCCGGCCGCCTGATAGGCGTCGTTTTCGGCCCCCAGCGGCAATGGCATCTGGTCGGGGTCGCGCCAGTCGACCACGCGTTGCGCCAGCGCCTCTGCCTGCTCCTGCGGCAAGCCGGCGCCAATCAGGAACAGATCGCGCAGCAGCGTATCGCTGGCATTGTTCAGATCGATGTAACCCTCGACCGGGCGGATGTCGACCTGAATGGGTCGGCCTTCGAACTCGTATTCGCGCATCGCTGCCGTCCGCAGCGGCTCGGCACTGGTGCGCATCTCGAGCGCAGCCAACTGGATCGCGGCATCGCCGAACGCGCTGGCCTCGGCCTCGGCGCGCGCCACCTGCGCCGCGCGGATGTCGGCACGCGTACCGGCAGCCATGCCGACGACCAGCAGCGCCAGCGCGGCGACGATCCACATCACGGCAACCACCGCCACGCCCCGGCAGCGGCGACGCAAGCTTGAGCGGCGACGCCAGCCGGGGTAGCAGCGCAACGCGGCGCAGCAGCCGGGCATTTGCTTGGCCTCTTGCATGGCCGTCGCGTCCGCCATGCGCATCAGCGCCCCCGACCCGCGCCGGCGGCCGCACCACCCGACCCGCCTTGGCCGGACTGCGCGCGCTGCCCCGGCTGCATCGGCATCGTGCCCGACGGCGCGTTCGGGTCCATGCCCGGCATCGCCTCGACCACCGCGAACACCATCTCGGGCCAGGCCTGCCCGCCCGCAGACAGCATCAGACGCACGCGCCCGGGCAGTACCAGCGGATCAGCCCATTCAGGCGACCACTCGCCCGTGCCGAGCCGCTGGTAGCTGAGCTCGAAGCGATCGACGCCGGCCACCAGAAGCTGGCCGGGCGCCTGCGTCCAGTCGGGAAACAGATCATCGCTGATGAAGGGCAGATACTGCAGCATCAGCTGCGGCGTACCGCCGGTGCCGATCACCGCCAGCCGCAGATGATGCAAGCCCCCCACGCCCTGCCGCGCCGGCATGTTGCCGACCCAGACCATTTCCGTTGCGGCGCCTTCGAACCACGGCATGGTGGCCATGTCGGTCGGCCGCACGTGCAGCCGCGGCGAGGCCGAGCCGATCGCCTGGCGCAAGAACGCCGGCACCAGCCGCACGTCGTCGCTACGCAGCGAACGCCCTTCCAGCCGCGAGCCGGTTTCGCCCAGCGAGCGCAGAGCGCTGACCAAACCCAGCAGGATCAGCGACAGCAGCGTCAGCGCAACCACCACTTCGACCGGGGGGAGGCCGGCAGCGCGGCGGCGCAACGGCGCCGGCACGGCAAAGCGCAGAGCGGCCGTCATTGCATCGCCCGCCGTTCGGGCAACAGACTGACCAGCCGGAACTGGCGATCGACGTCGCGGTCGCGCCAGCGCACGACGACCAAGATCCGGTGCAGCACCCAGGCCTGCGGCGCGTCGGTCGGCGCCACCGCCGGTTCGCTGGCGATCTCCCAGGCGAACCCATCGGGGCTGAGGCCGGCGTCGCGGATGCCTTCGGGGGGCACTGAGTCGAACAGCGCCAGCAGTGATTCGGCGGTGACCGCCGCGCGCGTCACGCGTTCGGCTTCGGCCGCGCCGCGCACGCTGCCGCCGGCCGCCTGATACAAGGCACCCAGCGCGAGCGCCATGATCGAGAACGCGACCAGCACTTCGAGCAGCGAAAACCCCGCCTGGCGACGCATGGCGCTCAGCCCGGCGCTGCCTGCGTGATGCGGCCGAACAGCCAAGCCACACGCAGCCGCACGCCGTCGCCCGAGGGGCGCAGCACGTCGATGATGCCGCCCGAGGCACTGCCGTTCGGGAAGAAACGGATGCTGCCGCGCCCTTCGTTGGCGACTTCATTGTCGGCGACCAGCATGCGCACGGTCAGCCGTTCCGGCAGCGTGTCGCCCATCCGTTCCTCGATGCCGAAGCGGCGCTGGCCCAGGTCGACGACGAAGGCGATGCCGCGGCCGGTGCGCAGCGCTTCCAGCCGCGCCGTCTTCAAGCCGGCCACCAGGTTGCGCACGGTGGTGCGGTATTCGGCGGATTCGTAGGCGCGCGAGACGGCCAGCGGCATTGCCGCCAGCAGCAGGCCGACGATGGCCATCGCAACGACCAGTTCGAGCAGCGTGAAGCCGGCCGAACGGCGCACGCACCTCAGCCCGGACCAGTGCGCTGCGCCGGCGCCCAAGATTATTGCCAGTTGCCGACGTCGGCGTTTTCGCCTTCGCCGCCCGGCGCGTTGTCGGCGCCGTAGGTATAGATGTCGACGTCGCCGCGCTTGCCGGGGGCCTCATAAGCATAGGCATTGCCCCAGGGGTCGCGCGGCACGCCGCCCTTCTTCAGATAGGGGCCGTTCCAGCCCGGCGCGCTGGCCGGCCGGGTAACCAGCGATTCGAGCCCTTCGGCAGGGGTCGGAAAGCGGCCGACGTCGAGCTTGAACAGCTCGACCGCCTGTTCCAGATCCTTGATCTGAACGGCGGCGGTCTTTGATTTGGCGCCGCCCAGCTGTGACAGCACGCGCGGCCCGACCAGCCCGGCCAGCAGGCCCAGGATGGCCAGAACGACCAGAAGCTCGACGAGCGTGAAGCCGAGGGCACGGCGGCGGGAAGCGTGACGGACGGGCATCATGGGATGTCTCTCGACGAAAGGCACAAGCACGAAGGGGAAGTGCCGGTAGCGGGCGATTGTATGCCGAAGCCCGCGCCGACCCCATGCCTGATGGGCGTCCCCCATAATGCGAAGCTTGTAACCGCAAGGAGAACCGCCATGCAAGGCGACAAGAAGGCCATCGAGTGGCTGAACAAGCAGTTGAAAAACGAGCTCACTGCGATCAACCAATACTTTTTGCATTCGCGCATCTTTGGCCACTGGGGGCTGACCGGGCTGGAGAAGATCGAATACAAGGAATCGATCGGCGAGATGAACCACGCCGACGAGCTGATCAAGCGCATTCTGATGCTCGGCGGGCTGCCCAACCTGCAGGATCTGGGCAAGCTCAACATCGGCGAATCCACCGAAGAGGTGCTGCGCTCCGACCTGGCGCTGGAGCGCGGTACGCTCGACACGCTGAAGGCCGGCATCGCGCACTGTGAAAGCGTGTCTGATTACGTATCGCGCGAGATCCTGGTGAAGATCCTCGACGATTCCGAGTCGCACGTCGATTTCCTGGAAACGCAGCTCGAGCTGATCGACCGCGTGGGCCTGCAGAATTATCAGCAGACCTACATGGGCAGCGAGGCGCCGGACCACTAAGCCAAGCCGCGCCGGACGGCTCGCTGATACGCATAGGGCTCAACGGCAGCAGGTGCGCAGACAAAGCCGGGACGGCTTGCCTGACAAGGCAAGGCGGTGGAAACACGCGCCCTGCGCCGGCCCGCGGCGCGAGCGCCTGCCGCTTATGCGTAGGCGGCGCAGCCCTGCATCGACTCGCTCGAATCGTGCGGGCAACGATGCAGATCGATCAACTCACGCACCTGGCGCGAGCACTTGCCGCAGCACTCGCCAGTGCCCAGCTCGCTGCGCACTTCGGCCATCGACGAGGCGCCCTGCTGGACCAGCGAACGAATTTGGCGGTCTGAAACCGCGCGGCAGACACAGATGATCATGGTGCAACGAACGCTGAGTAAATGGCGAACGACGGACAAATGACAATCGTTATTGTTTAGATTAGCAGACCCTTGCCGATTCATGCAAGCCCTGCTTTGCTAAACTGCCACGCACTCCCGTGCGCGTTTTCCCGCACGCGTCTTTCGCCACCTTTCAACCAACCACAGCCATGACCGCCAACCGCCGCAGCCGCAACATCACCGAAGGCGTCGCCCGCGCCCCGAATCGCTCGATGTACTACGCGATGGGCTATCGCAAGACCGATTTCGCCAACCCGATGATAGGCATCGCCAACGGCCACAGCACGATCACGCCGTGCAACTCGGGCCTGCAACGGCTGGCCGATGCCGCCGTCGAGGCGGTCCAGTCGGCGGGCGGCAATGCCCAGATGTTCGGCACGCCGACCATTTCCGACGGCATGTCGATGGGCACCGAGGGCATGAAGTATTCGCTGATCTCGCGCGAGGTCATCGCCGACTGCGTCGAAACCTGCGTGCAGGGCCAGTGGATGGACGGCGTGCTGGTGCTCGGCGGCTGTGACAAGAACATGCCCGGCGGCATGATGGGCATCCTGCGCGCCAACGTACCGGCCATCTACGTCTACGGCGGCACGATCAAGCCGGGCCGCTGGAAAGGCAAGGACCTGAACATCGTCTCGGTGTTCGAAGCGGTGGGCGAGTTCTCGGCCGGCCGCATGAGCCAGGAAGATTTCGACGGCATCGAGCAAAACGCGATCCCGGGCACCGGTTCCTGTGGCGGCATGTATACGGCCAACACGATGTCGTCGTCGTTCGAGGCGCTGGGCATGAGCCTGCTCGGCTCATCGACGATGGCCAACCCCGATGACGACAAGCTCGAATCGACGGCGCAGTCGGCGCGCGTGCTGATCGAGGCGGTGAAGAACAATCTGCGGCCCAGCGACATCGTGACGCGCAAGTCGATCGAGAATGCGGTGGCGCTGATCATGGCCACCGGCGGCTCGACCAACGCGGTGCTGCACTACCTGGCCATCGCGCACGCCGGCGGCATCGAGTGGACGATCGACGATTTCGAACGGGTGCGCAAGCGCGTGCCGGTGATCTGCGATCTGAAACCCTCGGGCAAATACCTGGCGGTCGATCTGCATCGCGCCGGCGGCATCCCGCAAGTGCTGAAGATCCTGCTCAAAGCCGGCCTGTTGCATGGTGATTGCATGACGATCACCGGCAAAACCATGGCCGAAGAACTGCAGAACGTGCCCGACGCGCCGCGCGCCGACCAGGACGTCATCTTCCCGCTCGACCGCGCGCTGTACGACGAAGGCCATCTGGCGATCCTCAAGGGCAACCTGTCGCCGGAAGGCTGCGTGGCCAAGATCACCGGCCTGAAGAATCCGGTGATCACCGGCCCGGCACGCGTGTTCGACGACGAGCAGAGCGCATTGCAGGCGATCCTGGAAGGCCGCATCAAGGCCGGCGACGTGATGGTGCTGCGCTACCTGGGCCCCAAGGGCGCGCCGGGCATGCCCGAGATGCTGGCGCCAACCTCGGCGCTGATCGGTGCCGGCCTGGGCGAATCGGTCGGCCTGATCACCGACGGGCGTTTCTCGGGCGGCACCTGGGGCATGGTGGTGGGCCACGTGGCGCCCGAGGCCGCCGTGGGCGGACCGCTGGCGCTGATCCACGAGGGTGATTCCATCACCATCGACGCGCACCAGCTGAAGCTGCAACTCAACATCGACGACGCCGAGCTGGAGCGCCGCCGCGCCGGCTGGCAGGCGCCGGCACCGCGCTACAAGCGCGGCGTGCTGAGCAAGTTCTACCGGCTGAGCAGCAGCGCCAGCAAAGGCGCGGTGCTGGACGACATCTGAGCTGAACCGGCGATCTTCAATCCGGCAGGCCGCGCGGCCTGCCGCCGCCGCTAGCGCTTCTTGGCCGGCGGCGGCCGGAACTGGGCGTCGACGCGGTCGCGCCGCAGCTTGGCGTAGTGGTCTTCCAGCTGCTTGCGCTTGTCCAGGCCGAAGAACGGCTCGATCACCTCGAACCAGAGGAAGGCCAACGCCAGCGGGGCCAGGATCCACCACCATGACCATTGGTCGACCGGGCTGACCTCCAGCCATTTCAAGGCAATCAGTAAAGCGCCTATCCAGACGAATGGCATGGGCACGAAGCCGGGCCTTGCCCGGTGCAAAGTCGAAGCGGCTCTCACTGTGCCGCGCCGTTCGCCGGCTTGTCTGCGCCGACCGGTCGGACGGCGCACGGCGCAGCGTCAACGGTGTTCGGATCGATGCGTTAAACTGGTTTGAAAGCCTTCATTCCCTCGGATATTCCCCTCGGAGCTTCCATGAAACTGCTGTCCTCGCTTCCGATCGCGCTGGTGCTGGCCTGTTCATCCGGCGTGGCCATGGCCAATGCCGAACTCGCCAAAACCAAGAACTGCACGGCCTGTCATGCCGTCGACAAAAAGCTGATCGGGCCTGCTTATAAAGACGTAGCCGCCAAATACGCCAGCGACAAGGGCGCCTTGGCCAAGCTGGTCAAGAAAGTGCGCGAGGGTGGCGTGGGCGTCTGGGGCCAGATTCCGATGCCGGCCAATCCGCAGGTGAGCGCTGCCGAGGCCGAAACGCTGGTCAAGTGGGTGCTCAACCAGAAGTAATGCCGCCTGGGGCGATGCGGTTGCGTCGCCCCGGCAATCGTTGCATTCAAGCAACGTACTTATCGCCCGTCGGCGGATTTGACGTTGCTGTCTGGTACTGCAAAGTCGTGACGGTGCAATACAAGTAGAATCAAGACCTTAGAGCAACTGGCTCGATTTTCGCTTACTGGAGATCGGAAGGGTTTTTCCATCCGGTCTGCAAGTAAGCAATGCGAACACAATGAGCACCATCAAGCAGTTCCTGGTTGCCGCCTCTCTCGCCTGCACGTCGCTGAGCGCGTCTGCGCTGGAGATGTGGACGACGGCCGGCCCTTATTCCGACTCCCCCAACATCACGTGCCGCGTCGATTTCGACGGGCAGTCCTGCGCCAACGTCAACTACGCGTACAGCTCGGGCAACAACGTGGTCGGGCCAGGCGCACAGCGCAATGCCAACGGCAATCTCACCGCGGTGCAACCGCATGGTTCAACCGGCAGCTACCTGGCTGTCGGCACCAGCCATGGTTCAACGGTCACCATCACCGTCAGCGAAGGCTCGAACTACAACTATTTCGGCTTCCTGGGCGGCTCGCTCGACAGCTACAACTTCATCGAGTTCGTGCTGACCGACAACACGTCGATCCGCTACAACGGCGTCCAGATCAGCGGCATGGATTCGAGCTACGGGCAGATGTACGTGAATCTGCTGCTCGACGAAGGCCAGTATTTCAGCAGCATCATCCTGTCGAGCACGGCCGACTCGTTCGAAACCGACAACCATGCGTTCGGCTACAAACCGACCGCGGTGGCCGGCGATCAGTACACGAAGGATCAGGGCGGTAACGGTGGTGACGGCGGCAACGGCGGCACTGGCGGCACCAGCGGTAACGGTGGTGCTGGCGGCAACGGCGGTGACGGTGGTGCGGGTGCCAGTGGCGGTACCGGCGGCAACGGCGGCGATGGTGGCACGGCCGGTAACGGCGGTGCTGGCGGCAACGGCGGTGCTGGCGGTAACGGAGGTGCTGGCGGTAACGGTGGCACTGGCGGTAACGGTGGCGACGGTGGCAGCATTGCCGGCTCGGACGGTGGTAATGGTGGTAATGGCGGCAATGATCCGATCGCGCAAGTGCCGGCGCCTGCCACGCTCGCGCTGCTGGGTCTGGGCATCTTCGGGCTGTTCGGCCTGAATCGGCTGGCTCGTCGTCAAGCCTGAGCTACTGCGTCCACGGGCCCACCAAGCGTGGCTCGTAGCTGAATCCGGCCCTGGCGCCCTTGGGCGCCGCAACGGCTGCGAACTGCCCGATGGGCTAGGCGCAGCCGTTTTGTATTGAGGCGATCGTTTCGCTCGGCGCGCCCTTGCGTCAAACGCAGCTTCGCCGCAAATCCTGCCCTCGTCTTGGTCCGCCCCGGCCCGCCCCGGTCTGTCCCTGGCCCCAGCCCCGCTTCAGTCAAGCACCAATAGCATCCCGCCGCGTCGGCAACCCTCCGGTCTCCCCCGTCCGTCTGTCACTCGGGGCCGTCAATCGCCCGCCACGCGTCGCCAACGGCGCGCGCCGTTACAGTCTGCGGATGGGATGCGCAGTCTCCATGCGTTTCTCATAGGCCTCCTCTTGCCAGAGAAGTCACGTTTTTTTCCTCCCTGGCTGGTTTGCCCCGGTTCGCCGGGGCTTTTTTTTTGGCGAACCGCCAACGTGACGCTCTCCGGAGATACCCTCAGTCACAACGCGGCGTGCGCTGTTACATGCGATATTCGCTAGAATTCGCGCCGTTTTGAGCACCGATACGGCGCTGCATTCGATCGAGGTTCCCGCCGCAGGCATCGGGGAGAGCATGTTCGATTTCGACATCCTGTTGCAGCAAATTCTCAACGGGTTGGTGCTCGGATCAGTCTATGCGCTGGTAGCGCTGGGCTACACGATGGTCTACGGCATCCTGCAGCTCATCAACTTCGCGCACGGCGAAGTGCTGATGATCGGCGCGATGGTGGCGGTCTGGCTGGTGCCGATGCTGCTGGCCGCGGGCCTGCCGCCGGCGGTGGTGCTGCTGATCGTGGTGCTGGCGGCGATTCCGGTGTGCATGGCGCTGTCGGTGGCGATGGAGCGGCTGGCCTACCGGCCGCTGCGCAACGCACCGCGCTTGGCACCGCTGATCACCGCGATCGGCATGTCGATCGTGCTGCAAACGGTGGCGATGATCATCTGGAAGCCGAACCCCATCGTGTTTCCCGATCTGCTGCCGACCACGCCGGTGCCGATCTTCGGCGCCATCCTGGCGCCCAAGCAGATCCTGATTCTGGTGGTGGCGGCATTGATGATGACCGGCCTGATGCTGCTGGTGAACAAGACCCGTCTGGGCCGCGCCATGCGCGCCACCGCCGAGAACCCGCGCATCGCCGGCCTGATGGGCGTCAACGCCAACCAGGTGATCGCCGCCACCTTCGCGATCGGCGCGGCGCTGGCCGCGGTGGCCGGCGTGCTGGTCGCGCTGAACTACAACATCGTGCACTTCTCGATGGGCTTTATCCCGGGCTTGAAGGCGTTCACCGCAGCGGTGCTGGGCGGCATCGGCAACATCGCCGGCGCGGTGGTGGGCGGCCTGCTGCTGGGCATCATCGAGAGCCTGGGCGCCGGCTACATCGGTGACCTGACCGGCGGCTTCCTGGGCAGCCACTACCAGGACATCTTCGCCTTCGCCGTGCTGATCCTGGTTCTGCTGTTCCGGCCTTCGGGCATCATGGGCGAACGCGTCGCCGACCGAGCCTGAGACGAGAACGGAGCTCTCGCCCATGCTGATCCAGGCTTTCTTCCCGTCCCTGCAGCACAACCGCCGTGCCGCACTGGCCGCCACCCTGGTCATCGCGCTGGCGCTGGCGGCGCTGCCGCTGGTGCTGGGCATGGCCGGCAACCGCTGGGTGCGCATGGCCGACTTCGCGCTGCTGTACGTGATGCTGGCGTTGGGCCTGAACATCGTGGTGGGCTACGCCGGGCTGCTCGACCTGGGCTATGTCGCGTTCTATGCGGTGGGCGCCTACATGTATGCGCTGCTGGCCTCGCCGCATCTGATGGAAAACTTCGAGTGGCTGGCAGCCACCTTTCCCGATGGACTGCACAGCTCGATCTGGCTGGTGATTCCGCTGGGCGCTGCGATCGCGGCCTTTTTCGGCGTGCTGCTGGGCACGCCGGTGCTGCGGCTGCGCGGCGATTACCTGGCGATCGTCACGCTGGGTTTCGGCGAGATCATCCGCATCTTCCTGAACAACCTGAACGCACCGATCAATCTGACCAATGGTCCGCAGGGCATTTCCAATATCGATCCGGTACGCATCCTGGGTTTGAACCTGTCGGATCCGCTGGAGATCGGTTCGTTCGAGATCGCGCCGGTCACGCTGTACTACTACCTGTTCCTGCTGCTGACCATCGGCGTCATCGTGGTGTCGATCAGGCTGCAGGATTCGCGCATCGGCCGCGCCTGGATGGCGCTGCGCGAAGATGAGATCGCCGCCAAGGCGATGGGCATCAACACGCGCAACGTCAAGCTGCTGGCGTTCGCGATGGGCGCTTCGTTCGGCGGCGTGTCGGGCGCGATGTTCGCGGCCTTCCAAGGCTTCGTCTCGCCCGAGAGCTTCATCCTGATGGAGTCGATCGTCATCGTGGCGATGGTGGTGCTGGGCGGCATGGGACACGTGCCGGGCGTCGTTCTCGGCGCGGTGCTGCTGTATGCGATTCCCGAAACGCTGCGCGAGATCGCCAAGCCGGTGCAGCTCGCGCTGTTCGGCGAGGAATACATCGCACCCGAGGCGCTGCGCATGCTGCTGTTCGGCCTGTCGCTGGTGTTGATCATGCGCTATCGGCCCAACGGCCTGTGGCCCGCGCCCAAGCACGGCCGCTCGGCGCTGCCCGCCGTCGGCGCCGCGACGGCCACCGCCACGGCGCCGGCAAGCGCTGCCGCCATCGATTCGAAGGTGGCCTCGTGAGCAATGACACCCTGCTGTCGGTGAGCGGCGTCAGCAAGCGCTTCGGTGGACTACAGGCTTTGTCCAATGTGGGCCTGGAAATTCCGCGCGGCCACATCTACGGCTTGATCGGGCCCAACGGCGCCGGCAAGACCACCTTCTTCAACGTCATCACCGGGCTGTACACGCCCGATGCCGGTCAGTTCGTGCTCGACGGCCAACCCTATGAGCCGAGCGCCGTGCATCGCGTGGCCGAGGCCGGCGTGGCGCGCACCTTCCAGAACATCCGCCTGTTCGGCGACATGACGGCGCTGGAAAACGTGATGGTCGGCCGCCACGTGCGCACGCATGCCGGTGTGTTCGGCGCAATCTTTCGCACGCGCCGCCAGCAGATCGAGGAAGTGCAGATCCAGCATCGCGCGCTCGAACTGCTCGACTATGTCGGCATCGCGCGTTATGCGCACTATCGAGCGCGCACGCTGTCGTACGGCGATCAGCGCCGACTCGAGATCGCGCGGGCACTGGCCACCGATCCAAAGCTGCTGGCGCTGGACGAACCGGCGGCCGGCATGAACGCCACCGAGAAGCTGAAGCTGCGCGAACTGCTGGCCAGCATTCGCGACAGCGGCAAGACGCTGCTGCTGATCGAGCACGACGTGAAGCTGGTGATGGGCTTGTGCGATCGCGTCACCGTGCTCGACTACGGCAAGGTGATCGCGCAGGGTCGGCCGGCCGAGGTGCAGCGCGACCCGGCGGTGATCGAGGCTTACCTCGGCACAGCGGCGGCGCATTGAGCCGGACGATGCCCGCGACACGAAGCGACATGGCCAATACGATTCTGGGTGTCTCGGGTCTGCAGATCGCTTACGGCGGCATCGAGGCGGTCAAGGGCATCGAGCTGGAAGTGCGGCAAGGCGAGCTGGTTGCGCTGATCGGCGCCAACGGTGCCGGCAAGACGACCACGCTGAAGGCCATCACCGGCACGCTGCCGTGGAAGGCCGGCGAGGTGCGCTATCAGGGCGAATCGATCCGCGAGCTGGGTTCGTATCAACTGGTGGCGCGCGGCCTGGCAATGGTGCCCGAAGGCCGCGGCGTGTTCGCGCGCATGACGATCACCGAGAACCTGCTAATGGGTGCCTATACGCGCCGCGATGCCGACGGCATCCGCGGCGACCTGGAGCGCATGTTCAAGACCTTTCCGCGGCTCAAGGAGCGGGCATCGCAACTGGCCGGCACGCTGTCGGGCGGCGAGCAGCAGATGCTGGCGATGGCGCGCGCCTTGATGAGCCGCCCCAAACTGCTGCTGCTCGACGAACCGTCGATGGGGCTGTCGCCGATCATGGTCGAGAAGGTGTTCGAAGTGGTGCGCGAGGTATCGTCGCAGGGCGTCACCCTGTTGCTGGTCGAACAGAACGCGCGGCTGGCGCTGGAAGCCGCCGATCGCGCCTACGTGATGGAATCGGGCTTGATCACGATGCACGGGCCGGCGCGCGCGATGCTCGATGATCCGCGCGTGCGCAGCGCGTATCTCGGCGAATGAGCGATACACGCGGCACCGTCGCAGCGGCAGTTGCGCCGCGGCCGCGAGTCGTCGTCATAGGCTGCGGCTTCGGCGGCCTGGCCGCGGTGCGCGGGCTGGGCAGCGCGCTCGAGATCACGGTCATCGACCGCGCCAATCATCATCTGTTCCAGCCGCTGCTCTATCAGGTAGCCACCGGCGGCCTCTCAGCCACGGCGATCGCCTCGCCGATCCGCTACATCCTGCGCCGGCATCACAACGTGCGCACGCTGATGGCCGAGGTCGAGACGATCGATGCCGGCCAACGGCAGGTGCTGACCGACGTCGGTCCGGTGCCGTACGACTATCTGGTGGTGGCCGCCGGCGCCGGCACCTGGTATTTCGGCAATGACGAATGGCCGCGGCACGCAGCCGGCCTGAAGACGCTCGACGATGCCTTGCGCATCCGCAATCGCGTGCTGCAGGCCTTCGAGGCGGCCGAGGCCGAACCCGGGTCCGATGCGCGCGGCGCCAAGCTGTCGTTCGCCGTGGTCGGCGCCGGGCCCACCGGCGTCGAGCTCGCCGGCACGCTGGCCGAGATCGCACGCGACACGCTGCG
This sequence comes from Burkholderiales bacterium, assembly GCA_017307915.1. Lineage (GTDB taxonomy): Bacteria > Pseudomonadota > Gammaproteobacteria > Burkholderiales > Burkholderiaceae_E > Zeimonas. Next base: position 6,545 of record JAFKGG010000440.1, on the reverse strand, counting down.
CGACGAGTTCCGGCACATCGATACGCGCCACGCACGCATCATGCTGATCGAAGGCGGGCCGCGCGTGCTGCCCACCTTCAGCGAAGCGGGTTCACGTGCCGCGCAGCGCCAGCTCGAACGGCTCGGCGTCGAGGTAATGTGTGCGCATCGCGTCATCGGCATCGATGCCGACGGGCTCGACCTGAGTGATGCCGACGGCCGGCCGCTGCGCATCGACGCCGGCACCGTGCTGTGGGCCGCCGGCGTGCGCGCCAATCCGTTGGGCGCCACGCTCGGCGTACCGCTCGATCGCGGCGGGCGCGTCATCGTCGAACCCGACCTGTCGCTGCCGAGACATCCCGAGGTGTTCGTGATCGGCGACCTGGCTGCCTTGCCGCAGCATCAGCCGCCGGTGCCGGGCGTCGCGCCGGCCGCCAAGCAGATGGGGCGATGCGCGGCGGGCAACATCCGCGCCTCGATCGAAGGCCGGGCGCGGCGCAACTTTCGCTACGTCGACTATGGCTCGCTGGCCACCATCGGGCGCAATGCCGCGGTAGCCGAGCGGGGCTCGCTCAGGTTGGCCGGCTGGCCGGCCTGGGCCTTCTGGCTGTTCGTGCACATCTTTTTTCTGATCGGCTTTCGCAACCGCTTCGTGGTGATGATCGACTGGGCCTGGTCATACCTGACCTTCGAGCGCTTCGCTCGCATCATCACCGGGCCGCTGCGCAAGCGCGGCGAGCGCTGAACGCTCGAGATGCGTTCAGCGCCAGGGCGTGTTCACCCTAGGCGACGCTCGCCAAGTCAGCCCCGCTGGTGAACGAATCGGCGTAGAACTCTTCGATCGGCAGCCCGCATTGCGCGATGAAGTCGCGCTGCGCCGATTCGACCACGATCGGCGCGCCGCAGGCATAGACCTGATGGCCCGACAGGTCGGGCAGGTCTTGCATCACTGCACGATGCACGAAACCCGTGCGGCCGCTCCACTGGTCTTCGGGCGAGGCATCGGAAATCACCGGCACGTAGCGAAAGCCCGGGATCTCTTGCGCCCACTGTTCGCACAGCGCGTGCATGTACAGATCCTGCGGACGGCGCCCGCCCCAGTACAGCGTCATCGGCCGCGACAGGCCCTTGAACTGCGCGTGCTCGACGATCGCCTTGATCGGCGCGAAGCCGGTGCCGCTGGCCAGCAGCACGGCCGGCTTGTCACTGTCTTCGCGCAGAAAGAAGGTGCCCAGCGGACCTTCGAAGCGCAGGATGTCGCGTTCCTTGACGACCGGTTGCGTGACGCCGAACAGCGCATCGGTGAAACGGCCGCCGGGCATGTGGCGCACGTGCAGCTCGACCTGGTCGGCCAGATGCGGCGCACGCGCCATCGAATAGCTGCGCCGCGAGCCGTCTTTCAGGATCAGCTCGACGTACTGGCCGGCCAGGTACTGCAGCCGCTCGCTGGCCGGCAACTGCAGCTTCAGCACCACGACGTCGGGCGCCACGCGTTCGATCGACGCGACGCGGCACGGCATCTTGCGAACCGGCACGTCGCCGACGGCGTTGACGATGCGGCACTCGACGGCCAGATCGGAACGCGCCTGCGAACAGCACATCAGCGCAAAACCCTGGGTGGCTTCGGCAGGCTTGAGCGCGTTGTCGGAGTGCGGGCCCTGATGCAGTTGCCCTTCGATGACCTTGGCCTTGCACGAACCACAGGCGCCATCCCGGCAGCCGTAAGGCAACACGACGCCTTGACGCAAGGCGGCTTCGAGGATCGACTCGTCGGCAGCGGCGGTGAACTGCTTGCCGCTGGGTGAAACGGTGACAGTGAAACTCATGGGCGGGGTCCGGTGTCAGGTGCCCTGGCTGGAAGGGCAAAGCCGCTATTATCGCCTGTTGCCCCCCTACGAAGCCAATGGCAGCCGGTGTGAAACGCGTTTCGAAGTCTGTTCCTGCCCTGGGGCGACTTGCCCGTTCACGGGTCGGCATGCGCCCACGGCCGCGGCCCCTCGCCCGCCCGCTCTCCCGTTCCCTCGTCCGCCGGCTCACGCGGCCGATGGCGCGCGAGCCGGCGCGGTCGGTAACCCGCCGGACCTTGTCGCGCCGCTTGCGTCGACCCAGCCTGCTGATCGTCGGCTGCGGCGACGTGGGCTTGCGATTGCTGACACTGCTGGGCCAACGGCGCCAGCAGGCGCTGCGCGTCGTCGCCGTCACGCGCCGCCCCGAGCAGCAGCAAGCGGTGCGGCGCGCCGGTGGCGTGCCGATCGCCGCCGATCTCGATAGAGCCCGGTCGCTGCGGCGGCTGGCCGCTTTCGCCGACTGGGCAGTGCTGCTGGCACCGCCGCCGGCCAACGGGCAGGATGACCCGCGCATGCAGCGGCTGATCGCAGCCTGCAGTGCGCGCGGCCGCGCCGGGGCATACCGCCCCCGGGGCGCCACGTGGCCAGGCCCGCGCGCGGCAGCCCGGCGCTGGAGCTACGTCAGCACCACCGGCGTCTATGGCGACTGCGCCGGCGCCTGGCTCGACGAGACCCGGCCGGTGGCGCCGGCCAACGCACGCGCGATCCGCCGTGTCGCCGCTGAACGCCGGCTGCGCCAGCTCGGCGCGCGCGGCGCAGCGCGCACGGCAATCCTGCGCGCATCCGGCATCTATGCGCACGAACGGCTACCCATCGAGCGCCTGCAACGCGGCACACCGGCCTTGCACACCGACGACGACGTCTGGACCAATCACATCCATGCCGATGACCTGGCGCGTGCCGCCTGGCTGGCGCTGTTTCGCGGCCGGCCCGGCCGTGTCGTCAATGCGGTCGACGATTCGATGCTGAAGATGGGCGATTACTTCGACGCCGTCGCCGATGCACTGGCACTACCGCGCCCGCCCCGGCTGACGCGCGCCGAGATCATCGAACGGGTGAGCCCGGCCATGCTGTCTTTCATGAGCGAATCGCGCCGGCTGGCCAACCGCCGGCTCAAGCGCGAACTGCGCCTGCGCCTGCACTGGCCGACGGTGGGCGATACCTTGCGCAGTCTGGCGTAGGCGAACGGCGCGACAGGCCGGCTCGGGACCGGCCCCATCGCAGGCTACCCCTGCTGCCGCGACACCCGATGCAGGCCAAGCCCACCCAGCAGCGCCCCCAGCAGCAGCAAGGCCCACGTGCCCAGAGCGGGCACCGGGTGCGCCCCTAACCCGTCGCGCACGGCGATGCCCGCCGGGTCTGCAATGGCGCCCGCTGCAGGATTGCTGTCGCCCTGACCGTTGTCCGTCACGCTGTAGGTCACGGTGTTGCCGCTGATGGTGGCCGGATGTTCGTACCAGCTCGGGGCTGCGCCGGGCGTAGCCGGGCCGTACTTGAAGAACTTGGCCCGCTCCGGCACTGCTTGAGGATAGGTGATGGTGATGGTCACGCTGCCGTTCGGCGTGCAGGTGCTGCTGGTGTTGAAACGCACCAGGCCATGCACGAAGCGGTAGCCGTCAGGCGCAGCTCCCGCCACCGAGCCCGCCTGTTCATAGGCAATGTCGGCCAGCCCGCATTGCGCGCCGCCGCCGTCCATGCTGATCGTGATGGGACCGGTGCCGGTGGCCGACGAGCCGGTGTCGGCGGTGCGCGTGGCAAAACTCGCCGCGACGGTGCAACTCTCGGTCACGGACCCGGTCGTGAAGCTGTTCACCCCGGGGCCGGTGGCCGTGCCGGAGCAGCCGGCGATGCTGCTGGTCAGATAGCCCGTGCCGGGAACGGCGGTCAGGGTGAGCGTCGTGCCGTAGGCCACCGTCTGCGGCTGCGCAGGGCTCAGGCTGCCGTTGCTGCCGGCGCTGGGCGTGACGACGTAGCCGCGCGGCGCCTGGCAACTGGGATTCAATCCACCGTTGCTGCCCTGGCATTGCCACGTGTAGCTTTGCGTGCCCAGGCTCACCGCGCTGGCAACGCCCGTGCTGCACAGATTGGCGCTGGGCGGCACGCTCAGCAAGGGGCTTGCCGCCGCGTTGTGGGCACTGCCGCAGACTCCATCGATCACCTCGGCCCAATTGACGTAGAGGGTCACGGCGGCGTTGGCGCTGTAGGTGGCGCCGGGAGAATAGTCGGTGCCCGTTGCGTCGGCCGCAGTGTTCCAGCCTGCGAAGCTGTAGCCCGGTCTGGCCAGATTGCCGGCGTTGGTGGCCAGAACCAGATTCACGCCGTGGGTCTTGGTCTGCGCCGCCGGTGCCGTGCCCGAGGTGGCGCCGTTGGCGTCGTAGCTCACGGTATAGGTATTGAGCACCCACTGGGCGTACAGCGTGGTGCTGGCCGTGATGTTGAAGCTGGCGCCCGCAACGTAGCTGGTGCCGCTGCCATTGGCCGCCGTGTTCCAGCCGCTGAAGCCGTAGCCCGTGCGCGCCAGCGTACCCGCGCCCAGTACCGTGACCGCGGCGTTGTTGTTGTAGCCGTTGCCGTCGATCGGCGGCGCTCCGGCGGTGTTGCCGTTGCCGTTGTAGGTCACGGTGAATTGCGTGCCGACCGAGACGGTCACCGGCTCGGTCGTCAATGAAGCATAGGTGCCGTCGCCGGCCTTGGTTGCCGTCACCACGCAATTGCCCGCTCCGGTACCGGTGAGCGTACTGCCGCTGAGCGTGCAGGGCCCGCTGATGAGCGTATACGTGATGGCACCCGTTCCCGAGCCGCCCGAAGCGCTGAGGCTGCTGCTGCCGCCGACGATGATGCCGGTCGGATTGGCGGCCAAGGTGAGCGGCGCCTGCGCGGCGAACGATGCCGAGGTCACGCCGATGTTGAAGCCGCTGAAGACTTCAGGAACCGTCACTTCCCAGGAGATGGAAGTGAAGGTGCCGGTGAATTGCAGCGTGCCGGAGCCTTCGGCGCCGGTCAGTGTGCGGCCGCTCACGCTCAGGCAATACGCGGCGGGAACGGGATTGGTCAGGCTGCCCGTGCAGTGCGTGTCCTGGCTCAGAACGGTGAAGTCCTGGTCGAACTTGTAGGCGGAAAGATTCGACGGGCTGCCCAGCGAGACGACGTTCATCACGATGTTGGTGACGGGTCGGTCGAAAGTGAGCGTATGCCGGGCAACGGCCGGCACATAGCCGGCCTGCGCGATCATGTTCGCATTGTTGGGCACCGACGGCACGTTGCCGCTGGTGAAGGTGCCCGCCGGGTAGTTCGTGCTGGGCCCCCACCCGCCTATCGATTTCCACCAGCCCGCTGCGCAGTTGTTGACGGTGGCAGCGAAGCAGCTGAACTGCATCACTTCGCCCGTCAGCGCCACGTTCACGACAGTCGTGTCGGGCAGCGTGAGTGTGCCGCTGGCGCCGTTGGTATAGCTATAGGCAGGGTTGGCATTGGAGCTCGGATAGCTTCCGGGATTGATCCAGTTCACCCAGTTGACGGTGGTCTGCGCATGAAGCATTCCAGCCAGCAGTGCGAACACCACTCCGATCCCTGCCTTGAGCAGATTCGAGCAGATGGATTTCGCGCTGTGCGCGAGACGGGAATTCGCCGCGGCCAACTTTCCAAGCAATTTCATGACGATGATTCGTTGTATCGATTGCGACAAACGGTATTTATTAGTTATTTTTATGGGCAAGTGTTCAGAATTTACTTGAACAAAACAGGGCGATCTAAATGAACCTAAAAGGTGCAGGCGCTGTGTTGCAGCGGGGCAGCATCACTGAGTTCGTCAATGGCGCGGGGAAGCGCACGTGGCCCGCGAGCGGCAGATCCTCAGTCTCAATCGGCCTTTTTCGGCGGCGATCTGCTATAATTTTCGGCTACTCATCGCAATGAGGGCAGTGCTCATTGCGATAATCGCTGGTGTAGCTCAGTTGGTAGAGCAACTGATTCGTAATCAGTAGGTCGGAGGTTCGAGTCCTCTCACCAGCACCATCTGGCGCGGGTTTTCGCCCGCGGCCGGTAGACACCTCGAGCGATCCTGGTGCCTGCTGGCGACATTCGACCGATGTCGCTGCGCATTGCAACAGGCACCCCCTGTCGACGTAAGTCATTAGTCCATGTGAATGGCGCGTCTCTTGTATCCTTTAGGCGAGAAATACTCACCAGGGGGATGCAATGCGCTATTTGCTCATGGCGGCACTCGCTTTTGTTTCGACTCTCTCGAACGCAGCGATCAATCCGACGTTCGTGGGTTCGATCTCATCGTACGAACGCTTCGATGGCACGCAATGGGTGTCGCTTCCCCTGACAGACCCCTCATTTGAACTGGTCACCGCTCCCATTAGCAGTGACATGCTCACCAAGACATGCGGCCCGGCAGCAGACAGCTGCGGCAACTGGATTCATGGCAACGAGGGGCTGCTTCGGTCCACGTTCACCTTCGCCGACATGAGCATTTCCCCCGATGCGCTTCCGTGCAGCGTGGGCTACTACTGCGCCGAGAGTGACCCCTATATCATTCAGCGTACGCCGACGGCACACACGGCGAGCTTCGCCGATCAGATGTACAACGAGCGCGACGGCCTCGTCCAGTTCGTACGCCTGTTCTGGGACATCAGCGGCGACAACTGGATTCCGGATGGTGCGATCGGCTTCGGTTCGCTCTACAACCTGCACGACGTCACCGGCTCCGGGTCT
>JAFKGG010000088.1 GCA_017307915.1 Burkholderiales bacterium | reverse complement strand
GTGCGCGAATTCGTGGATCACCACGTTGTAGCCGACCTGGCCGGCGGTGGGGTCGGCATCGGGCCAGGCCAGCACGATCGGGCCGCCTTCCATCGCTTCTCCGGCCAGTTCGTCGTCGAATTCGTGCACGACTCCTGCGTCGTCGACCAGGCGGCGCGGCGCGATGAAGCGTTCCGGATAGACGATGATCTCGACGAAATCGGCGTAGGGCGCCAGCCCGGTGCGCAGCGCCGGCAGGCAGGCCTGCACCGCGATGGCCAGCCGCACGTCGTCGTCGACCTCGAAGCCTTCGGCGCCGCTGATGGTCTTGTCGGCCAGGAAGCTCTCGCACAGCGTCTTCAGCCGCTGCCGCTGCCCGTCGTCGAGGTGCGCCAGGAACGGCAGTTCGGCGGTCAGCCGCTGCCAGCGTTCGGCGTCGATCGGCGCCGGTTGCAGCCACCCCAACAATTTGCGCAGCATCTGAGAAACAATGGTTCTAAGGGGCACCACGGAGTTGATGCCGTCGGGTGCCTATAATCGGCTGGATTCGATGGGCGTGAAGCGGGAGGGGTAAAGCGGCATGGCGCAGCAGCTTGCTGCGGCGGGCGATTCGCCCCCGCAGCTTAACACCGGCACGATGCACCAAGACGTTGCTGCGGTGCAACAGGCGCTGGATTTCGCCGCGGCCGAAATCGGCGAGGCGGCCGGCCGCAGCGGCGAACCGTATGTGGAGCACGCGCGCGCCACGATCGAGATCCTGCGCGAGCTGGGTGCCGACCAGGTGGCGCAGGTGGCCAGTGCCCTGATCTCGCCGGCCGACAAGCTGCCCTTGACGGTGATCGAGAGCCGCTTCGGCAGCGAGGTGGCGCGGCTGGTCGATGGCATGCGCCAGATCCAGCGGCTGCGCGAGCTGCATGCCGGGCCGGCCGCCGGCGACGCGACGCAGATCGAAACGCTGCGCCGGATGATGCTGGCGATGGCCGCCGACATCCGCGTGGTGCTGCTGCGGCTGGCCTCGCGGCTGCATACGCTGCGCTATCACGCGGCGCAGCGGCGCGCGCCGCAGCCGGCGGTGGCGCACGAAACGCTCGAAGTGCTGGCGCCGCTGGCCAACCGGCTCGGCTTGTGGCAGCTGAAGTGGGAGCTGGAAGACCTGGCGTTTCGCTTCACCGAGCCCGACATCTACAAGCAACTGGCCCAGCAGCTCGAAGAGCGGCGTGCCGAGCGCGAAACTTTCGTGGCCGATGCGACGCGGCGGCTGCGCGAGCGGCTGGCCGAAGCGGGCGTGCGCGGCGAGGTCAGCGGCCGGCCCAAGCATATCTACAGCATCTACAACAAGATGCAGCACAAGGGCCGTTCGCTGGACGGCATCAGCGACCTGCGCGGGCTGCGCGTGATCGTCGACACCGTGGCGCAGTGCTACGCGGCGCTCGACGTGGTGCACGCGATGTGGACGCAGGTGCCGCAGGAGTACGACGACTACATCGCCAAGCCCAAGCCCAACGGCTATCGCTCATTGCATACCGTGGTGCTGGCCGAGGACGGCCGCCCGCTGGAAGTGCAGATCCGCACGCAGGAAATGCATCGCTTCGCCGAATACGGCGTGGCTTCGCACTGGCGCTACAAGGAGCGGAGCGGGGGCGGCGGCACGCGCACTGCCGAGGAAGAGCACGACAACCGCATCGCCTGGGTGCGCCAGCTGCTGGCCTGGCAGCGCGACGTCGGCCAGGCGCTGGGCAGCGGCCAGTCGGCGCTGCCGGCCGGCGATGAACGCATCTACGTGCTGACGCCGCAGGCGCGCGTGGTCGAGTTGCCGGCTGGCGCCACGCCGATCGACTTCGCCTACCACGTGCACACCAGCCTGGGCCACCGCTGCCGCGGTGCGCGCGTCGACGGCCAGATGGTGCCGCTGAATACCGTGCTGCAGAACGGACAGACGGTGGACATCGTCGCCGCCAAGGAGACCGGCCACGAAGGGCCGTCGCGCGATTGGCTCAATGCCCAGCTCGGCTTCGTGCGCAGTCCGCGCACGCGTACCAAGGTGCGGCAGTGGTTCAACGCGATCGACCTCGAAGAGACGATCGCGCATGGGCGTACGCTCATCGACAAGACGTTGCAGCGCGAAGGCAAGACGTCGGTCAATCTGGAGGAGCTGGCTGGGCGCCTGGGGTTCCGGACGCCGGATGATCTCTATGCCTCGGTGGCGAAGGACGAGTTCAGTCTGCGCCATGTCGAGCAGGCGCTGTCGGGCAATCTGCCTGGGCCGGAGCCGCGTGACGAAGACACGCTCGTCGCGAAAAAGAGTCTCGATACCAGCGTGACGCAGGGGGCCAAGAGCGGTGTGCTGGTCGTGGGGGTGGGCGCATTGCTGACCCAGTTGGCCAAGTGCTGCCGCCCGGCACCGCCCGATCCTATCGTCGGATTCGTCACGCGCGGCAAGGGGGTGTCGATTCATCGTCAGGACTGTGCCAGCTTTCAGGCCATGAAGGCGCGTGCGCCGGAGCGGGTGATTCAGACCGCCTGGTCGGCGGACGTGCTGGAAGGTCGCGGTGTGGCGGCCTACCCGGTCGACATTCAGATCGAGGCGACGGACCGGCAGGGCCTGTTGCGCGATATCTCGGAAGTGTTCTCCCGGGAAAAGCTCAATGTGACGGGTGTCAGCACGCAGTCGCGAGGGTCGCAGGCGTTCATGCAATTCACCGTCGAGGTTCGCGACGGCGGGCAGTTGCAACGGGCGCTGGCACAACTCACGGGCGTCGCCGGCGTGGTGTCGTCCAGGCGTCGGTGAGGAGGGGATGCCGCGCCAAAGCCTTGATTGGCGCGGTTTCTCGTCGGCAGGCACAATAATCGCTTGGCGATTGGTCGAAAGATTGCTAGAATCTCGTTCTCTTGCAGTAGGCTCGTAGCTCAGCTGGTTAGAGCACCACCTTGACATGGTGGGGGTCGTTGGTTCGAGTCCAATCGAGCCTACCAACGAATATTTGATGCATGACAGTCCGCGAGACCCCGCAGACACAGGCGCTGGAAAACACTCATGTTGAAGACTGCCCGAACTTTCACAGTGGTGAAGGTGCGACGTTAAGTCGAGGGTGTTTTTCGTCTGGATGCAAGGAATGAAGAGACGGCCTCGACAAACAGTCGAGGCCGTTTTTTTTCGTGGTTTTGCCGCGCGGCGTGGGCCGCGCGTGACGTTTTTGCGCATGGGAGTGCGACATGATTTCGGTACGTTTGCCTGACGGTTCGCAACGCCAGTACGAGGCCCCGCTCACGGTGGCGCAGGTCGCCGGCTCGATCGGCGCGGGCCTGGCCAAGGCCGCCCTGGCCGGTCGCGTCGATGGCAAGCTGGTCGATACGTCCTACCTGATCGATCGCGACGTGAGTCTTGCCATCGTGACCGACAAGGATGCCGACGGTCTCGACATCATTCGCCACTCGACGGCGCACTTGCTGGCCTACGCCGTCAAGGAGCTGTTCCCGGAGGCGCAGGT
>JAFKGG010000087.1 GCA_017307915.1 Burkholderiales bacterium | reverse complement strand
GGCGAGGCTGTCCGTCAGGCGCCACTCGTCCTCGGCGAACAATGCCCACAGCTTCTGGGCGTGCGACTGCGGCAGCAGGCCGTCGACCAGCTCGGCGTCCCACCACTGGCCGCCCGCCGTCAGCGTGTGGCGATCGCCCAGCGGCGCCACCAGCTTGCTGTCGAGCACGATGTTGGTGGTTTCCAGCGTGCGGTCGGTGCCGCGACGCGGATCGCCCGCCGGTACCGCGCCGCCGGGGATGGTGCGGCCGAGGGTTTCCGTCTTGGTGCGCATCAAGCTGGTTTCGAGCAGGCCGAAGCCCAGCCGGGCGGTGTGGCCGGCGGCGATCTGATCGCGATTGAATTCCAGCGCGTCGCGATAGCCGGGCGGGTTGTTGCCCAGCAGATTGGTCAGTGCATCGCGCGTGCCCAGCCGTCCGTCCGAGTTGTTGTACCAGGTGCTCTGGTGATCGACATCCAGCCACAGGTCGTGCTGGCGCGTAGGCGTCAGCGTCAGGCGCGCGCCCAGCGAGTGCTGTCGGCTTTCCGCCGGCGCCGGGTTGCGCGCGCCCGCAGGCTGCGCCGCGCCGGGAGCCAGCACCCAATCGGCCGCTTCGCGGCGATACAGACTGCCGCGCACGGTCAGCCCCAGCATGTCCTGCTTGATCGGGCCGCTTGCGTACACGTTGACGCGGCCTTGCGTGCCCCATTCGCTGTCTTGCGGAATGCCGGCTTCCACCGTCACCTGGCCGCCCCATTCCTTGGCGACCCGGCGCGTGATGATGTTGATCACGCCGCCCATCGCGTCCGAGCCGTACAGCGTCGACATCGGGCCGCGGATCACTTCGATGCGTTCGATCGCTGCCAGCGGCGGAATCAGGCTGGTGTGCGCCGCGCCGAAGCCGTTCGGCGTCACGTCGCCGGCCACGTTCTGGCGGCGGCCGTCGATGAGGATCAGCGTGTAGTCGCTCGGCATGCCGCGGATGCTGATGTCCAGGCCGCCGGTCTTGCCGGTGCCGCCGCGTACGTCGATGCCCTCGACGTGCTGCAGGGCTTCAGCCAGGTCTCGGTATTGGCGCGTTTCCAGTTCCTCGCGCGTGACGACCGAGATCGAGGCGGGGGCCTGTTTGAGTTCCTGCTCGAAGCCGGAGGCCGAGACGACGACTTCGGCCAGGGTTTGAGTGGTGTCGGGTGCAGCGTTCGCTTGCGCGAAGGCCGGGCCGGTGGCGGCGCTCAAGGCCGCGAGGGCGGTGAGTTGGCGGGCAAGACCTGAGCGGGCCAACCGGCGTCGGGTGCGTACGGGTGTACGTGTCGCAGTCATGTTGTAGAGCCTTAGAGAGATGACGAAAGGATCTGGCTGGCTAACAAGACGCAAGGAAGCCGCGGGTCTTGCCTGGCTGGCTGAACGGTGAAAAAGCGAAGCGATGAGGCGGGGAACGCGCGCGATGAACGCCACCGATAGGGCGCGGCGCGCCCGACCGGCGCGTTTATCGAACGTGGTGCGTCAGACCGTCCCCGGCAGGCGGGGGGTCAAGCGTACTGCGGCCGCCCGGAAAAACGGCGTCCGTCGCGGAGGGCGCGCCCCGGCCTCAAACGAAGAGACGAGCGATAGGAGGGCGATGCAGGACCGCCAATATCGGTGAGCGGCGCTCGTGCAGGGTGAACGAGTGTGGTGCGGAATCCGTCTGGCCCAACTGGAAGCTGGTCACGGTGTGAATGATTTCTTCCGCGTCGACATGTTCGTCGAGCAGCGCGTGACCGTGGTCGTTGGCCTCGATGAATGCATCGACGAGGCGCGGCGCATCGCTCTGCATGGCCTCGATCTTGGCGATCTGAGCCTGCATGACCTCTACATTCAGGTGGCCAACCGAAAAGCAGGCCGCGCTGATGCAGAAATAGGCGATGAAAGCGGTTAGGAACCAGCGGCGCATAGCGCGCGTATTGTAACGATAATGCGACTTGTTTCTATTGGTTTTGAGAGGATGTTGTGATCGTGCGACTGTAAGCACCAGCGCCGCAGGGCCGAACTCAAGGGTATGGCTTAGCGCCGCGATTCGATGAAGTGCTCCAGCTTGCCCAGGGTTTGCAGGCCCAACTCGACTGCGCCGAAGCCCTTCGCTTCCTGGAACTCGGCCTCCGTGCTGAACACCATGCCCAGCGTCACCTTGGTTGCTCCGTTCTGATCTTCGAATGAGACCCAGGCGTCGGCATGCTTCGGACCATTCTCGCCCCATAGCAGCGCATAGGCGATCCGCTCCTCGGGCTGAACCTCGCCATAGAGGTGATGGTTCGGGAAGACTTTGCCGTCAGGCGCGATCATGTCGAATACCCATTCGCCGCCCGCTCGCAGATCGATTCTCTTCGTGCGGCAGGAAAAACCGTCGGGGCCCCACCATTGCGGCAGCGTCTCAGCGTTCATCCAGCTGTTCCAGACGACGCTTCGCGGCGCCCGAATCACCCGTTGCAGAACCATGGTTCGTCTGGCTATCGCGCCGAGATTGTCCAGCCCCGCGTTGAAGCCCTGTCGGTAGCCGGCCTCCATATCTTCGGCAAGCGAGGAAAGCTGCACCGTCACGGTCAGTCGGCTGCGTTCGTCAGTGCCGGAGAAATCGGCCGTCACCAGAGCCGCCGACTGCGTCACGTTCCCGGAGGAGACCAGCTCGTAATTCACGCTGCGCAGCGCCGGCTGCAATGCCAGCCAGCCACACTCGCAGCGAATGTCCGGTTGGCCCTCGACCTTGCAGAGCGAGACTTCGCGTCCACCCACCCTGGTGTCGGCTTCCAGGAACTTCACGGTGACGGAGGGCGTCGGGGCAGACCAGAGCGCCCGCGCGGCGGGAGCCGTCCAGGCCTGCCACAGCGCCGACAAGGGCGCGGCCACGTCGCGCTCGAAGCGCAGCGTCGCAAAGCGGCCTTGCGCATGATCGGGCGCCGCTGGCGTGCGCTCGGGCTTGGCTTTCGATTTCATTGCTTGTGCTCCTTGATCGCCTTCGTTGCGAATGCTTCCAGCCGGTCTAACCGGGCCTCCCAGATGGCTCGCTGCTCATCGAGCCATGTCCGAACCGGTTCCAAGGCACCCGGCACGATGGTGCAGGTGCGGATCCGCCCATGCTTGGACGTGACGATCAGCTCTGCCTCCTGCAACACGGCAAGGTGCCGCATCACCGTGGGCAGACGCAGTCCCGTGGGTTCGGACAAATCCGTCACCGGCGCCGGCCCTTGCGCCAGGCGTGTCAGGATCGATCGGCGGGTCGGATCGGCCAAAGCATGGAAGAGCAGAGAGAGTTCAGGATCATACTTAGCCATAATGCTAAGTATCATGCTATGCGCCAACCATGCAAGAAAAACTTCGTCGAATTGCTAAGTATTTTTGAGCCGGTGCGCCGGATCGTTGAAGCAGTCGGCGTCTTGGGCTGGATCAGACGGGTGCGCGCGGTGTTCAAACACCACGATGCACTGGCACTGGCAGGGAAGGTGCTGCTGGCGGAGA
>JAFKGG010000439.1 GCA_017307915.1 Burkholderiales bacterium | reverse complement strand
TGAGCACCGGCCCCGCGCATGACCATCAAGGCCAGCGGGCGGGCTTCGGTCCGATCCGCACAAACAGGCCGGATATAAGACCGCAGCCGTTTACCGCTCAGTCAGAACTTCAAGAACTCGCTTGCCACACGGGAGGCGTCCATATAAGAGCGACATGAACGATGTCATCGATGACAAGCGCGTAGCCGAGCGGCAGCGCCTGGTGCGCGAGATGCTGGCGCGCGTACGCAAGCTGGCGCCCGAACCGCAGGTCGACCGCGACACGCTGCTGAAGCTGCGCGAAGAGCTGCTGGCGCTGGCGGCGCGCGCCGACCTGTTCCCGGTCGACGAGTTTCCGGCAATCGAGGGCGGCATGTATCGCCTTTCCGAAGATGCCGACCATCGCTATGCGCTGTACATCGTCGCGCCCGCCGCCGGCGGCTTTTCACCGCCGCACAATCACACCACCTGGGCGGTGATCGCCGGCGTGCATGGCCACGAGCACAACAAGCTGTATCGGCGGCTCGACGACGGTTCGCAGCCCGGGCAGGCGCGCATCGAGGAATCCGGCTCGATCGACGTGGTGCCCGGCACCGCGGTGACGCTGATGCCTGACGACATCCACTCGATCCATCTGGGTGACGACGGCCCGCACGCAAACCTGCATCTGTACGGCAAGAGCGTCGAGCACTGTGATGGGCGGCTGATGTACAGCCGCAGCAAGGGCACCTGCAAGACCTTTCCGCCGGCCACCGGTATCGGGCGCGCACGCGGCGCGGATTGATCGCGGATGCGCCGCCGTCGGCGCGGCGCACGCACACAAAACCATTACGGAGGAAACTCATGAAGCTGACGTTCCGTCTGCTGGCGGCGCTGGCCGCCCTGTTCATCTCATTCGCGGCCGCGGCGCAAGCCTGGCCGACCCGCCCGGTGAAGATCGTGGTGCCGTTCCCGCCGGGCGGCACCACCGACATCCTGGCGCGCATGTTCGCCGAGCGGCTGCAAGGCGTGTTCGGCCAGCCGTTCTTGGTCGAGAACCGCGGCGGCGCGGGCGGCGTCATCGGCACCGACGCGGTAGCGAAGTCGCCGCCCGACGGCTATACGCTGCTGCTGTCGTCATCGGCGCCGCTGGCCGTCGGCCTGAAGTTGTACAAGAAGGTGCCGTACGACGCGATGCGCGATCTCGCGCCGGTGTCCATGGTGGCCGACGTGGCGATGGTGCTGGCCGTGAGCCCCGGCTTCAAGGCGACCACGGTCAACGAGCTGATCGCCTACGCCAAGAGCAATCCCGGCAAGCTGAACATCGCGCTGAACAGCCTCGGCTCGCAAAGCCACCTGCTGACCGAACTGTTCCGCGTGCGCACCGGCACCTCGTTCAACATGGTGCCGTACAAGGGCACGGGGCCGGCGGTGGTCGACCTGATGGCCGGCGTCGTCGATGCCGATTTCGAAAACCTGCCGGCAGTGGTCGAGCACATCCGCGGCAACCGTTTGCGCGCGCTGGCCGTGCTGTCGGCCTCGCGTTCCGAGGTGCTGCCGAACGTGCCGACCATGGCCGAGCTGGGCATGAGCGAGTTCGTTGCTTCGCCCTGGTTTGCCATCGCAGCGCCGGCCGGCACGCCGGCGCCGATCGTCGCGCGGCTCAATGAAGAGATCAACAAGATCCTGAAGGCGCCGGCCACCCGCGAGCTGCTCGCCAAGCAGGGCGCCAATCCGGTCGTGATGACCCCCGAGGAAACGGCGCGCTTCTTCCGCGAAGAGATCGACAAGTGGGCACGCATCGTGGCCGAGACCGGCGCCAAGCTGGAGTGACTGTTGCGAAACTGACGCGCGCTTTTAGCTTTCTTTAGATTCATCGGCGGCCGCTGTCTATATTCGCGCGAACATGCGCCGCCGGCCACTACAAGTATGAAATCAGTATCGGCATGCATGCCCGCGCCTTGCCGGCGCTCTTGCGGACATAGCGTTCATGCCGATTCTCTCGTTTTCTGTTTCCCGCTCGCGGTGCTGGTCGTGGGCGATTTCGTTGGTGGCTGCGCTAACGGTCGTTGGTGCGCTGCTGTCCACCGACGCGCGCGCCGAGCTGGCTGACGGCAAATACGGCGCTGCACAGGTCTTCGACGTGCAGCGTTCGCCGGCGTTTCCGGTCGCGAACCAGAACTTCACGGTCAGCAACTTTCAGAGGCCGTATCGCGCGACCGCTCCGGGCGGGCAGTACACGATGACGTCCGGCCAGTACATCCAGTTCTTCCGGGCCAACGATTACGTCTACCCGAGCAACTGCACTTACGGCATCCGGCTGTACAACTCCGACGATTCGCTGGCGGCCACGATCGCCGACTCCGGCAAGGTCTATGGCTTGGGCAGTGAAGGCTTCCTGCACGTCTCCATCCCAGGGGGCTATGGCACCTTCGTCGCCAACAGCGCTGGTTACGCGCTCGGCGGCTCGTTGAGCTACCTGCCCACCACCGGCGAAGCGAACTGCGACCAGCTCGCGGCATTCGTGCCGAACACGGTGCCGACCGACGTACCCACGCCGCCGCCGGCCACGCCGGTGCTCAGCGGCCTGGGCGTTTCGGGCGTCGGCGGCTCGACGGCCACGCTGCAGGCGACCAGCAGCGTCAACGCCACCGGTTACTGGATCGCAGTGCCGCAAGGCAGCGCGGCCCCCACGGCAGCGCAGGTCAAGGCGGGCGTCAACTATGGCGCGGTGACGGTCGCGGCCCAGGGCAATGGGGCGATGACGGCAGCCACCTCACGCACCTTCCCGATCAGCAGCCTGAGCTCGCAAACCGCCTACGCCGTCTATGTGGTGGCCGAAAGCGCCACGCCGACCTTCTCGACGGTCGGCGGTCCGCTCAACTTCGCCACCGCCGACGTGACGCCGCCGGTCACCGCAAACGGGCCGCAGGTGACCGCCGTCGACTTCACCAGTGCCACGGTCAGTGTCACGACGAACGAAGCCGCCACCGGTTACTGGATGGTTCTGCCCGAGGGGGATCCCGCCCCCGATGTGGCGGCCCTGATCGCCGGCGGCACCAGCGTGGCGATGTCGTCCGGCGTTGCGGCGGGCATCTCCTTGAGCCCGCTGTTGCCGGGCACGGCCTACCGGTTCTACTTCGTGGCGCGTGACGCGGCCAACAACACGCAGGCCAGCGTCGCCAGCGTGGCGGTGACCACGCTGACCCCGGCGTCGAAGTCGACCAGCGGCAACGCGCCCGACGGTGGCACGATCGGCGTGGCCATGATCGGCGGCGGCCTCGGTTGCGGCTTGGCCAGCACCACGTTCCAGACGGCCGAGGCAGTGGGCAGCGCGCGCATGCCGGCCGGCTACCGCTTCCCGTACGGTGTTTTCGGTTTCGCCAGCACCGATTGCGGCGCGGGCACCACGGTGACCTTCACCCTGACCTACCCCGAGGCCCTGCCGCCGGGCACGCTGTACCTGAAGTACGGCACCGAGCCCGACAAGCCCACGCCGCACTGGTACGTGTACCCGGCCACGATCAACGGCAACCAGATCACCTTCTCGATCACCGACAACGGTGCGGGCGACAGCAATCCGGCGCTCGGTTTCATCAACGATCCGGGTGGCCCGGTGGTGCCGTCCGATGCGGTGCCGGTGCCGACGTTGTCCGAGTGGATGCTGGCGGTGTTGTCGAGCCTGCTGGCCCTGAGCCTGTTCGTAACGGCACGCCGCCGACGCGGCTGACGGCGGGCGGTACGGTGGTGCTCCAGCGAGCCGGGATATCCTCCCGGCTCGCTTGCTTGCAGCGGGGCGAAATGAGATGTTTCGAACCCTCGATGGGCATTTTCCTCCCCGATAAGCGGGCCTGGCGCGGCCCGATCACTCTGCTGGCGCGGGCCATGCTCGGCTGGCTGCTGGCCTGCCTGTGCGCCGCCGCGGCGGCGCAAGACCACATCACGGCGCGCGCCTACTGGGAAGAACCGTGCAGCCGGCACACGCTCGACGAAGCGCGCCGGCAGGACTTCACTGCGTACACCGGCATGCTGGCGCGCGACTACAGCCCGTGCGCCGTCTGGGTACGCCTGCGGATCGATCCGGGCGCGGCGCCGCCGGATGCGTCGGCCGGTTCGCCGACACCGTTGCAGCGGCAGCCGCTGGTGCTGCGCATGCTGCCGTCCTACCTGGACGAGATCGAGCTGTTCGATCCGCTGGCTGCCGGTGGCGGGCCGCGCCTCATCGGCGACCGCCATCGGTCGGCCGCCGGTGAATACCGGTCGCTGGCGCTGCAGTTCTCGATTCCGGCCGGCGACGCGCCGCGCGACGTCTGGCTGCGCATTGCGTCGACCAGCACGCGCATGCTCGACGTGCAGGCGCTGCCGCTGGCGCAGGCCTTCGACAGCGACCGGATGCGGGAACTCGCCTACTCGGGGTACCTGGCGCTGCTGGTCGTGACGCTGCTGTGGGCGCTATTCCATTGGCTGCAATGGCGCGAACGCGTCATCGGCGTGTTCGTATTCAAGCACCTGCTGACGCTGGCCTGGTCGGTGCTGCTGCTGGGCTATGGGCGCACGCTGCTCGGCGACGCCGCGCCGCCCGGCCTGATCGATACGCTGACCAGTCTGCTGGTGCTCGTCATCGTGCCGGCGTCGATCTGGTTCGACTGCACGCTGCTGCGCGAATACCATCCGCCGCGCATCGGCATACGGTGGTTGCCGCGCCTGGCGCTGGGCTGCCTGCTGGTGGAACTGCTGCTGATGGCGGCGGGGCAGGCATGGCTGGCCCTGCGCCTGAATGCGCTGGCGATCGTGTTCGTTGTCTGGGTGATCTTCGTCTTGACGCTGCTCTCGCGGCCGTCGCTGCGGGTCGAAGTACCGGTCTTGCCGAAGTGGTGGCTGGTCATTCTCTATGGAGTGATCGCTGTCGTCATCACAGTGACGGTACTCACGCACCTGGCCGTGATCGCCGGCAATCGGCTGGTGCTGGCGTCGGTGTTCGTGCATGGCTTGCTCACCGGCGTAGCGATGGTGGCGCTGCTCAGCGTGCGTGCGCGGCGCCTGATGAACCGACAGGAAGAGATGCGCACGCAACTCGCGTTGGCCAGGCGGCTGGTGCAGCATGAGCGCCTGCATCGCGAAGAGCAGGAAAAACTGCTGGACATGCTCACGCACGAATTGAAGACGCCGCTGGCCGTGGTGCGCATGCTGCTCGGCATCGGCGTGCCTTCGCCGAGCCAGGTCGGGAAGATCCGGCGCGCCCTCACCGAGATGAACGAGGTGATCGAGCGCTGCGCGCAGACCGAGCAGTTGCATGGCGGCCGCTTGCAGGCGCAGCTCGCGCCCTGCGACGTTGCCGCCGAGCTCGGCGAATTTGCCAGCCAATGGCAGGCATCGCAGCGCTTCGATCTGCGCATCGAGCTGCCGCCGGAAATGGTCACGCTGCACACCGATGCCAGGCTGTTGCGGATCATCGTCGCCAATCTGCTCGACAATGCCTGCAAATACAGTCCGATCGACAGCACCGTGACGGCGCGGCTGATGCCCTGCGCCAGAACCGAATCGCCGGAGCCGCGAAGCGGTCGGTCGTATGAAAGCGCCCGTCACTTCAGGCAGGGTCTTGCGATCGAGATCGAAAACCTGCCCGGCCCGGCCGGTTGGCCCGACCCGGCGCGCGTGTTCGACCGCTATTACCGCAGCCCTCTGGCGCACCGACAGACCGGTTCGGGCCTCGGACTGTATCTGGTGGCGGGGCTGACCAACTTGCTCGACGGCGCCATCAGTTACCGCCCCACCGAAACCCACATTCGATTTCGCCTATGGTTACCGGCCTGAACGTTCTGGTGGTGGAAGACCACGACATGCTGCGCGAGGCCACGGTGGCCATGCTGCGCGCCAACGGCCATCACGCCAGCGGCGCCATGTGCGCCGAGGAGGTCGACGACCACCCCAGCCACGGCCTGCCCGACCTGTACGTGATCGACTTGAGTCTGCCGGGTCAGGACGGCCTGAGCCTGGCGCGTCGCCTGCGCAGCGCCCGACCCGCCGTGGGCATCATCATGGCCACCGCGCGCACGCGCGTCGACGAACGAGTGGCCGGCTATGCCAACGGCGCCGACATCTATCTGCCCAAGCCGGTCGACCCGAGCGAATTGCTGGCCGCCATCGCGGCGCTTGGCAAGCGCATCCGGCCGGTACCGGCTGAGGCCGCGCTGCGGCTGCAACGCGATCGCCTGCAACTGCTGGGGCCGCTCGCCTCGGTGGCGTTGAGCCCAAGCGAAGCGCAGTTGCTGGGTGCGCTGGCGCAGGCCGAAGGGCAGACGCTGGAACGCTGGCAAGTGGCCGTGCATCTGAGCCTGGCCGGCAAGGACGTCGGCCGTGCCAGTCTCGACGTACGGCTGAGCCAGCTGCGCAAGAAGCTGCATGAAGCGGGCGCTGAAGCGCCCAGCCTGCGCTCGATCCGCAACCACGGCTATCGGCTGTGCGTGCCGGTGCTGGTCGACTAGGTTTCGCTGTCGCCTAGGTCGCCTAGGTCGAGTGGCTGCCGCGCGGCTGAACGTCGCGCCGTCTCGTGAGATCGCTGAGATCGCCGTGCCCCGGATCGCCGACGGCCGGCAAATCATCGTGCTGGCAGGCGCATCTTCCGGTGTTCTTGCGCCGGACCGCATCCATATCAAATGCGTATCCACCCCGACCAGATTCTGATTTGACCATCGATGCGGCGGCCTTACAGAATGGCTCGATGACTCGTTCCCAGGCGATACAGGAGCCTAGATTCGATGAGTGATCACCTTTCGGAAGCCCGCCGCATCATCCAGGATACGTTGGTCATCGACACGCTGGGTGGCGCCGTCGTGCATCCGACGCCCCACGTCGACGAGGGCACCACTTACGAGGAACAGGTACTCGGCTACGGCTGGAGCGCGATCAACGCCTGCCTGGTTTCCGAGCCGTCGTACAACGCCACCTTCGACGAAGTGCTCAAGGCGATGTACGAGAATTTCCTCTACTTCGAGATGAGCCCGCGGGTCAAGCATGTCGAGACCGTCGATGACCTGCTGGCGGCCAAGGCCGAAGGCCGGCTCGGCGTGTTCTTCGGTTTGCAGAGCGGTAGCTGTCTGGAGCAGGACCGCAAGCGGCTGCGCATTCTGCACAAGCTGGGCCTGCGCGTGCTGCAGCTCACCTACATGGAGCGCAACGCGATCGGCGACGGCTGCCTGGAGCCGGCCAATCTCGGGTTGTCCCACTATGGCATCCAGGTCGTGCGCGACTGCAACCGCGTCGGGATGCTGATCGACTGTTCGCATGTCGGCATCCAGACCACGCTGGACGCCGCGCACTATTCGTCGCAGCCGATCGTCGTGTCGCACACCGCGGTACGGGCGCTGGCCGACAACCCGCGCTGCGTGACCGACGAACAGATGAAGGCGGTGGCCGACAAGGGCGGCACGATCGGCATCACGCCATACGCGCCGTTCATCCGCACCGACCGTACGCCGCGGCTCGACGACTATCTCGAGCATTTCGACTACGCCATCGACCTGATCGGCGCCGACCACGTCACCGTGGCCACCGACATGTTCGACGGCAAGACCAAGGTCAACTGGGCCACGCCCTGGTACTACCCGGAGATCACGCGCGGCGCGCAGTACGGCACGCGGCGGGTCGAAGGCTTTTCGCGCAAATCCGATCTCGCCGCCTTCACCGCCGGGCTGCTCAGGCACGGCCACGGCGAGGAGACGGTGCGCAAGGTCCTGGGCGGAAATTTCCTGCGCGTCCTGCGCCAGGTCTGGAAGTGATGACAGCGGGTCGGAGATCGCCATGAAAACATCGTTGCCATCGTTGCGGGCAGCCGTCGCGGCCGTTTCGTTCACGTTTGCCTGTGCCGCGGCGCAGGCGCAATCGGCCGATGCCGCAAGCTACCCGACGCGGCCGATCCGGATGGTCATGCCCTTCGCGGCCGGCTCGGGCTTCGACTCGATCGTCCGCATCACCTGCCAGAAGATGGGCGAGCTGCTGGGCCAGTCGGTCGTGGTGGACAATCAGGGCGGCGCGGGCGGCATGATCGCGTCGGCCGCAGTCGCGCGAGCCGTGCCCGACGGCTACACGCTGATCTTCCATTCGGTGTCGACTGCCGCGGTGCTGCCGGCGGTGTATACCAATCTGAAATACGACGCCCGCAGCTTCGTTCCGGTGTCGCTGGTGTCCGACTACCCGCTGGTGATGGCCGTGCCGCCCGACGTGCCAGCGAAGAACGTCGCCGAGTTCACCGCGCTGCTGAAGGCCAAGCCGAACGCCTACAGCTATGCCTCCTCGGGCGTCGGCACCGGCCTGCACCTGGCCGCCGAGCTGTACAAGAGCAGCGCCGGCGTCGAGATCGAGCACGTGCCCTACAAGGGCACCGGGCCGGCGGAAATCGACCTGCTGGCCGGGCGCACGCAGATGATGTTTGCCGCGCTGCCGTCGTTCTCGCCGAAGATCAAGGCCGGCACGCTGCGCGCGCTCGCCGTGACCACGACCACGCGTTCGCCGACGCTGCCCGACGTGCCGACGATGATAGAAAGCGGGCTGGCCGGCTTCAACGTGCCGTTCTGGAACGGCATCTATGCGCCGCCGGGCACGCCCAAGGCCATCGTCGACAAGCTCTCCGCGGCCGCGGCGAAGGCGATGCGCGATCCCGCCACTATCGCCAAGCTGCGCGAACTGGGCGCCAATCCGATCGGCTCCACGCCGGAGGAGCTGGACAAGTTCTGGAAGGAGCAGTTGGGTCTGTATCAGCAGATTGCGCAGCGCGCCAATCTGCGGCTCACCGCGCAATGAGCGAGGGCCGGCGCGGCCGGGTCAGGTCGCCAGCTCGCCGAGCGTGATCGGCTTCAGCGGCGGCCGGATCCGCAGGTGACCCACCTGCTCGACGGGTACGCCGCGCTCCGCCGCGATCAGCTCGCTCACCGTCACGGCGCACTGACGCCCCTGGCACGGCCCCATGCCGCAGCGGGTGAAGGCCTTCATCTGATTGGGCCCCTCGCAGCCGGCACGCACCAGCCGGCGTAGTTCGCCGGCGGTCACTTCCTCGCAGCGGCACACGATCACGTCGTCGGCCGGTACGCGCAGCGACGGCAGGGGCCGGAACAGCCGATCGAGATAGCGGCGCGCAGCGCGCGTGCGCCGTAGCGACGCGAGCAGCGCCGCAATCTCGGCCGGCGCGGCATGGTTGCCGGCCGCCGCCAGACCTGCAATGCGGCCGCTGACGGCGCAGGCCTGCGCGCCGATGATGCCGGCACCGTCGCCCGCCACGAAGACGCCGGGCAGGCCGGCGAGCTCGCCGGTCTCGTGCGTCACCGGCACCCAGCACAGTTGCGCATCGTCCCAGCGATGCGCGGCGCGCAGCGCCATGCTTGCATGCGTGTTCGGCACCACGCCCTGGTGCAGCAGGATCAGGCTTGCGTCGACGCGATGTGCACGGCCGCCGGCGATGAAGCGGATCGCGCGCGCGGCTTCGTCGCCCTCGACGGCCAGCGCCTGTGCCCCGCCGTAAACGGCGGTGCCGTCGCCGCGCAGCGCCGCCAGCAGCCGCATGCCCTTGGCCAGCAGCCGCCATTCGCGCAATGCGCCCGGCAACAGCGGCAGCGCACGCGCGTATGCGCGCCAGTCGGTCGTATCGATCACCGCGCGCACCGGCACGCCGGCGCGTCGGAGCTGCCAGGCCAGCAGATACAGCAGCGGCCCGCAGCCGGCCAGCGCCACCGGCCCGGCGGGCGCGACGGCCGACGACTTCAGCAGGATCTGCGCGGCGCCGGCCGTCATCACGCCAGGCAGCGTCCAGCCGGGCATGGGCATGGGGCGTTCGATCGCCCCCATGCACAGAATCACGCGGCCGGCCCGCAGCCGACGCGCCGCGCCATCCTGCAGATAGTGCAGCTCGCGCTCGCGGGTGATCTGCCACACCGCCGCGCCAGGCACGTAGTGCGCTCCGCTTGCCCGCAAGGCATCGACCGGCGCGGCCCCCGCTGCATAGTCGGTGCCCAGCACGCCGCGCAGCGCCGGCGTCGCATTCTCGATGCCACGGTAGATCTGCCCACCGGGCCGCGGCTGCTCATCGAGCACCACGACCGAACGGCCGGCACTGCGCGCGGCGACGGCGGCCGCCATGCCCCCTGGACCAGCGCCCACGACCGCGATGTCGACCTCGACGTCGCGCCCGACATCGACGCGCTCATTCATCGTCCGGCTCCGCGTCCGCCAGCTGCCGGCGCCCCTGTTGGATGCGTACAGCCATCCCGGCGCGAAGCTCGATCAGACAGGCCTGGCGATTCGGTACGCCATCGATCTCGACCAGGCAGTCGAAGCACGCCCCCATCATGCAATAAGGCGCGCGCGGGGCGCCCGATACGGCCGTGCGCCGGAACGCGACGACCCCGGCTTGCAGCAGCGCAGCGGCGACGCTGTTGCCCTGCCGGGCCGCCAGCGGATGCCCCTCGAAAGTGAAGGCGAGCTCGGGATCCGCGTCCGCCACCGGCAGCGTCCTGAATCGATTGGCATTCATGATCTCAGTTCACGTACATCGCGTGTTTCTCAGCACCGCGCAGCCGCGCGCTGCCGAAGGGCGCGAGGGCGGCCGGCATTTCGCCGCCGGCGACCCACGGCGCGACGACCAGCGCGTGCGCCGCCGCGAGCGTGACACCGCTATGGCAGGTGGCGACGTAGGCGCCGGGACACTCGCGCGACTGTTCATACAACGGAAACCCATCCGGCGTCATCACGCGCAGCGCGCCCCAGGCGCGCACCAGGTTGACGTCGCGCAGCAGCGGGAACGCGCGCACCGCGCGCTGCGCCATGAACTGCATCACGTCGAAGGTCGTACCGTCGTCGTAGCCGACGTTCTCCACCGAATCGCCGATCTGCACCGTTCCTTCGTCGGTCTGGCGCAGCTTGTTGGTCGGATACTCGAGAAAGCGTTGCAGGCGCTCGGTCACCAGCACCTGCCCGCGACTGGGAACGACCGGCGCATACAGTCCGACCTGGGCCGCGAGCGCCGCATTGCCCAGCCCGGCGGCCAGCACGATCCGGCGCGCGCGATGCGTGCCGGCTTGCGTGGTCACCGTGAAGCCGTCGCCGCCGTATTCGATCCGCTCGACGCGCGCGCTGGACTGCAGGCGCACGCCATGATGCAGACAGGCCGCGCGTAGCGCGCGAAAAAGCTTCAATGGATTGACGTGGCCGTCCATCGGCGTATAGCTTGCGCCGACGACATCCGGGCCGATCGCCGGCAGGCGGGCGCGCAGTTCGCTGCGCCCGAGCATCTGGAACGGATAAGGTCCTTGCGCCGCCTGCTGAATGTCGCGCAGGCTGCGCTCGCGCTCATGGCAATCGGCTTCGGTGAAACACAGGTAGAAGCCACCCGGCTGTTCCAGATGCACGTCGATGCCGGTCAAGGTCTGCAGCTCGCGGGCAAAGGCAGGCCACAGCGCCGCCGCGTCGCGGCTCCATTGCGCATAGGCCGGCAGGCCGACGCCCTTGTTCTGCACCCACACCAGACCGAAATTGCCGCGCGTGGCGCGAAAAGCGACATCGCCCTCGTCGAGCACCGTCACCGCCGTGCCTCCGCGCGCCAGGCCGTATGCGATGCACGCGCCGACCAGCCCGCCACCGATGACCAGGATCCCGGAATGGCTGGCCACGGAGCTCATCGGTGCATGGGACGCCGCTCAGCCGGCGGCGACCGAGCGGATCTCTGATTTGAGCGCCGCGCGCGCTGTCGTCAGCCGGTCCTGCTCGGCGCGCATTGCCTCGATCCGCCGGACGGCGACATCGCGCAGCGCCTCGGCTCGCCGGCGCACCTGCGCCGGCGCCGGGCCGCCGCCGTGCCGACGCTCGAAGGTCGTGACCGCCGGATCGAGGCTGCGGCGCACCGCGTCGTCGCCGAGGTTCAGCTCGCGCCCGATCTGCGCCAGGCTCGCACGATCGACCATCGCCGAGCTGATCTGGTGCGCAGCCAATCCGGACTGCATGGCGGCGCGTACCACGGCGCCTACGACATGATGCGCTTCGCGAAACGACAGACCG
Organism: Burkholderiales bacterium; assembly: GCA_017307915.1. GTDB lineage: Bacteria > Pseudomonadota > Gammaproteobacteria > Burkholderiales > Burkholderiaceae_E > Zeimonas. The sequence continues at coordinate 9,798 of JAFKGG010000439.1, read as the reverse complement.
CGCTCGCGCACCAGCGCATCGGCCAGATCGGTCGCCGTGCAGAAATCGCCGCGCGCACGCTCGAGCATCAGCGCCGCGTCGGGGGCCGCGGTGCGCAACACCAGCTCGATCAATGCGTAGACGCGCAGGCATTCGTCGGCGGCCTCGAAGAAGCTGCGCATGCTCTCGCGGTTGCCGTCGCCGGTATGCGTGAAGTTCACGCCCTTGACGGTGGCCAGCGCCGACATCAGCAGGCCCGTCAGATGCCCGCCCTTGCCTTTGAGCGCTTCCAGCACCACCGGATTCTTCTTCTGCGGCATGATGCTGGAGGTGCCGGCCACGCTGTCGGGAAAATCGATCAGACCGAATTCCGGCGTGCACCAGACGAAATAGTCCTGCGCCACGCGGCTGGCGCTGGCGCCGGCGATCGCGAACGCCGACATCAATGCCAGCGCGTAATCGCGCGAGGCCACGGCATCGAGCGCGTTCGGCACTACGTCGAGAAAACCAAGCAGTCGAGCCGCCTGCTGCTGCTCGATCGGAAACGCAGTGCCGGCCAGCGCCCCAGCACCCAGCGGACAGCGTTGCAGCTCCGGCAGCGCCGACGCGATGCGGTCGACGTCGCGCGAGAACGCTTCGGTCACGCCCAGCAGGTAGTAGCCGTAGGTGATCGGCTGCGCCGGCTGCAGATGCGTATAGCCGGGCATCACCGTCTCTATGTACGCGAGCGCATTGTCCAGCGCCGACGTGCATGCCCGAGTGCCCGCCGCCATCAGCCGTAGCAGCGCTTCGCGCGCGCGCATGCGGTCGATGGTCGCCAGGATGTCGTTGCGGCTGCGGGCCACGTGCAGGCTGCCGCCGGCATGCGGGCCGGCCACGCGCATCAGATGCGCTTCGTAATTGAAGTAGGCGTCCTCGATGGCCGGATCCAGCGGCACGGCGTCGACGCCGTCGGCTTCGATGCGCAGCAACGCGGCGGCCAGCGTGCGCGCCGCCTCGCGCGGCATCAGCCCGGCGCGCAACAGCATCAGCAGATGGGCCTGATTGATGTCGGTGAGATGGCTGAATACCGCCGGGAAATCGCGCCCCAACCGCGGCCCGTACACGTGTTCGCAGACCTCGGGGGCCGTCGCTTCGGCAAGACGCCGGCTGATCTTGGACTCCATGGCGGACCAGTGTAGGAACGGGCCATAATGCGGTCAAATTCGTCTTTACAGGGCTTGCATGCAGATTTGATATGCAGCGCCCGCACCGGGGTCGTCATGGATTTCAAGCAGATCGAAACCTTCCGCTCCGTCATGCAGACGCGCTCGATGACCGTATCGGCGGCAAGCCTGCATACCTCGCAACCGAACATCAGCCGCCTGATCGCCAAGCTCGAGCGCGGGCTCGGCTTCGAGCTGTTCCGGCGCGTCGGGCTGCGGCTGGTGCCGACACCGGAAGCCGAGGCGCTGTATCTGGAAGTGCAGCGCTCCTTCGTGGGCCTGGCGGCGATCAAGGAAATCGCCGATACGATCCGCGAACTGGGCACGGGCGGCTTGAAGATCGCCGCATCGCCCGCGCTTTCGATCGGCGTGCTGCCGCCGGCGTTGCAGCTCTTCCGGCAGCGCCGGCCCGATACCGGCGTTACCGTGCATACCAGCGATTCGGCCACCGTCTGCAAATGGACCTCGTCGGGTTTCTGCGATTTCGGACTCGCCTCATACGTATCCGACATGCCCGAACTGGCGGTCGAACTGCTGCACCAGGAGAACGGCTTGTGCGTCGTTCCGTCGGACCACCGACTGGCACGCAAGCGCCGCATCGCTGCCAGCGATCTCGACGGCGAACACTTCATCTCGCTGGCCGGCGCCGATCGCTCGCGCGCCGAGATCGATGCCGCCTTCAAGCCCGACCGGCGCCGACTGACGCTGGAAACTCCCTACGCCACGACGATCTGCACCATGGTGAGCCTGGGGCTCGGCGTCAGCGTGGTCAATCCGCTGGTCATTCGCCGTCTGCCGCTGCCCAATCTGACCGCGCGGCCGTTTTCGCCGGCGGTGGAGTTCCGATGCTATTCGGTGCGTGCCGGGCACCGGCTTCTACCGGTACTGGCGGCCGAGTTCCTCGATTGCGTGCGGGATGTGTTCGATACGCGCCGGCGCGGTCGCGGATAGGGTCTCGTAGCGCCTCGTCGCGCCTGCACGGTGCCGTGCAGGCGCTGTGATTGACAGGCGCGGCAATCAGCGGGCGCTCGAATCCGTCGCGGGCGCAGGCATCGTGCCGGGCTGCTCACCCGGTTTCAACGGCCGCCAGCCATCGGGCGTGAGCACCATGCGCGTCACGCTTTCACGATAGATGCCGCCTTCAGCGACGCTGCCACGCGCGGTGCCCTGACCGTGCACGCGCGCCTCGCAATCGGTGCGTTCTTCCGGCGGCAGCGGATTGCAGCGCATCAGCGCGTTCTGTTCGTAGTTGACGTTGGGTCCGTTGCCGAGCTGGCCGCGCCGGGCCGCTTGCAGCGCGGCGCCCGCTTCGCGCACGCAGGCGGCGCGATCGATGTAGGCGGGTGCCGTGTTGCACGCGGCGCGTTCTTCCTGATAGCGCTGCTGGGCATTGCCGCTGCTTTGCGCGGCGGCCGGCGCTGCCGCGGCCAATGCGGCCAGCGCGGCTGTCAGCGCCAGCAGCGTGAGTGCGGTTCGCTGCGGCGAGATGCGTTGCGGGCAGGCCCGCTGATCGATCGGATGGCAGATGCTTTGCATGACTGGCTCTCCATGAAACCGCCGGCCGGCCGGAGGCCGTGCGCGGCAAGGCGCTGGTGCCAGTATCAAACGAGATGCCCGTCGCTTGCCTCAGTGCCTGCTGCCGCCGCCGGCGAATGTTGCCGGCCCATGCCGCGGGCCGTGCGATACGAGCCGTGCTGACGGGACCGGCTCAGCAGCACGGCCAGCATAACCGACCGCGGGCGGCGAGGCCGCCGATCAGGTGCCGTCGAACTCAGCCACGGAATAGGTATAGACGCCTGCCGGGCCGCAAACCTCTGACGCATACGCCAGCGTGCTCGCGTCCGGCATGCGCGCCGGATACAGCACGCCGTCGAGATGGTCGCATTCATGCTGCAGCAGCGTGGCGTGATAGCCATGGCACTGCCGCGTGATCCACTGCGCGTCGATGTTCTGGTAGCGGATCTCGATGTGCCGATGACGCGGCACGCGCGCATACAGGCCCGGCAGCGACAGGCAGCGTTCCCACAGGTCGACCTTTTCGTCGCCAAGCGGCGTGATCACCGGGTTGATCAGCGGCGTCCATGGCACCGGCTGGGTCGCGGCGCCCTGCGGAATGCGTGCGGCGGGCAGACAGTACAGCACCACGCGCAGCGGCACGCTGATCTGCGGCGCAGCCAGGCCGATGCCGGACACCGATTCGAGCGTGTCGCGCATGTCGTCGATCAACGCGCGGGTCTCGGCGCTGCCGGGGTCGGCCACCGGCAGCGACACCACGTGCAGCGCCGGGTTGCCCATCTTCAGGATCGGTCGGATCGCCATCGTGTGTCTCCGTTGCAAGTGCTCAGTCGAGCCGGCGCGCCATCGCGGCGTGCAGTGCGGTCAATGAAGGCGGGCCGATGAAGCGGCCCTGGTCGAGCACCTGCACGTCGCCGATCCACAGCGATTGATCGAGCACCACGCCATCGGGGTGGTTCTCGCCGCCGCCGGCTTCCCACCATGGCAGGCCCATGCCGATCGCATTGGTGCCGGGCAGCCGGATGTCTTCGATGAACTGCTCGCCGGTCAGCCGCGCCGCCGGGTGAAAACCATAGGTGAAGTGGATGAACGTGCCCAGGTTGCCCTGGCCGCTGGCGCGGCGCAGCGCGCGGTCGAAGCTGGCGATGTCTTCCGGCGCGCCGCCTTCGATGGCGCTGATGCGCCCGGCCGAACGGATGGTGATCGGCGTGCGCAGGCGCCGATAGCTTTCATCGAACAGCGCCTGGATGACGATGCGCCCATGCACCGAATCACGCACCGGATACAGGCTTTGCGCGCCGGGCACGGTGTCCATGCCCGGCTTGTCGCAGCAGCGCGCGCGCTTGAGCTTGACCTCGTCGAGCATGAAACTGACGTCGGTGCCAGCCGGGCAGGTGAAGCGCGCCGTCTGGCCGGCGGCCGCGGCGACGAACTCCATGAACGCGATGTTGAAATCGAGCAGCGCCGGGAAGTCCACCGCGCCATACAGCCGTTCCAGGCTCGCGGCGCTCGACAGCGAGACCAGCCCGTAGCGGCAGCGCCTGGCCTGCATTGCCGCGTCGTGGATCTTCGAGCCGGCGTGATAGGGAAAGCACAGGTCCAGCCACACGTCGGAGGCGACCACGGCGGCCCCCAGCGAATCGCCCACGTAGGGGTCCGACAAGCCGCCCTGGAACGGCAGCGTGGGCGCCAGCGCAACCAGCGGCTTGCCGGCGCAACGCAGCACGGCCTGCACCAGCGCATCGATCAGCCGGTGTTCGACCGATGAATCGGCGGTGATCAGCACGCTCTCGCCCGCCGAGACGCAGAACTGCTCGCGCACCAGGCAATCGGCGGCACGCGCAAGACGAGGATGGGAAAACATGGAGGCTCCTTCGGGCAGGCGGCGCGGCCGGCCCTGGCTTGGGTTGCTGTTCAGAAATCCACGACGATCGAGGCCGTGCGGGCGCGCGATACGCACAAGGCCATGCAGCCGTTGCCGGCGCGCACGGCGTCGCTCAGAAAATGATCGTGGTGCTCGGGCACGCCTTCGACCACGTCGACCACGCACATGCCGCATTCGCCTTCGCGGCACGAGTGCGGCACGTCGATGCCGGCCGCCAGCAGCACTTGCAGCGCCGATTGCCCGGCGGGCACTTCGAACGGCCCTTCGCCGCTGGCCAGGCGGATCTCGAAGGGCGTGTCGGCAGGTTGTTCGCTGTCGCTGTCAGCGGCGCCCGCTGCGGCCGCAGCGGCCTCGCCGCCGCCGAAGCTTTCCCAGTGGATGCGCCCGGGCGCCAGCGTGCCGCCGGCCACCTCGCGCGCCAGCTCGATCATCGGCCGCGGGCCGCAGACGTACAGGCCTTCGCCGCCGTGCATGCGCCGCACGATCGCTTCGACCTGTGCGCGCACCGCGACCGGGTCCAGGCCCACGTGCAATTGCGTCGCGGCGGTCAGGCCCAGCCGCCGCAGTTCATCGGCATAGGCGGCATGCTCATGGCTGCGCACAAAATAATGCAGCTCGAACGGATGGCCGCGCCGCGCCGCTTCGAGCGCCATCGCATACACGGGCGTGATGCCGATGCCGCCGGCCAGCAGCACCAGGCACGGCTCGCTCCAGTCCACCGGAAACAGGTTGAACGGGCCGCTGAGCGCAAGCGTGTCGCCGGCGCGCAGCCGGTGCACGGCCGCCGAGCCTCCGCGCGAGGCCGGCTCCAGCCGCACCGCGATCACGTAGCGGCTGCCGTCGGCCGGCTCGCCGCACAGCGAATAGCTGCGCTCCAGGCCATCGCCCAGGTGCAGGCGCACGTGCGCGCCGGCTTCATAAGGCGCAAAGCGCCCGCCCTGCGCAACCAGCGTCAGCTCGACGATATCTTGCGCGATGGTGCGCACGGCACTGACGCGTGCCAGGGTGCGCGTGCTGCCGGTGCCGTTCATCGCGCCTTACGCATCGGGGCCGAACATGCGTTCGATGTAGCTGCCCAGGAAATGATGGATCGGCTTTTCCATCACCGACAGCCGGCCCGGCACGTAGTTGGGCAGCGACATTGCGCGCTGCATCGATTCGATCATCGAACGGTCTTCTTCGTAGATGGCCTTCTGGTATTCGCGATAAACGGCCACCTTGTTCTCGAAATCGTCGTGCGCGAAGAACTCTTCGGGGAACATCATGAAGATCGACACCTCGCAGCGGTCGGGGCCCAGCGGCCACGCGGTGATGATCTTGACCATGTCGATGCGGCCGAACAGCGTCATGTTCGGCGGATAGAAGGCGGTACAGGCGAACGAGTTTTCCTCGTGTTCCAGCCACGGTGCCTTGCCGAACAGGCTGATGCCGTCGGGCGTGGAAGGCGAGGCCAGGTAGCGCATCGTCAGGCCGCCGCCGGACTGCAGCGCCAGGTTCTCGGGCGTCCATGAAAAGCGTGCGCCGAAGGTTTTCGCGTGCAGCACGCCGACGTGGTAGTAATCCATCAGGTTTTCATGGAAGAACTTCCAGTTGCAGTTCAGCGTGGTGCGCGTGATGTCGGCCAGCCGGCAGCGCTCGGAATGCAGGATCGCAAAGTCGCGTTCCAGATGCTCGGTGGCCTGCGCAAACGGCTTGGGCTGCTCGGCAAAGTTGATGAACAGGTTGCCGCGCCAGTTTTCCAGGTGGATGCGCGGCAGCGTGCAGGTGGCGGCGTCGAAGTCCTCGGTGTCCTTCATGTAGGCCGCGCCCACCAGCTGGCCGTTCAGGTCGTAGGTCCAGCCGTGATAAGGGCACTTGAACGAGCGCGCGTTGCCTTCGCCGTCGGCCACTTCCACGCCGCGGTGCAGGCACATGTTGTGAAAGGCGTGGATCGCGCCTTCCTTGTTCCTGGCGATCAGCACCGGGCGGCCGAGCAGCCGCAGCGCGCGATAGTCGCCGGGCTTGCCGAATTGCTCGGCGCGGCCGACGAACAGCCATTCCTTGAAGAAGTATTCCTGCATCTCCTGCGCGTAGATCTCGGGCGAGGTGTAGATCTCGCCGGGCAGGTGGCGCGAGCGGGGCAGGGCCGTCTTGTTGATGGCGATGTCGCCGTGCGCAATGGGGCGGGGTCGCTGGGCGAGGTCAGTCATTGAAGCGCTCCGGATCTTGAGTTGACGACGCCGGCCGTGAAGGCCGATACACGCCGGATGATTTTGATTTTATACGATCGTATTATTTAGTGCGAGTCTTTTCAAGACGCTTGCGCGTGTATCCTGTGCATGGCGTTTCCGATTGCGCTTCATCCCATCTCTGCAGCCATGAGCACCACCGACCGACGCAGCTTCTCGAAGAAGGGTGCGGACATCCGCCGCCAGGAACTGATCGATGCCACCTTCCGCTGCCTGTGCCAGCTCGGCGTGTTCGACACCAGCGTGCGCACCATCGCGGCCGAGGCCGGCGTGTCGCTGGGCATGGTGCGGCACTACTTCAACTCGAAAGACGAGCTGCTGGCGGCCACCTATCGCGACATGTCCGAGCGCCTGCAGAAGCAGACGCAGGAAATCCTCGCCGTCACGCCGCCCGATCCGCTCAGCCAGCTGGTGGCGTTCATCAATGCCGGCTTGCAGCCGCCGCTGCTCGATCGCAACTACGTGCGCATCCGCTTCCTGTTCTTCGAGCTGACGCACACCAACGACGTGGTGCGGCGCGTGCACGAAGAGATCTATTCGCGCTTTGAAAAGCAGTTGCTGTCGCTGGTCAGGGCTGTGGCGCGGCAGCACGGCAGCCGCGCCAACTGCGCGATGATCACGCGCACCATTACCGCCTATCTGAAGGGCATCTGGGCCGAGTGGACGCTGTCGAGCGACGCCTTCGAGCCGCGCGAGCTGCTGGCTGAGCTGATGCCCTACTGGCTGCAGCAACTGGCCCCCGAGGCCGTGCATCAGCCGCGCAACGCGGCGCCGCGGCTGGCGCGCGGCAAGAGCAAGCCCAGCGCGCTGCCGACCTGAAGGCCGGCGCGCGTCGTTCACCGCACCAGCCGGCGCGCCGATTCCCAGAACAGCTGGCTGTGCCAGTCGCTGGCTTCGGGGTCGAATTGGGCCGCCGTTTTCTCGCACACCGCCGGCGACGGAATACGCAGCGCGGCGCCGCCGGCCTGCGCCTTGATCTGCGCGGAACAGGCGCGTTCCAGAAAATAGATGTTGGTGAACGCGGCGGCGATCGAGCGGCCCGCCGCCAGCAGCCCGTGGTTCCTGAGGATCATCGCGTCGTTGCGGCCCAGGTCGGCCACCAGCCGCTCGCGTTCGTCCAGGTCGAGCGCGATGCCTTCATAGTCGTGGTAGCTGAGCCGCCCGTGGAACTTCAGCGCATGCTGCGAGATCGGCAGCAACCCCGCTTCCTGCGCCGACACCGCGATGCCGTCGGCGGTGTGCGTGTGGATCACGCACACCACGTCGTGCCGCGCGCGGTGCACGGCCGAGTGGATCACGAAGCCGGCCTTGTTGACGCGCTTGCCGCCGTCGCGCGCCGGATCGACGATCTCGCCGTCGATGTCGATCTTCACCAGGTCGTCGGGCCCGATCTCGTGAAACAGCTTGCCGTAGGCATTGATCAGGAAATGGCCGGCGGTGCCGGGCACGCGCGAGCTGATGTGCGTGTCGATGATGTCGGTCATGCGCAGATGCGCGATCAGCCGGTACAGCGTGGCCAGCTCGTCGCGCATCGCGTCTTCGGGCGTCATGCCGTCGCGCGCCATGTCTTTGCGCATTGCACCGCCACGCATTGCATCGTCGCTCATTGCAGCTTCTCTCATTGCAGCTTCGCCATGCGGCGCGCTCACGCTCAGGCCCCCTGCGGCTGCAGGCCGGCAGCGGCGTCGTCCGCGGCCAGCGTGCCGATGAAGGTGGCGCCGGCCACCGCTTCGACCAGCTGCCGCGTGTAGGCGTGCCGCGGCGCGCCCAGCACCTGCTCGGGCGCGCCGCGCTCGACGATGCTGCCGCGGTTCATCACCACCACTTGGTCGGCCACTTCGCCGGCCACGCGCAGATCGTGCGTGATGAAGATCAGCGTCAGCCCGACGGCGACGAGAAACAGCAGCATGCCGATGATGAGGCCGCTGGTGGTCTGCGTCACCACGCAGGCGGAGCTGCCAAGACAGCCGATAAGCGCGTCGAGATCCAAGGGAAGTGTCCGTCGTTAGATGGTGACGTTCTGCGAGTCGTTCCGACGCAAGCAGCGTCCCATAACCTCCATCCCCGCCGCAAGATATTCCAGTGCCGCGGGAATGACTTTGGTGGCTTTCATCAATGACACAGCGTATGGGTCCCCGCCTTCGCGGGGACGACGCCGTGTATGGGGTGTACGCTCATCACGAACACCCCACACCTGACGATCAGGTGTAACCCTTGCTCTTCTTCCATTCGGCTTCGAGCGCGAAGATCTGTTTCCAGTCGCCGCTCTTGACCTCCGGCACGTAGGGCTCGTTCGGGATGGTAGTGCCCCAGCCGATGGCGTAGCCGACCAGGGTACGGTCCTCACCGCGCATCGTCACGGTGCCGTCGGCGCCGAACGGGCACTTGATGGTGAGGCCGGTGAGCACTTCCGCAAGCTTCTTGCCATCGGTGGAGTTGGCCTTCTTCGCGGCTTCGCTGAGGAACATCACCGCGGTCGCGTTCTGCCACGACCAGTTGGTGGGATATTCCTTGTACTTCGCCTTGTAGGCATCGCCCCACGCGGCGTTCTCGGCGGTGGCCGGATAGGTCTTGATGTAGCGGTTGCCGGAGTGAATGCCCTTTGGCAAGTTCTTCACCACGGTCAGCGCGGTGTAGTCCGCCATGTTGACCGCGAACATTTCCATCTGGGTGAACATCGCGTAGATGTTGGCCTGATCGATGTAAGACGTGAGATCGCCACCCCACAGCGCGGAATACAGCGCCTGCGGCTTCGCCTGCAGAATCTTGGTCACCGTCTCGGTGTAATCCGGCTGGAACAGTTTCGGCCAGTTCTCGCTGATGATCTCGACGTCCGGCGCAAAGTGCTTGAGGTAGGTAACGAATTCCGCCGTGGTGTCGCGGCCGTAAGCGTAGTCCGGCGAGCAGGTCGCCCACTTCTTCAGGCCCTTGGCCTTGGCGATGTTCGCCGCGTAACTGCCGCCGGCGATGGAATCGTGGATGCCCT
>JAFKGG010000086.1 GCA_017307915.1 Burkholderiales bacterium | reverse complement strand
GCCACGTGCCCGAAGAGCGGCAGGGGCGCCTGTATCGCGCCACCGGCGCGGTGTTCGACTACATCATCGCCGGCTATGGCCGCTGGCTGAACTGGGTGCTCGATCGGCAGATCTGGACGCTGGCGGTGGCGGTGTTGACGCTGGTGCTGACCGTCTGGCTGTACATGATCGTGCCCAAGGGTTTCTTCCCGGTGCAGGACACCGGCGTCATCCAGGGGATTTCAGAAGCCGCGCAGTCGATCTCGTTCCCGGCGATGGCCGAGCGCCAGCGCGCGCTGGTGCGCGAGATCCTGAAAGACCCGGCGGTGGATAGCGTCAGTTCGTTCATCGGCGTCGACGGCGTCAACCCGACGCTGAACACCGGCCGCCTGCTGATCAACCTGAAGCACAAGGAAGCGCGCGACACCGACGTGCAAGGCGTGATCCGCCGCCTGCAGCGCGCGCTGCAGGACGTGCCCGGCATCCGCCTGTACATGCAGCCGGTGCAGGATCTGACCATCGAAGACCGCGTCAGCCGCACGCAATATCAGTTCACGCTGGAAGACTCCGACCCCGAGCGGCTGGCCACCTGGGTGCCGCGGCTGGTCGAGCGGCTGCGCGCCTTGCCGCAACTGACCGACGTGGCCAGCGACCTGCAGGATCGCGGCCTGCAGGCGTATCTTGAAATCGACCGCGATGCGGCCGGGCGGCTGGGCGTGTCGATGCTGGCGATCGACAATGCCTTGTACAGCGCCTTCGGGCAGCGGCAGATCTCGACCATCTTCACGCAGTCGATCCAGTATCGCGTGGTGCTGGAAGTGGCGCCGGCCTACCAGACCGGGCCGCGCGCGCTCGAATCGATCTACGTCACGGGCCGCGACGGCAAGCTGCTGGCCTTGTCGAGCATCGCACGCGTGGTCGAACGGCCGGCGTCGCTGGTCATCAATCACATCGCGCAGTTCCCCGCCGTCACCGTGTCGTTCAACCTGGCGCCGGGCGCTTCGCTGGGCGGGGCGGTGCAGGCGATTCGCGATGCCGAGCGTGAGATCGGGCTGCCCGGCAGCATGCAGACGAGCTTCCAGGGCGCGGCGCTGGCCTTCCAGGCCTCGCTGGACAGCACGCTGCTGCTGATCCTGGCGGCGATCGTCACCATGTACATCGTGCTGGGCGTGCTCTATGAGAGCTACATCCATCCGGTCACCATCCTGTCGACGTTGCCGTCGGCCGGCGTGGGGGCGCTGCTGGCGCTGCTGCTGGCCGGCAGCGATCTGGGCATCGTGGCGGTGATCGGCATCGTGCTGCTGATCGGCATCGTCAAGAAGAACGCGATCATGATGATCGACTTCGCGCTCGACGCCGAGCGCGGCCAGGGTCTGGCACCGCGCGAGGCGATCTTCCAGGCCTGCCTGCTGCGTTTCCGGCCGATCCTGATGACGACGCTGGCGGCGCTGCTGGGCGCCTTGCCGCTGATGCTGGGCACCGGCGTGGGCTCCGAGCTGCGCCAGCCCTTGGGCGTGACGATGGTCGGCGGCCTGCTGGTGAGCCAGGTGCTGACGCTGTTCACCACGCCGGTGATCTATCTGACCTTTGATCGCGGCGCGCGCTGGATGCACGAGCGCCGGCAGCGCCGTCTCGGCAGGGTGGAGCCGCCGGCATGAGTGCCTACGAGCTGTTCATCCGCCGGCCGGTGGCCACCACGCTGCTGACGCTGGCCATCGTGCTGGCCGGGCTGGCGGCGTTCCGGCTGTTGCCGGTGTCGCCCTTGCCGCAGGTCGATTTCCCGACCATCTCGGTGTCGGCCTCGCTACCCGGCGCCAGCCCCGAGGTGATGGCCGCCACCGTGGCTACGCCGCTGGAGCGCGCGCTGGGCACGATCGCCGGCGTCACCGAGATGACCTCGAACAGCTCGCTGGGGCAGACGCGCGTCGTATTGCAGTTCGACCTGAACCGCAGCATCGAAGCGGCGGCCAATGACGTGCAGGCGGCGATCAACGCCGCGCGCGCCAGCCTGCCCAGCGGCCTGGTGCGCAATCCCACCTATCGCAAGGTGAATCCGGCCGACGCGCCGATCATGATCGTGGCGCTGACCTCGGACACGATGACGCAGGGCCAGCTTTACGACGTGGCCTCGACGGTGCTGGCGCAGAAGCTGTCGCAGGTCGGCGGCGTGGGCCAGGTCAGCGTCGGCGGCAGCTCCTTGCCGGCGGTGCGCGTGCAGGTCAATCCGCTGCAGCTCGACCGCTACGGTATCGGCATCGAGGCGGTGCGCACGGCGATCGCCGCGGCCAATGCCAACCGGCCCAAGGGCTCGGTGTCCGACGGCGAGCGGCATTGGCAGATCGGCGCCAACGACCAGTCCATGCGCGTGGCGGATTACGTGCCCTTGATCGTGGCCTATCGCAACGGCGCGGCCGTGCGGCTGGCCGACGTGGCCGACGTGCGCGAATCGGTGGAAGACGAGCGCAATGCGGGTTCGGCCAATGGCCGGCCGTCGGTGCTGTTGATCATCAACCGCGAGCCGGCGGCCAACATCATCGAGACCGTCGATCGCATCTATGAGCTGCTGCCGGTGCTGCGCGCCTCGGTGCCGGCCACGGTGGCGGTCGACGTGGTGATGGACCGCACGACGACCATCCGCGCTTCGCTGCGCGAGGTCGAGCGCACGCTGCTGATCTCGGTGGCGCTGGTGGTGATGGTGGTGTTCCTGTTCCTGCGCAACCTGCGCGCCACGTTGATCCCGGCGGTGGCCGTGCCGACCTCTTTGATCGGCACCTTCGGCGTCATGTACCTGGCCGGCTACAGCCTCGACAATCTGTCGCTGATGGCGCTCACCATCGCCACCGGTTTCGTCGTCGACGATGCCATTGTCGTGCTCGAGAATATCTCGCGCCGCATCGAGTCGGGTGAAACGCCGTTGCAGGCGGCGATCCGCGGCGTGCGCGAAGTCGGCTTCACGGTGGTGGCGATCAGCCTGTCGCTGATCGCGGTGTTCATCCCGATCCTGGCGATGGGCGGCATCGTGGGCCGGCTGTTCCGCGAGTTTGCGGTAGTGCTGTCGGTGGCGATCCTGATCTCGATGCTGATCTCGCTGACCACCACGCCGATGCTCAGCGCGCGCTGGCTGCGCGCGCAGCATGTGCAGCGCGAGGGGCGGCTGGGCCGGTTCGGGCGCCGCATGATGGACGGCCTGACCAACGGTTATGCGCGCAGCGTCGGCTGGGCGCTCGATCACGGCTGGCTGATGCTGCTGGTGCTGGCGGCCACCGTGGCGCTGAACGTCTGGCTGTATGCGATCGTGCCCAAGGGCTTCTTCCCGCAGCAGGATACCGGCCGCCTGGTGGGTTCGATCCGTGCCGACCAGAGCATCTCGTTCCAGGCGATGCGCGGCAAGCTGGCCTCGTTCATCGAGATCGTGCGCCGCGACCCGGCGGTGGCCTCGGTCACCGGTTTCACCGGCGGCTCGCGCGTCAATAGCGGCCAGATGTTCATC
>JAFKGG010000438.1 GCA_017307915.1 Burkholderiales bacterium | reverse complement strand
GACGCCGCGCTCATTGAAGAACCGAGCCCAGTGGCCTTGAAGATTCAGGTCGAGGCCGGCGCAGCCATGCAGGAAGACGACGAACGGCGCGGCGGCATCGCCAGGAGGGCGGAACAGTTTCGCATTGAGCTCACCGCTCGTTGCGTTGCTGTCGTCGAAGGTGCGCAGGCGGTCGGGTCGCCAGGGGATCTTGATGTCTTCCTGGGCGGCGGCCGCCATCGGCGCCGCTATGCATAGAGACAGCAGGGAGCCGACAAGCAAACGACCGAGATGCGCGCGCATGGTGTTTCTCCTGCGGGTAACGATATCACTCGGTTTTATCCGGCGCGAGCCATTTTCCTTCGTTGTGTGTCGCCGCTGATCATTCGGCACGCAATGCGTCCTCGACCCTCCTTGTTCATGGGGATGGTTTTAAGGAATCCGGTGGCGCGGCCGAAGCAAGCGCCTGATGAACTGCCGCCGGCTCGCCGCCGAGCCGCGCTGTTCGCCGTTTACTGCGCGGTTTGACTCCGGTCAATCTAGCGCTGGCACCAGACCGCCGTCGTGAACGCACGCGCCGCGTCGGCGATCTCCAGATTCGACAGCGTGCGTGCCGATCCGTCGCCGACACGGTAGGCGATGCCCTGGCCGTCGAGCAGCGCCAGCACCGGCGCCAGCTTGATGGCGAAGTTGATGTTCTGCGGGATGTCGCCGGTGATTTGCGCCACCCGCAGCGCGTTCAGCTTGGCCACCACCACGCCGACCACGTGGCCGTGGCGATCGAGCAGCGGGCCGCCGCTATTGCCCGGCTGCACCGGCACGTCGATCTGCAACTGCGCGGCGTTGTCGCGCAGGCCGGCCAGCGCCGACACCATGCCGGCGTTGAGCTGGCCTGACGACGACAGCATGCCCTGCAGCGGAAAGCCGTAGGTGAGCACGTCTTCGCCCTGGCGCGCCTCGGGAGTGGCGCGCAGTTGCGCCGCGTTGAACACCGCTGGGCCCTTGAGCAGCGCTACGTCGTTGGCCGGGTCGCTGGCCAGCAGCGTCAGCTCGGTGCCGTCGCCGCGCGCCAGCCGCTTGCAGCCGTCGACCACGTGGTAGTTGGTGACCAGGTGGCCGTCGACCGTGACGTAGAAGCCGCTGCCGCTGGAGACGCGCCGCACCGGCACGGTTGTCGGCGGCACGGCCACGGCCGCGCCGGGGGGCGTGCCGCCGGGCAGCATGCCGCCGCGATCGAGCAGCGAGCCAGGCACCGGGCGCGGTGCCTGCGGCAGGGTGCCTTGTGCGAATGCGGCGGGCGAACAGGCGGCTACGCCGCAGGCCGCAATGAGGCGGAGGGCGAACAGGCGGGCGGCGCGCGGGCTCATCGGCTTCATGCAGTGTCAGCCAGCCACGAAGCTGCCCGACTTGCCGCCGTGTTTTTCGAGTAGCCGCACGTCGCCGATCGTCATGCCGCGATCTACCGCCTTGCACATGTCGTAGATGGTGAGCAGCCCGACCTGCACGGCGGTCAGCGCTTCCATCTCGACGCCGGTGGCGCCCTGGCATTCGGCCTGCACGCGGCAGTGCACGGCGTGCGCCGCCTCGTCGAGCTGGAACTCGACCGCCACGCGCGTGAGCGCAATCGGATGGCACAGCGGGATCAGGTCGGAAGTGCGCTTGGCGCCCTGGATGGCGGCGATGCGCGCCACGCCCAGCACGTCGCCCTTGCGGGCGTTGCCGTCGCGCACCAGCGCGAAGGTGGCGGGCTGCATGCGGATCGTGCCCACCGCCACGGCCACGCGGTGGCTGGCCGGTTTGGCGCCGATGTCGACCATGTGCGCCTGTCCGGCACGATCAAAATGGGTCAGCGGTTGCGGTGAGCCGGGCACGTCCGGCGCCGAAGGGTCATCAGTCATGGTCTGCCTCTGTACGAGGCTATGATAGCAACCCCCCGCAAGGGAGAAATGGTCGTTCGATGGCCTGGGTATCGCGTTGCTTGACGGCATTGCTGGCCGCCGCCTTGAGCTGCGCGCCGCCGGCTGCCTACGCGCAGTTCGAGAACCTGCCGCGGCTGGGCGACGCCGGCGCCGAAGACCTGGCGCCGGGCACCGAACGGCGTATCGGCGAGACGATCGTTCGCGACCTGCGCCGCCAGGGCGTCATCCACGACGATCCCGAGCTCACCGACTATCTGAACCGCTTCGCGCTCGATCTGACCAGCACCGCGCCGGCGGCCGGCTACTCGTTCGAGTTCTTCCTGGTGCTCGACAACACCTTGAACGCGTTCGCGCTGCCCGGCGGCTACATCGGCGTTCATACCGGCCTGATCGTGGCCGCGCAAAGCGAATCGGAAATGGCCGGCGTGCTGGCGCACGAGATCGGCCACGTGACGCAGCGGCATATCGCGCGCATGCTGGCGCGCGATCGGCAAAGCTCGGTGCTGATGCTGGCCGCGCTGGTGCTGTCGGCACTGGCGGCGCGCTCGAACCCGCAGGCCGGCATTGGCATCGCGTCGCTGGGCACCACGATGTACCAGCAGCAGATGCTGAGCTTTTCGCGCGATGCCGAGCGCGAAGCCGACCGCATCGGCTTCGACATCCTGCGCCAGGGCGGTTTCGACACCAATGGCATGGTTGGCTTCTTCGGGCGCTTGCAGCAGGCCGGCCGGCTGTACGAAAACAATGCGCCCGAGTATCTGCGCACGCACCCGCTGACGTCCGAGCGCATCGCCGACATCCAGAGCCGGGTCGGTGCTTCACGCTACAAGCAGCGCCCCGACAGCTTCGATTTCGTGCTGGCGCGCGCCAAGCTGCGTGCCCTGTCCGACACCAGCGTGGATGGCCTGCGGCTGACGCAGGCGGTGTTCGAGCGCCAGATGCGCGAGCGCACCATCGACGAAAACGCCGGCCGCTTCGGGCTGGCCACCGTGTTTGCCGCGCAGCGCGATGCCGCTGGCGCGCGCCGCTTGCTGGCTGAGTTGCGCCGGCGCCTGCCCGACGGCCATCCGTTCATCGCACGGCTGGCGGTGCAGGTCGAGATCGAAGCCGGTGATCTGGCTGCCGCCGCGACGCTGCTGAGCGACGCGCGCAAGCGTTTCCCTGCATCGCGCGCGCTGCTGCATCAGCAGGCACGCGTGCTGCTGGCGCAACACGATTTCCGTGGGGCGGTGGCCACGCTCGAAGAAGCGCTGACCGCCTACCGTAGCGACCCCGAGATATGGCGGCTGCTGGCAGAGGCATACGGTGGTCTGGGCCAGCCGGCGCGCGCGCACCGCACGGCGGCCGAGCAGTTCGTGCTGCTGGGCGCGCTGCCGGCAGCGATCGAACAACTGCGTATGGCGCAGCGGGCCGGACGCCAGCTTGATTTCTACGTCGCATCGCAGGTCGATGCACGGCTGCGTGAACTGGAAGCGCAGTGGCGCTACGAGCGCGAGGAGCAGGCGGCGGGGCGCCGCTGAGGCGGCTGGGGTTAACGCCCTGAGCCTTGTGCTCCATGTCCTGTGCCGATGAGCGTGGGCAAGAGCGCGAGCTGCAGCCGCAGCTGCATGATCACCGGCGCGGCAGCGGATCGTAGCCGAGCGTCGCAGCCGGATCGGTAGTGGCGTGCAGCGGCAGCAGCCCGCTGTCGAGCAGCAGCGCGACCGTGTCGCCGAGCTCTTCGAGCGGCAGTGTCGGCGCGTCGAGATCGTGCACTACCGCCGGGCCCAGGTCGGTGCGCAGCAGCAGCTCGCCGGCGGGCCCGATCCAGCCGGCATCGATGCGCTGCACGCCGAAACCCGTATGCGTGACGAAATGCCGCGCGGCGATCGTCGGGCCATCTGCATCGAGCACGCGCAGGATCAACGGCGCGCTGTCCAGATCCACGTATACGCGCTGCGGGCCGTTCTGCCAATACCAACGGCCGTGCTCGTCGCCGGCATAGTTGCGGCCGATGAAGTCGATGATCGGTGGACTGGTGATCGGGCTGCCGCCGCCGTCGCGGGCTTCGTCGAAATCGGGGTGGCCGCGATCGACCAGCAGCCAGCGGCCGCGGCGATCCAGCCGCAGCCAGCCCCAGACGGCCGGTACATCCGGCCAGCGCGTCATCGCGCGCAGCACCTGATCATCCATGTACGGCGGCTCCGTTGTTTGCGGCACTGGCGCGCAGCCCATCCGCCGCACGAGCGCCTTGCTCGACCAGTGCACGTTGCAGCCAATCGATGATGCGCCCCGGCAGCCAGTCGAGCTGCCCCGGCGGCCTTCCGCTCAGAAAGCCGACGTGGCCGCCATGGCGCGGATAGTCCAGCGTCACCGAGTCCGACACCTCGTCGCGCGAAGCCAGCGCCTTGGCTGGCAGGAACGGATCGTTCAGCGCGTTGATGACCAGTGCCGGCCGGCGGATGCCGGCCAGGAAGCGCCGGCACGACGAGCGCTCCCAATAGTCGTAGCAACTGGCAAAGCCGTGCATCGGCGCGGTCACCGCGTCGTCGAAGCCGAAGAAGTCGCGCGCGCGCAGCAGCGGCTCGCGTTCGAACAGGCCCGGGTGCTGCGCCAGTTTGGCCAGGCTCTTGCCGCGCAAGGTGGCGAGGAAGTGCCGCATGTAGACGCGGTTGAAGCCGCGCGATAGCGCCAGCGCGCCGGCCTGCAGATCCTGCGGCGCCGAGACGGCCGCCGCGGCGGCGATGAAATCGGCGCCATGCCCCTGTTCGCCGAGCCATTTGAGCAGCACGTTGCCGCCCAGCGATACGCCGACCGCGCAGACCGGCGCGCCGTGGCCGTGTTCACGCGCGAAGCGGCGCAGGATCCAGTCGGCCTCGGCCGAGTCGCCCGAATGGTAGGCGCGCGGCGCGCGATTGATCTCGCCGCTGCAGCCGCGAAAGTGCGGAATCGCCGCGCGCCAGCCGCGTTGCTGCGCGGCGCGTGCCAGCGCCAGCGCGTAGTGGCTGTGCGAGCTGCCTTCCAGGCCGTGGAACAGCACCAGCAGCGGTGTCGCACCGGTGGTGGGGCGAGGTGCTGCGGTGGCCGAAGCCGTCGCGATGGGCACCGCCAGGGACGGCGCGGTACTTGCTGACCCATCATTTCCTGGCGCGAAATCGACATCGATGAAATCGCCATCCGGCGTTTCCCAGCGCTCGCGGCGATACGCAAGCGGGCGGCGCGGCGTGACCATCGCCGGCCAGATCGTCTGCAAATGAGCGCCCGGCAGCCAGGCCGGCGCGCGATACGGATGGTGGCCCGCAGCCAGGGCGGGATTGGCGGCGAAAGCGGCGGCGGCCTTCAATGCAGCATCGTGCCCGCCGCGATCGGCGGAGATTCTTCGTGGGCCGGCGCCGACTGATGCAGCAGGATGCGCCAGCCGCTGGCGTGCTTGATGTAGACGTTGGTGGCGATGCATTCGGCCACTTCGCTGCGCCCCGAGCGGCCGG
The DNA here is from genome assembly GCA_017307915.1 of Burkholderiales bacterium. GTDB lineage: Bacteria > Pseudomonadota > Gammaproteobacteria > Burkholderiales > Burkholderiaceae_E > Zeimonas. The sequence continues at coordinate 16,516 of JAFKGG010000438.1, read as the reverse complement.
TGACCAGCACCTGCTCGACCACGCTGTGCACGGCGGTGACGGCGCCGGTATAGGTGCGCACCGAGGTCGGCCGCGCATCGACGCCGCCGTTGTGAAAGATCGCCCCCCAGGCGGAGCGGATCGCGTCCAGTCCGACCAGCCGGCCGCCGCCGGGGTGTACGCAGACGACTTCCTCGTCGTCGGCCCACAGGCTCATCATCGCGTCGAGGTCGGCGCGCTGCATCGCGTCGTAGAAGGCTTCTTCGACGGCTTCTGCGGTGGTGAAAATCGGTGCGCGGCGCATGACGAGTATCTTGGAAGGAGGCGGAAAAGCGAATTCTAGGGCGCAAGGCCGGTCATGCCCGGCAAGGCCGGCTTTCAGCGCGCCGGCCGGATGCTGCTGGCCTCGAAGCGCATCGCCTGCGTCAGGCTGTCGAACACCGCGGCCGGCTGTACGCGGTTCAGGCAATCCAGATGCCCCAGCGGGCATTCGCGTTCAAAGCACGGGCTGCATTCCAGGTGCAGCCATTCGATGCGCGCGCGCGGCGAGCGCGGCGGTGTGTGGCGCGGATCGGACGAGCCGAACACCGCCACCTGCGGGCGCCCGAAGGCGGCCGCCAGATGCATCAGACCCGAATCGTTCGACACCACGCCGCTGGCCTGCGAGACGATGGCGATCGCCTCTTCCAGCGACGTTTCGCCGCACAGATTGCGCAGCGGCTGGCCCGACAGCGCCGCGATCTCGGTGGCAATGGCCCGTTCCTTGGCCGAGCCCAGCAGCACGATCTCGGCCTCGGGCCACTCGGCCGCGGCCAGGCTGGCCAGCGCTCCGAAATGCCGTGCCGGCCAGCGCTTGGCCGGTCCGTATTCGGCACCCGGGCATAGAACGATCAGCGGCGAGCCGGTCTCGATGGCGAATTTGTGCCGCACCGCGCGCTCGCGTTCCTCGGAGCGCTGCAGGCGCGGGTCGGGCACCTTGCCGGGCAAGGGCAGCTTGGGATCGAAGGCCAGTTGCGCGTAATGCTCGACCATCGGACTGCGTTTGGCCGGCCCGCTGTCGTGCAGCCGGTTCAGCAGCAGGTGGCGCGCCTCGCCACGGTGGCCGATGCGTTCGGGGATGCGCGCCAGCCAGGGCACCAGTGCCGACTTGGCCGAATTGGGCAGCACGTAGGCGCTGTCGTAGCGGCGCTGGCGCAGCATGCGCGCCAGCCGCCAGCGGGCGCGCAGATCGAGCTTGCCGTGCTGGTTCGCAGCCTCGATGACGTCGTCGACTTCGGCCATCGCGCGAAACACCGGGGCGATGTGCGGCCCGCAGACGGCGTCGATCCGAAGCTGCGGCGCGCGCTGGCGCAGCAAGGCCAGCAACGGCTGCGCCATCACGGCGTCTCCGATCCAGTTCGGCGCGATGACGAGCGCGCGTGCGCTCATGGTTTTCTTCTCCGGGCCGGCCATCAGTGATCGTGAACTCAATCCTACCCCTGCGCGGTGAACCCGGGTATTGAAAAGGGAAACCGGCGCCCGGCTGTGGCCGGGGCCGGCGAGGAGAGGATTCTCACGCCATCCGGCCGATCGCGCATCGCCCTAATTCACGTCGGGGCATTTGACAACAGCGATGGGGAAGAAAGGGGCAGGGGAAAGCGGGCCGGCGTGCTGTGCCGGCCCGGCTTGTCAGTGATGCCCTTTGACGACGGCGCCCAGCTTGAGCCGGTAGACGGTGCCGCAATACGGGCACATCGCCTCGCCGGTGTGCGTGACGTCGAGGAAGACGCGCGGGTGCGAGCTCCAGATCGGCATCTTCGGGTTGGGACAGAACGGCGGCAGGTGCTCGCCGTCGAGTTCGACGACGGCGTCGGTGCGGCCGGCGGTTTCGCTCATGATCGACTGATTTCCGGTGACAGGAAGACGAAAGCCCGTGGGCGCCTGGCGGCCTGGCTTCACGCCACCGGCGTCAGCCAGCGGCTGTAGCGCTCGCTGCGGCCAGCCACCACGTCGAAGAACAGCGACTGCAGCCGCTCGGTGACCGGGCCGCGGCGGCCTTCGCCGATCGTGCGGTCGTCGAGTTCGCGAATCGGCGTGATCTCGGCGGCGGTGCCGGTGAAGAAGGCTTCGTCGGCGCAATAGACTTCGTCGCGCGTGATGCGTTTTTCGCGCACTTCGATGCCCATGTCGCGCGCCATCTCGATCACCGAGTTGCGCGTGATGCCGTCCAGGCACGAGGCCAGGTCGGGCGTGTAGATGATGCCGTTCTTGACGATGAACACGTTCTCGCCGGCGCCCTCGGACACGTAGCCCTCGGTGTCGAGCAGCAGCGCCTCGTCGTAGCCGTGCGCGGTGACCTCGTTGTTGGCCAGGATCGAGTTCAGGTAGTAGCCGCTGGCCTTGGCGCGCACCAGCGACACGTTGACGTGGTGCCGCGTATACGACGACACCTTGACGCGGATGCCCTTGGCCAGGCCTTCCTCGCCCAGGTAGGCGCCCCACGACCAGGCGGCGATGGCTACGTGCACGGTGTTGCCGCGCGGCGAAACGCCGAGCTTTTCCGAGCCGATCCAGGCGATCGGGCGGATGTAGCAGGATTCGAGCTGGTTGACGCGCACCACGTCTTTCTGCGCCTGCAGCACCTCGTCGAACGAGAACGGCAACTGCATCTGGAATATCTTGGCCGAGTTGAACAGCCGCTGCGTGTGCTCGCGCAGCCGGAAGATCGACGTGCCGGAGACGGTCTTGTACGCCCGCACGCCCTCGAACACGCCCATGCCGTAGTGCAGCGAATGCGTCAGCACGTGAATCTTGGCGTCACGCCATTCGACGAGCTTGCCGTCGAGCCAGATTTGACCGTCGCGGTCAGCCATCGACATGTGGGATCTCCCGGTGTGTGGAATCGTCAGAATTGCAATGTTGCGCGAGCGGGGCGTCTTTTTCGGTGATGTGAAGCACCCACTGCGCAGCCGAACCATTGATTTTAGCGAAAGCGCGGCCTGCCGTTAAACGGCGTCGCGAACAGGCCGGCGCGCGGCGTCGTGCTCAGCCCGGCGGCGGCGGGCTGGCCGCCCCGGCGGGGCCTTCGCCTGCCAGGACTGCATCCCACAAGGCCACCACCGCCGCCCGCTCGGTGCTCACGCTGTCGGGAGGCACGCGCGCGTATTCGGCGTCGTCCAGCCGCAACTGGTGCTGCAGCTTGCGATAGCGCCGATAGGCGTCGGCCACCGCCTTGGCCTGCGCCGCGTCGATCAGGCCGGCGGCGCCGGCGCGGGCAAGCAGCGCGATGTTGCCGGCGTTGTCCAGCAGTTCGGGCCGTTCGCAGGCATGCGCCAGCACCAGATACTGGACGATGAATTCGATGTCGACCATGCCGCCGCGGTCGTGCTTCAGGTCGAACAGCGCGCTGCGGTTGGGATGGCCGTCGTGCATCTTGCGCCGCATGGCCAGCACTTCCTGGCGCAGCTTGGCGGTATCGCGGTGCTGTGAAAGCGCGGCGCGGCGGATCGCCTCGAAGCGCTCGCCGATGTCGCGATCGCCGGCCGCGAAGCGCGCCCGCGTCAGCGCCTGGTGCTCCCAGACCCAGGCCGATTCGCGCTGGTAGGCGGCAAACGCCTCGACGGTGGACACCAGCAGCCCGGCCGCGCCGTTGGGCCGCAGCCGCAGATCGATCTCGAACAGCAGCCCGGCGGCAGTGCGCGCCGACACCCAGCCCGACAGCCGTTGCGCCAGCAGCGCGTAGGCTTCGGGCGCGCGTTCGTCGTCGTCATCGAACAGGAACACCAGGTCGAGATCCGAGGCGTAGCCCAGTTCCTTGCCGCCCAGCCGCCCATAGGCGATCGCCGCGAAGCGCGGCCGTTCGCGAAAGCGCTGTTTCAGGATGCCCCAGACCAGTTCGATCGCCAGGTCGACTACGCGGTCGGCCAGCTCGCTCAGGTGATCAGACAGGCGCTCGATGGTCAGCTTGCCCTCCAGGTCGAGCACCATCAGCCGGAACACCTGCGCGTGATGCGCCTCGCGCACGATGTCCATCTGCCGCTCGACGTCGGGCTGGTCGCCGTGCTGCGCGGCCAGCGCGCGCTCGCGCAGCTGCGCGGCCCAAGCATCGTAGTCGACCGCCTCCAGCAACTGGCCGTCGAGCAGTTCGTCGAGCACCACCGGGTGGCGCATCAGGTAGTCGGCCGGCTCCTTGGCCCAGTCCAGCACACGCAGCACGCGGCCGAAGGCCTGCGGATATTGTCCCATCAGCGCCACGTAGGCCGGCCGCCGGCAGACGGTGTCGAGCAGGTCGACCAGCCGCACCAGGCCGGCCGGCCCGGTGCGGCGCTTGACCGCCTCGGCCAGCAGCCGCTCGATCGCGGCGCGCGTGTCGGCGCGCGCCGCGGTATAGCGCGGCCCTTCGCGCAGCATCTGGAAGCGCCGGCGCACTTCGTCGTCCAGGCTGGCCTCGACGGGGGCGTCAGCGTCGGCCGTGGCTTCGCCGTCGTCTTCGGGCGTGAGCAGCCGCTCGAAGATGCGCGACACGTCGTCGGTAGCGTGCTTGATGGCCGCGTCGAAGGCCGGCGGCGACATGCGCAGCATGGCCGCGATGCGCGCGCGCTCGTCGGGGTCGTTGGGCAGCCGGTGCGTCTGCGCATCTTCGCGGTACTGCAGCGCGTGCTCGGTGCGGCGCAGCAGTCGGTAGGCATCCCCCAAGGCCAATGCGTCGGCCGGCGGCAGCAGGCCGCGCCCGGCCAGCGCCGTCAGCGTGGCCAAGGTCGACAAGCTGCGCAGGCCCGGGTCGCGGCCGCCGCGCACCACCTGGAAGAGTTGTGCGGTGAACTCGATTTCGCGGATGCCGCCGCGGCCCAGCTTGACGTCGAGCGCGTCGGGGTCGCGCGCCGCGCGCCGGCCCACTTCGGCGCGGATCAGCGCGTGCAGGTCACGCAATGCAGTGAACGCTGCGTAATCCATGTAGCGGCGGTAGACGAACGGCGTGACGACGCGCGCCAGCGCCGCCTCGTCGCCGCGCCGCGCCGCATCGCCGGCCACGCCCGAGTCGCCGATGACGCGGCCCTTCAACCATGCGAAGCGTTCCCACTCGCGGCCCTGCGCATAGAAATACTGTTCGAGCATGTTCAGCGACACCACCAGCGGGCCCGAATCGCCGTTGGGCCGCAGCCGCGTGTCGACGCGGAACACGAAGCCGTCGGCCGTGTATTCGGCCAGCAGCTCGATGGCGCGGCGCGCCAGACGGTGCATCCATTCGCTGCTGGCCAGCACGCCCTTGCCGTCGACGCCTTCGGTTTCGCCTTCGCCGCGGAACACGAACACCAGATCCAGGTCGGACGACACGTTCAGCTCGTCGCCGCCGGCCTTGCCCATGCCCACCGCCAGCAGATCCTGCGGCTGGCCGTCGCGGTCGAGCGCGCGGCCGTGGCGCTCGCGCAGCTCGGCGGCGGCGGCGCGCAGCGCGTGCTGCGTGGCGATCTCGGCGAACGCCGTCATCGCCGAGCAGATCTCTTGCAGTTCGGCCTGGCCGCCCAGGTCGCGCTCGATCAGCGTCAACATCAGCCATAGGCGCGTGCGGCGCAGCGAGGCGCCCAGATCGCCGGGCACGGTGTTCTCGGCCAACAGGGCTTCGATCGCCTGGCGCGAGGCCGGCTGCGCGGCCAGCCGGGCCAGCTTCTCGGCGGTGGGCGTTTGGCCGCCGGCCGCCGCCAGCGCCGTCAGCGATCGACGGAAATAGCCCGAGTGCTGTTCGCCGAGAAACTGCATGGAGGTCGTCCGAAAGGGGTTATCCTTGAGGGGATTGTCGCTCATTCGTGGCGCCCCCTTCGCGGCGTCTTCGCGGCATCCGATTCACGGCGCTTTCAGCGCGTTTCGCTTCACCCCGGTCACCGACGAGCCGAGTGCCGCCACCGTCCGCTGCTCCCACCGAACCGGCCTCGGCGCCGCGTCGGCCGCGCCTGTACGCCGATCCGCTGCGCTGCTTGCGCTGGGCCGCGTTCGTCATCGTGCTGCTGGCCGGCCTCGGCTACCTGGCGCTGCGCCATTACGTCTGGCCGGGCATCGAGCGCTGGCGGCCGTGGATCGAAACCGAATTGTCGCAGTCGATCGGCCGGCCGCTGTCGATCGGTGCGCTCGAAGGCAGCTTCGACGGGCTGCGGCCGCGGCTGGTGGCGCGCGACGTGAGCCTGCTCGACGGCGAGGGCCAGCGAGCCTTCTCGGTCAGCGAGCTGCGCGCCGTGCTGTCGCTGCGCGGATTGCTGGCCGGCGGCGGGCTGCGTTTCGCGTTGCTCGAAATGGATTCGCCGTCGCTGCGCGTCGAGCGGCTCGATCGCCGCCATTGGCGCATCGCCGGCTTCGAACTCGACCTGGATGCGCCCAAGGAAGGCGACGCGCTGGGCCTGCTGACCGCACAGCGCCGCATCGTGCTGCGCCACGTGCGCATCGACTGGCACGATCGCCTCAGCGGCGAGCGCCTGGCCGTCGACGACATCGACCTTGCCTTGGGCTCGGTCGGCCGCCGCCATCGCGCGTCGCTGCGCGCACCGGCCGTGCCCGGCCTGGGCCGGGCCATCGACGCGGCGATCGAGTTCTACCGGCCGGCCTTCTCCAGCGCCGCCGACTGGCACAAGTGGAATGGCGAGCTGTATCTGGCCGCCGGCGAAGTCGATCTGCCTGCCGCCATGCGTGCCTGGCAGCGCTGGAGCGACCTGGGGGCAGCCGGCGCGGCGCGCCGGAACGCGGCGCTGCCGCTGATCCGCAGCGGCCAGGGCAGCTTGCAGTTGTGGTCGCGCTTCGACCATGGCCGGCCGTTCGACATGTTGGGCCGGCTGTCGGTGCAGGGCATCGCCGCCAGCTACGACGGCCGCGCCTTGCCGATCCGCGCCGCGCGCATCGAAGTCAGGGGGCAGCCGGCCGAAAACGGCGAAACGCAGCTGACCTTCGGCCGGCTCGAACTCGACGATGGCCGCGGCCCGCTGTTCAAGCTCTCGGGGGCGCAACCCACGCTGACGCTGGCGGCCGACGGCCGCCCGCTGGCCGGCCGCCTGTCGTTCGGCCGCTTCGATGCCGCCGAGATGGCCGGCATGCTCAAGCGCCTGCCGGTGCCCGACGACGTGCGCCGCCGCTTCGAGCCGTTTCGCGTCGCCGGCGTCGTCGAGCGGCTGGCCATCGACTGGTCGGCACGCAAAACGCCCACGCGGCTGGCCGTCGACCTGGCTTTCGAGCGGCTGAGCGTGGCGCGCGAAGACGCCACGCCGCTGGCGCCCGGCGAGCTGCGCATGCCCGCCTTCGCCAACGTGTCGGGCTCAGGCAGGCTGACCGAGGCCGGCGGACGCCTGTCGCTGAAGGGCAGCGATGTGGTGCTGCGCTTTCCCGGCCTGTTCGAAGATCCGGCGGTGCCGCTGGATCGCATGGCCGCCGAGCTGAAATGGACGCTGACGCCGGCCGCGCGCGCCGATGAGCCGCCGGCGGTCGAAATGGCGATCGAGTCGTTTGCCTTCGCCAACGCCGATGCCGCCGGCCAGGTGTCGGGCCGCTATCGCAGCGGCGGCAAGGGCGCCGGCATCATCGATCTGAGCGGCCGGCTGGAACGCGCCGATGCCGCGCGTACCTGGCGCTATCTGCCGCTGGTGGTGTCGCAGCCGGTGCGCGACTGGGTGCGGCACGCCATCCCCAGCGGGCGCTCCGACGACACGCGCTTCGTGTTGAAGGGCGATCTGCACGACTTCCCTTACCGCGACCCCGGGCTTGGCGAATTCTGGATCGAATCGCGGCTGGCCGACACGCGGCTCGACTACGCACCCGGCTGGCCGGGCATCGACCAGATCCGCGGCACGCTGCGCTTCGAACGTGCCGGCATGACGATCCGCGCTCAGGCCGGCCGGCTGTGGGGCCTGCAGATGAGCGAAGGCCAGGCCGTGATCGCCGACTTCCACGATGCCCCGCTCGAAGTGCAGGGCAGCGCTGAAGGCCCGGCGCAGGACATGGTGCGCTTCGTCAACGAAAGCGAGTTGCACGAGCGCATCGGCGAGGTCACACGCGACATGCAGGTGAGCGGCCGCGCCGCGCTGCGCCTGGCGCTGCACCTGCCGCTGCACGATACCGCTCACCCGCACCTGACCGGCGAGGTGCGATTGAACGGCAGCGAGGTGGTGCTGGGCCCCGATGTGCCGCCCTTTGCCGGCGTTTCGGGCCGCATCGAATTCGACGAGCACAAGCTGGCGCTGCGCGACGTGCAGGCGCGCTTTCTCGGCGGGCCGCTGGCGCTGCACGGCGAAACCGGCGAGGGCGGCCGCTTCGTCGCCGAGGGGCAGGGGCGCTTGTCGGCCGACAATCTGTTAGCGCTCGAGGACAACGAGCTGACGCGGCGCTTGTCGGGTGAGGCCGATTACCGCGTTCACTTCGAAAGCGTGCAGGGCAACATCAAGCTGGCGCTGGAGTCCGACACGGTCGGCTTGGCCAGCGCGCTGCCGGCGCCGTTTGCCAAGGCGGCCCAGGCGAACTGGCCGTTGCGGGTCGATTGGACGCCGTCGTCGTCGCCGGCCGCGCACGGCGGCCGCGCGATCGACACGCTGCGACTGGCCTGGCGCGATGACATCCGTCTGGCGCTCGAAGGCGAGCGCACGCAGCCTGGCCAGCCGGTGCGGCTGCGCCGCGGCGCATTTGCGCTGGCCAGCGGCGAGCCGGCGCTGCCCGACGCCGGTTTCACCGCCGTGCTGCGCGCGGCCGACGTCGATCTCGATGTCTGGCGAGCGCTGTTTGGCGGGGATGAGACGGTGGCCGCTTCCGCCGCTCCCGCAGCCGTCGCAGGCGCCCCGTCCCCCGTCCCCTCGCCCTGGCTGCCCGATTCGGTCTCGGTCATCGCCGGCCAGGTGCATTTCGGCGGCAAGACGCTGCACGACGTGGTGCTGGGCGCCTCTCGGCTGGGCGGCTTCTGGCGTGCCAACCTGCGCGCCCGCGAACTCGAAGGTTTCTTCAACTGGCGTGAACCCGCCGCCGGCCAGCGGCAGGGCACCTTGTCGGCTCGGCTGCACCGACTCGAAATCCCGCCCAACCGCGTCGGCGACGTCGAAACGCTGTTCGACACCGGCCTCGATACGCTGCCGGCGCTGGACATCGTCGCCGATGAGCTGATCCTGAACCATCACCGCCTGGGCCGCCTGGCGCTGAAAGCGACCAATGCCGGCACCGCCACGGCGCCGGTGTGGCGGCTCAACGAGCTGGAAATCGTCCATCCGGCTGCGCGCCTGACCGCGCAAGGCAGCTGGGAAACGCGTCCCGGCGAACGGCGGCGCAGCACCTCGCTGTCGTTCAACCTCGAGCTAGCCGATCCCGGCGCCCTGCTGGCCGCGTTTGGCTTTCCCGACACGCTGCGCGACGGCGCCGGCCGGCTTGGCGGGCGCATCGGCTGGAATGGTTCGCCGCTGGGCCTCGACTACCCCAGCCTGGAAGGTGAATTGACGCTGGCGCTGGGCAAGGGCCAGTTCCTGAAATCCGACCCCGGTATCGCCAAGCTGATCGGCGTGGTCAACCTGCAATCGCTGCGCCGGCGCTTGAACTTCGATTTCGGCGACGTATTCGCCGAAGGCTTCGTGTTCGACGACATCAATGCCAACGTGCATGTCTCGCACGGCATCGCACGCACCGACGATTTCCGCATGCGCGGCGTGCCGGCGCAGGTGCGCATCCATGGCGAAGCCAACCTGGCTGCCGAAACGCAGGCGCTCACCGTCGAAGTCAAGCCGGAACTCAACGCCGGCCTGGCCTCGCTGGCTTACGCAGCGCTGGCCAATCCGGCCATCGGTCTGGGGTCGTTCATCGCGCAGTTGCTGCTGCGCGAGCCCTTGCAGCAGCTGTTTGCCTATGAATACGAGGTCAGCGGCCCGTGGAGCGATCCGCAACTGGTGCGCAAGGAGCGGCCGGTCAGCGATGTGCCGCCGGCAATGCCCTGAGCGTCATGCTTGCAGGCAGCCCGAGCGCCCATACCTGCGTCGTAATACCATCGAAGGTTAGTTCAATGGAGATGATCGATGACGACCCAGGCCGAGGCTAGCCGTTCCACCGATTCGCTGCGGGTCGCCGCGCTGCAGATGGTGTCGGCCACCGATGTCGACGCCAACCTGCGCAGCGCCGAGCGCCTGATCGCTGAAGCGGCCGCCGGCGGCGCGCAACTGATCGCGTTGCCCGAATACTTCGTGCTGCTGGGCCGCAATGATCGCGACAAGGTCGCGATTCGCGAAGCCGATGGCGCAGGGCCTTTGCAGAGCTTTCTCGCCGAGCAGGCCGCGCGCCACGGCGTCTGGCTGGTCGGTGGCACCGTACCGCTGGTCAGCCCGCACCTGGCCAAGGTGATGAACAGCACGCTGGTCTATGCGCCCGACGGCCGTCGCTTGGCGCGCTACGACAAGATCCACCTGTTCGGCTTTCGCCGCGACGCCGAGCAGTTCGACGAGTCCGCCACCATCGTCGCCGGCCGCTCTCCGGTGGTGTTCGACGTCGACGCGGGCCATGGCGCCGCGGCTCGCTGGCGCGTCGGCTTGAGCGTGTGCTATGACCTGCGTTTCCCCGAGTTGTATCGGGCACTGGCGCCCACCGACCTGTTGCTGGTGCCGTCGGCCTTCACCTACACCACCGGCAGCGCGCATTGGGAAATCCTGCTGCGCACCCGCGCCATCGAAAACCAGTGCTACGTGCTTGCGCCCGCGCAGGGCGGCCGCCACGAAAACGGCCGGCGCACCTGGGGCCATTCGATGCTGATCGATCCCTGGGGCGACGTGCTGGGCGTGCGCGACGAAGGCGAGGGCGTGGTGATCGGCGATCTGCATCGCCAACGCTTGACTACCGTGCGCGCGGGATTGCCGGCCCTCTCACACCGCGTCATGTAGGATTGACCGCATGAAACCTGCTGAAGCCCCGTTCCATCATCTGGCGATCGCCCGTTCCGTGCTGCTCGAGCCCTATGGGCTCGACGAACGGCACCTGAACGCGGCGCTGGCCGAGATCTTCCGCCACCGCGTCGACTATGCCGACCTGTATTTCCAGTTCACGCGCAGCGAAGGCTGGAGCCTGGAAGAAGGCATCGTCAAATCGGGCAGCTTCTCGATCGACCAGGGCGTGGGCGTGCGCGCCGTGGCCGGCGACAAGACCGCGTTCGCGTATTCCGACGTGATCGGTGCCGACGCGCTGATGTCGGCGGCGCGCGCCACGCGCACCATCGCGTCGCGCGGTGCCGGCCGCGTCAAGGTGGCGTCGTCGCTCGAACCGGGTGCCGGGCGTGCGCTGTACGTGCACGACGATCCGATTCCGCGGCTCGACGCCGCCGCCAAGGTGGCCTTGCTGGAGCGCATCGAACGCATGGCGCGCGCCAAGGATCCGCGCATCACGCAGGTGATGGCCGGCCTGGCCGCCGAATACGACGTGGTGCTGGTGGCGCGCTCCGACGGCCGCATCGCCGCCGACGTGCGGCCGCTGGTGCGCTTGTCGCTCACCGTCATTGCCGAGCAGAACGGCCGCCGCGAGCAAGGCCACAGCGGCGGCGGCGGCCGCTTCGATTTCGCTTATTTCGACGATGCGCGCCTGGTGCAATACGTCGACGACGCCGTGCAGGCCGCGCTCACCAACCTCGATGCGCGTCCGGCGCCGGCAGGCCCGATGACGGTGGTGCTGGGCCCCGGCTGGCCCGGCGTGCTGCTGCACGAGGCGATCGGCCATGGGCTGGAAGGCGACTTCAACCGCAAGGGCTCGTCGGTGTTCGCCGGCCGCATCGGTGAACGCGTCGCCTCGCCCGGCGTCACGGTGGTCGACGACGGCACCTTGCCTGATCGCCGCGGTTCGCTCAACGTCGACGACGAAGGCAACCCGTCACAGCGCAACGTGTTGATCGAAGACGGCGTGTTGAAGGGTTACATTCAAGACACGCTGAACGCGCGGCTGATGAAGGTGCCGGTCACCGGCAACGGCCGGCGCGAATCATTCGCGCACCTGCCGATGCCGCGCATGACCAATACCTACATGCTCAACGGCAATCGCGAACCCGGCGAGATCATCGAGTCGGTCGAGCGCGGCCTGTACGCGGTGAACTTCGGCGGCGGGCAGGTCGACATCACCAACGGCAAGTTCGTGTTCTCGGCCTCGGAAGCCTGGTGGGTCGAGAACGGCAAGCTGCAGTACCCGGTCAAGGGCGCCACCATCATCGGCAACGGGCCCGACGTGCTCACTCGCGTCACCATGATCGGTAACGACATGCGCCTGGATTCGGGCGTAGGCGTTTGCGGCAAAGACGGTCAGAGCGTACCGGTCGGCGTCGGCCAACCGACGCTGCGCGTCGAGGCGCTGACGGTGGGTGGTACTGCCTGAAACACGGCGGGCGGCGATCATGGCGATTCGCGATTGGCGCTGGCGGCGCATCCTGCTCGGCATCGCTGCCGCGATCGGCCTGTATGCGTTGCTGGGCTTCTTCGCCGTGCCGGCGCTGGTCGAGCGCATCGCGCCCGGCAAGATCGGCGAAGCGCTGGGCGGGCGGCCGGTTACGCTGCAACGGGTCGAGTTCAACCCGTTCACGTTCCGCACCAAGCTGCATCATCTGTCGATTCGCGAACGCGGCGAAGACAAGGAATTCGCCGGTTTCGGCCTGCTCGAAGCGCACTTGTCGCCGCGTTCGCTGCGGCATTTCGCGCCGGTGCTGTCGCAGATCATGCTCACCGGCCCGCGCGTGCGTATCGCGCGCGATGCGCAGGGCCGCTACAACATCGATGACCTGATCGAGCAATGGCGGCAGAGCCCGCCCGATCCCGACCCCAACGCACCGCCGCCGCGCTTTGCAGTGGCCAACATTTCGGTGGATGGCGGCCGCTTCGAGTTCGATGACGGCGTCAACCAGGAACAGCACGAAATCTCTGCGTTCGATCTGCGCGTGCCCTTCATTTCGACGCTGCGCGTGCACCAGGACATCTACGTGCAGCCTCGGCTCAGCGCATCGATCGACGGCACGCAGTTCGAAGCGCACGGCCGCTCGCTGCCGTTTTCGCAGACGCATGAATCGCTGATCGACGTCGAACTCGAAGCGATCGACCTGACCCGCTATCTCGACTATCTGCCGGTGCCGCTGCCGGTGGAGATCCGTTCGGCGCTGCTGGCCACCGCCTTGCAGATCTCGTTCGAGCAGCCGCCCGATGCCGATCCCAAGATCGCGGTCAAGGGCAGCGTCGACCTGAGCAAGATCGATCTGCGCCAGCCCGGTGGCGCGGCACTGGCCAGCATCGAATCGATCGCCGCCGAATCGATCGAAGTGACGCTGCCGGCCAACCAGCATCGCGTCGGTCGCGTGGCGATCAAGGCGCCGGTGCTGTCGGTGCAGCGCACGGCGGCGCAGGAACGCTTCCTGGAGCCGGTGCTGGCGGCGATCGAGAAGCAAAGTGAGGGCGCGCAGTCGGGGGCCAAACCAGCGGCGGCGAAGACGTCGTCGGGCGCAGCGCCTGCGGCAGCACCCGCAGCCTCGGCCGTACCGGCGCCAGCAGCGTCGGCGGGGCCGGCGCTCGCGCCAGGATCGCCTGCAACGCCAGGCGGCGCCCCGGCTGCCGGCTCGGCTCCCGCTGCTGTAGCCGCTTCTTCGGCAACCGCTTCCTCGGCAACCGCCGCTACTCCGGCCGCGAACGCCGCCACCCCGGCCACACCCGCTGCCGCCACGGCCGCACCTGGCGCTCTGCAATGGCAAGTCGACGAAATCGCCGTCACCGACGGTCGCCTCGACCTGCTCGACGAACGTTTCGATCCCAAGCCGCTGGCTGTCAAGGCCCAGGCGCTGCAGGCCACGGTGCGCCAGCTCGGCAGCGATGCGGCCAAGCCGGCGCAATTCGAGTTGTCACTGCAACTGGCCGATGGCGAACGCGCGCAGGCCGCCGGCACCGCTGTCTGGCAGACCGGCGCCGTGCAGGCCAAGGCCCGACTCGACGATCTTGCCTTGCAGCGCTGGTGGTGGATCGTGCAGCCGCAGCTTGCCTTCGAAGCCGTCGGCGGCACACTCGGCGCCGATGCCACGATCACGTTGACGCCGGTGGCCGATGCCGCTCCTGCCTTGCGCATCGAAGCCGCGGCTGCGCGGCTGCGCGACCTGTCGCTGCGCCAGCGCTGGGATCGCCGCACGCTGCTGGCCTTGCCCACGCTCGACCTGGGCGACGTCGCCGTCGATCCAGGCCGGCAGGCGATCGCCATTGGCTCGTTGAGTACGAAGGGTGGCCGGCTGCTGGTGCGCCGCGAGGCCGATGCACGAATGAACCTGCAGCGGCTGATGGCCGAGGCTGGCGAAAGCGCGGCGAGCGCGAAGCCGGGGCGGTCGCAGCCCGCCGCCGGCAGCGAACGGGCTGCTGGCAAGCCTGCCGCGCCGGCCAACTCCACCGCCGCCTCTGCATCGCCGCCGTGGACGCTGACCCTGGCCAAGCTCGGCATCGAAGGTTTCGGTTTCGACGTCGAAGACCATGCCTCGGGCAAGGACGCCAACCTGCGCATCGACAGCGTCGCGCTGACCGCCAGCGGCTTGTCGACCGCCGCTGGCGCGCCGCCCGCCAAGCTCGATCTGCGCGCGCGCGTCGACAAGCGCGGCAGCATGGCGGTCAGCGGTAGCGCCGGCCTGAATCCGGTCAGTGCCGTGCTGCGCCTGAACGCGCGCAACCTGGCCATCGTGCCGGCGCAGCCGTATTTCACCGAGTACGTGAATGCGGTCGTCTCGCAAGGTCTGCTCAGCGCAGAAGGCGACCTGAAGTTCGCATTGGCTGCCGACGGCACGCCGAGCTATTCATACAAGGGTCGTGCTGCCGTTGCCGACTTTGCCGCGCAGAACAAGGAAGGCCGCCGCGAGCTGCTGCGCTGGAAGTCGCTCGACGTCGGCGGCATCGCGCTCGACTCGGCGCCGCAGCTGCGCGTCGAGATCGGCGACGTCGCCCTGGCCGACTTCTACTCGCGGTTGGTCATCAATGCCGAGGGCCGCTTCAACCTGCAGGATCTGATCGTCGATCGCGACGCGCCGCCGCCCGGTGAGCGCCGAGTGGTGCGTAGTCCGGCGCAGGCCGCCGCCGGCTCTGCCGTGGCCAGCGATGCCGACATGCTGCTCGGCCCGCGCGCCGACAACGCGGCGGCGCCCGCGCGCGGCGCGCAAACCATCAAAGACGAAACGCCGCAGCCCGCCGATGCCAAACCCTCGCCGCTGACGCGCATTGGCCGCGTCACGCTGACCAACGGCAACATCGATTTCAGCGATTTCTTCGTCAAGCCCAACTATTCGGCCAATCTCACCGGCATGAACGGCGGCATCTCGCAGATTACGCGTGAGGCGCCTGGCGATCTGGAACTGCGCGGTCGCATCGACAACAGCGGCTCGGTGTCGATCATCGGTCCGATCAATCCGCTGGCCGATTCGCTGTATCTCGACATCAAGGCTGACGCCAGCGACATCGACCTGCCGCGCCTGTCGCCGTATTCGGGCAAGTACGTCGGCTACGGCATCGAGAAGGGCAAGCTGTCAGCCAAGGTGGCCTACAAGGTCGAAGATCGCCAGCTCACCGCCGAAAACCGCATCATCCTCGATCAGCTCACCTTCGGCGACAAGGTCGACAGCCCCGATGCGATCAAGCTGCCGGTGCTGTTCGCCGTATCGCTGCTGAAAGACCGTAACGGCGTGATCGACGTCGAACTGCCGATCAGCGGTTCGCTCGACGATCCGCAGTTCAGCGTCGCCGGGCTGGTGCTGCGCATCATCGGCAACCTGATCGTCAAGGCGGTGACGGCGCCGTTCGCGCTGTTGGCCAGCTTGGGCGGCGGCAGCGGGGAAGAGCTGTCGTTCCTCGCATTCCCGGCCGGTGGCGACGATCTGGACGATGCCACCCGCGAAAAGCTGCAGACGCTGGCGCGGGCGCTGAACGACCGGCCGGGCTTGAAGCTGGACATCACCGGCCGCGCAGACCCACAGACCGACATCGCCGCCTTGCGCCGCGAAGCCGCCGACCGGCTGGTCAAGGCGCAGAAGCTGAAAGAAACCGCGCCCACGCTGGCGCCCACGCCGGGGGCGCTGGAGCCGGTGAAGATCGATCCCGCCGAGTATCCGAAATACGTGGAGCTTGCGTGGCGGCAGGCGGGCTTTCCGAAGGCGGCTCAGGCGGGGCAGGGAGGCCAAGGTGGCCAGAGCGGCCAAAGCGGTCAGAACGCCCAGAGCGGTAGCCCCGCCCCCGCTGGCCCGGCAGCACGCGGATCATCCTCCGCCGCGTCCCGTCCGGCCACCGGTGCCAAGACACCGTCGCCGCAGGCGATGCTCGACGATCTCATCACCACCGTCACCATTCGAGAGGCAGCGCTGGCCAACCTGGCCAACCGTCGCGCCCAGGCCGTCAAGGAATGGCTCACCGCAAGCGGCGGCATCGCGGGCGAGCGGCTGTTCCTCACCGCGCCCAAGCTCGATGGCAAACCGCCTGCCGCCAGCGTCGCGCAGGCGGCAGGCGAGACCGCCGGCACGGCATCGGCCGAAGCCGCCCCAGCATCCGGCGGGTCTACGGATGCGGGCACCGCTGGTACCGCCAACGCG
>JAFKGG010000085.1 GCA_017307915.1 Burkholderiales bacterium | reverse complement strand
ACGCACGTGGCGGTGCCACGTAAGGAGCCGGCAACGAAGGATGGCGCCCGCACAGGCCTCGGCCCGAAGGGTGAGCCCGAGGGCCAGGCGCACCCTGCGTTGCAAATGCTCGCCGTGGCCCCGCCACGGCTGTGCTTTGCGCCTTGATTGCGCCTGGCCCTCGGGCTCACGTGGGGACGATCGTTGTGTGAACAGGCCCTAGACCATAGGCTCAGCCATCGGGCGGATGGACGGCTGCCCATGCGGCGCGGAGACTGCGGGCATGGCCCCCCGGACTCCGCACGACAATGCGTACAAGGATCTGTTCTCACACCCGCAGATGGTTCGTGATCTCCTGCGTGGGTTCGTGCCCGAAGCCTGGATTGCAGGTCTCGATTTCGAGACGCTCGAAAAACTCAGCGCCAGCCACATCAGCGATGATCTACGCAAACGCGAGAGCGATCTCATCTGGCGGGTACGCCTGCACGGGCGTTGGCTATACGTCTATCTGTTGCTGGAATTCCAGAGCCGCAACGATCCCTGGATGGCGCTGCGCGTCATGGTCTACACTGGCTTGCTCTACCAGGATCTGATCCGCACCGGCACCGTCAGGCGCCACGATGCGCTGCCTCCCGTGTTTCCGATCGTCATCTACAACGGCAGGCCAACCTGGCGGGCGGCGCGCGACGTCGCCGAACTCATCGCCCCGCTGCCGCCGGGGCTTGCCGCTTACCGACCCAGCCAGCGCTATTTTCTACTGGATGAAGTGCGCATCGCCGCCGCGGCAGAGCTAGCCCCTGCTGCCGCAGCCAACACCGTCGAAACACTGCTGCAGATCGAGGCTGCCACCGATCGCAAAAGGCTGCGCGAGCTGGTCGGACGACTGATTGCGCAGCTCGCCGCGCCGGAACACGACAGCCTGCGCCGGGCAATGACTACCTGGCTGAATCGGATTGTGGTGAGACGCATCGCGCCGAGCGATAATCCCCCCGCATACAGCAATCTCCAAGAGGTCGGGACCATGCTGGAACAAACTGTCGATCGCTGGGTGCGCCAGTGGAAGCGCGAAGGGCTAAGACAAGGTCGGGAAGAAGGCCTGGAGCAGGGTCGCGAAGAGGGCCGGGAGCAAGGCCGGGAGCAAGGCCGGGAAGAGGGCCGGGAAGAGGGCCGACAAGAAGGTCTAAAAGCGGGACAGGCAGAGGGTCTGGAACGAGGCCGCCGCGAGCTTCTCGAACGCCAACTGGCACGCCGTTTCGGCACGCCGCTGCCGAGCTGGGTGCACTCGCGGCTTGAAGCAGCCGACGCCGAACGGCTCGATCACTGGGCTGAAGCCATCTTCGATGCCTCCAGCCTGGAATCACTTCTAGCCGGGAAATAGCTCAGACGGAGCGCGGCGATCGCCAGTACCTTCCTGGTCCTGGGAACACCGCGTCATCGGCATAGCGCGGAGCAAGCCTCTGCAGGCAACTCCGCGTTCGTGGTGCCCAGCAGAGCGCGACTCCGTGCCGGACGGACGCAGGCCTGCCTACGCTTCGCGCGCCGCTTCCAGATACGACACCAGCTTGGCGCTGGTCTGCCGCAGCCGCTCTGACAAAAGCTGCACGAGCTTCAACAGGATCTTGTTGCCGAGCTTGGGTTCGTCGCCCAGCACCAGCATCAGCGCGTCACGCGTGAGTACGGCGATGCGACTGCGTTCCAGCGTGACGCAGGAAGCGAAGCGGGGCTCGCCGTCGAACAGCGACATCTCGCCCAGCGAGTGGCCGGCATGCGCCACCGCGATGCGCGACGGATAGTTGTAGCGATTGCGACGCAACACGTCGACCATGCCTTCCATCAGCAGCATCATGAAGTCGCCGGTTTCGCCTTCGTTGACGACGGTGATGCCGGGCGGACCTTCATAGACGTACATGAAGGTGCCGAGCTTGCGCGCCTCGTCGATATCCAGACCTGAGAACAGCGGCGTCTTGGACATCAGCCCATGGATCTGGTCGGCGAACTCGCTGGCGCGCCCCACCGGCTTCATGCCCAGCGCCAGCAGACGCTCGTGAGGCGTCCGCCGCACTGTTGCGGATGTGCCGGCAGCCTGCGCCGTCAGGCCGCCCGGGGTAACGCTCTTGACCGCTTCCATGGTTTACCTCCCCATTGCCTGCCGTTTATAGCATGTAAAGCAGGGGCTTAAAGCGGCAATTGCGGGGGAAATGCCGGCTGGCGGCGATTTTCCCGACGGGTGGCCGCCAAACTCACTCGGCGCTCTCGACCAGTCGCCGCTGGCGCACAGCATCGGCCAGCAACTCCAACACGCTGACGCTGTCTTCCCAGCCGATGCAGCCGTCAGTGACGCTCTGGCCGTAGTTCAAGGACTTGCCCGGCAGCAGGTCCTGACGGCCGCCGTTCAGATGGCTTTCGATCATCACGCCGAAAATGCGCGTGTCGCCGCCGGCCACCTGGCGTGCGATGTCTTGCGAGACCGGCACCTGGTTTTCCGGCTTCTTCTGGCTGTTGCCATGGCTGGCGTCGATCATCAGCCGGCAGGCCAGCGCGGCCGAGGCGGCTTCGCGGCAAGCGGCATCGACACTGGCCGAATCGAAGTTGGGATGGCGCCCGCCGCGCAAGATCACGTGACAGTCTTCGTTGCCGTTGGTGGACACGATCGCCGAGTGCCCACCCTTGGTCACCGACAGGAAATGGTGCGGCTGCGAGGCGGCCTTGATCGCGTCGAGGGCGATCTTCAGGTTGCCGTCGGTGCCGTTCTTGAAACCGACCGGGCACGACAGCCCCGAGGCCAGCTCGCGATGCACCTGCGATTCGGTGGTGCGCGCGCCGATCGCCCCCCAGGCGATCAGGTCGGCGATGTACTGCGGCGTGATCATGTCGAGGAACTCGGTGCCGGCCGGCAGCCCCATCTCGTTGATGTCGAGCAGCAGCTCGCGCGCCAGGCGCAGGCCCTTGTTGATGTTGTAGCTGTCGTCCAGATCAGGGTCGTTGATCAGACCTTTCCAACCGACCGTGGTGCGCGGCTTTTCGAAGTACACGCGCATGACGATTTCCAGGTCGCCCGACAGACGCCGGCGCGCATCGAGCAACCGCTCGGCGTATTCGCGCGCGGCCTTGGGATCATGGATCGAACACGGGCCGATGATGACGACCAGGCGGTCGTCCATTCCATGCAGGACGCGGTGGATGGCGCGGCGCGATTCGTAGGTGGTGATGGCAGCCTTCTCGCTGATCGCAAGTTCGCGCAGCAGGTGGGAAGGCGGCGCGAGCTCCTTGATCTCGCGGATACGGACATCGTCGGTGGTGGGCATGGCAGTGGCTCGAAGTGGAAGGCGTCTGAAACGGGTGGGTTGGGTGCCTTGCGAACCACGGCCGGAACAAAAAAAAACCGCCGGGGGTCGCCGGCGGTTTTCATCGGATTCGGTTCGCTGTGTTGCGTCTACGAACGTGTTCCCGACTCGACCCGCCTGCAGCAGGTAAAGCCGTAAAAGTAAAAATAAAAGGACGCAA
>JAFKGG010000084.1 GCA_017307915.1 Burkholderiales bacterium | reverse complement strand
CAGGTTGTCCATGCTCGGGTTGCCCCTCGGCGACAGCATGCGGTGCAGGCTCTTGCTCGGCTTGTCGGTCGCGGCGGCGAGTTGCTCGAAACCGAGCGTTGCGTTGACCAGATCGCGCAGAACCATGCGCGCCACCCCGGCTTCGCCGTTCAGGAACAGCGTAGCCGCCTCATCGAGAAGCGCCTTGGCGAATGCGGGGTCGCGCTCGACGCGTTCGATCACCGTCTGTTTGAAATCGCGCGTCAGTGCCATTGCCTCACCTCTTTCGTTTATCGGAAGACTTCGCCGCCGTGCCGGCTGCTGCCTTCTTCCTGGCTTTGTATTGCTCATGCAGCGCTTTGGCGCGGTCGATGTCGCGCTGCTGGCCCCGCTTCGTTCCACCGCCGAACAATACGATCAGGCATTCGCCATCTCGGGCGAGATAGATGCGGTATCCCGGCCGCGTATCGTTGAATTCAGGCTGCCACGACCGAAATGCGCCCGGACGCACGCGAACGCGGCTTGTTCCTGATGACGATTTCCACGTCCTGATCGAGCGCCGTCAGAAACAACATCAGCCGCTCCACTGAAAAGCCGTCGAGCTTGTAGTGGGCCAGCGCCGATACCTTGGGTTGATTGATGCCAAGTCGTTGCCCGGCGGCGGTCTGCGTCAGGTGCTGCCGGCTGATCAGTCCATTGATCGCATGCGCCAGCCGCCGCTTGGTTTGTCGTTCCTCTGCATCGGCATACCCCAGGTCGGCGAATACGTTGGTCGAGCCCCGCGTGATCGTCGGCGTGTTCGTACCAGAATCGGCTGACCCACACGCGGGCACGAGGTCTTGTGCCCCACGCTGCTGCCGGCGGTGCAGATGTTAGGCATGGACGGAGAGCGTGCCAGCGGCATTGGCGAGGCGCCATCGTCCCGATGGCCGATCAGCCGGGGCTTGGACGAACGGCCTATGAGCCAGCCCGTTCGCGGCCAGTAGTGCGCCGTTGTGCACGGCGGTGCTCGCCGGCGCGCTCAAACCCGAGGAAACAGCACTTCCGTCGCTCGCCGTTATTGGCTATGCTCCCCTCTGACGCAAACAGTTATTCACCATAACGATTACGAATCGGAGACACCCTTGTCGTTCGAAACGATCGCCAACGTCGTCATCGGCGGCCTGCTGACCGGCCTGGTCTATGGCCTGATGGCGCTTGGCCTGTCGGTGATCTACGGCGTGGTGCGCATCGTCAATTTCGCGCACGGCGAGCTGATGGCCGTGGCCATGTACGTGGCCGTGATGGCGTTCGCGTGGGTCGGCGTCGATCCGTTGTGGATCCTGCTGCCGGTGGCGCTGGCCTTCTTCGGGCTCGGCTACATCTTGCAGCGCGGGCTGATCAATCCGTTCATCGACCGGCCCGAGCATTCGCAGTTCATGCTGCTGCTGGCGGTGGCCATCATCCTGGTCAACCTGCTGCTGGTGGTGTTCGGCCCCGATGCGCGCAACGTGCAGGTCGATTACGCGCTCGATTCGTATGAGATCGGCCCGCTGCTGGTCGACAAGGTGCGCGTGATCTGCGCCGTGGTGGCGCTGGCGGCCTGCGCATTGCTGTTCGCGATCTTCCGTTTCACGTCGTTCGGCAAGGCGATCCGCGCCTGTGCCGACAACCTGCTGGGCGCGCAGGTGGTCGGGCTCAACGTCAAGCACCTGTACGCGCTCACCTTCGGCCTGGGCACTGCCTGCGTCGGCGTCGCCGGCTGCCTGCTGACGCTGCTGGTCGACGTCACGCC
Source organism: Burkholderiales bacterium (assembly GCA_017307915.1). GTDB lineage: Bacteria > Pseudomonadota > Gammaproteobacteria > Burkholderiales > Burkholderiaceae_E > Zeimonas. Next base: position 1,731 of record JAFKGG010000084.1, on the reverse strand, counting down.
CACGCTGGGCCCGGCCTATACGCTGCTGGCGTTCATCATCGTCATCATCGGTGGCCTGGGTTCGATGGTCGGTGCGCTGGCCGGTGGCGTGCTGATCGGTGTTTCCGAATCGGTGGCCGGCCTGCTGATCACGCCGTCGGCCAAGAGCATGCTGTCGTTCGCGCTGCTGATCCTGGTGCTGGCGTTCCGGCCGCAAGGCCTGTTTTCGGGCAAGTGAGGGCAGGGCCGATGAACTCCACGTCGACGCTTTCCCGCACCGGCGGTGGCCGATGAACCTGCGCCGCGACCTGATCGCCGTGTTCACCGAAGCGCCCAGGCGTTCGCGCACGGCCTTGCTGATCCTGCTCGCCGTGCTGCTGGTGGTGCCGCTGGGGCTCGACCGCTACCTGCTGTCGGTGATGATCCTGGTGCTGTATTTCGCCTATCTGGGCCAGGCCTGGAACGTGATGATGGGTTTCTGCGGCCAGCTCTCGATCGGCCATGCGCTGTACGTCGGGCTGGGCGCTTACACCTCGGCGGCGCTGTTCCAGCATTTCGGCGTCATCCCATGGCTGGGTATGATCGTGGCGGTGGGCGTGTGCGTGCTGATGGCCACCATCATCGGCTGGCTGGCGTTTCGCTTCGGCATCTCGGGCACCTACTTCGCGCTGCTGACGATCGCGTTCGCCGAGTTCACGCGCATCGGCTTCGATCATTTCGGCTGGGTCGGCGGCTCGGGCGGTTTCTTCCTGAGGGTGGTGCAGGCCGATCGCGCCGATCTGTTGAACCTGCGCGGCTCGCCGTTGATGTTCTACTACCTGGCGCTGGCACTGGCCGTCTTCGGCTTCGTGCTGTCGGCTTGGCTGCTGCGCGGCCGGCTGGGCTTCTATTTCCGCGCCATTCGCGACAACGAAGAAGCCGCGCGCGCCGCCGGCGTCGACACCTTCCGCTACAAGATGTATGCGATCCAGGTGTCGGCCGGCATGACGGCGCTGGGCGGCGTGTTCTTCGCGTTCTATCAGAACAACCTGTTCCCCGAGCAGATCTTCGGCATCCTGCGTTCGATCGAGATTCTGCTGGCGCCCAGCATCGGCGGCATCGGCACGCTGTTCGGGCCGGTGCTCGGCGCGGCCGTGGTCACCGCCTTGTCGGAGGGCATCACGCAGCTGCTGGCGACGCTCGGCTACGAGATCCCGGGCGTCAAGCAGATCCTGTACGGTGTGGCGCTGGGCCTGTCGATCATGTTCATGCCGCATGGCATCTGGCCGGCGCTGGCGCGGCGGTGCGGCTTTACGCGCACGCGAGAAGAATCGGGCGAGATCGAGGGGCCGGCCGGGACGGGCGCAGCAGCCGGTGCCGACGCTGCAACCGCAACCGCAACCGCAACTGCAACTGCAACCGCCACCGACGCCCGCGGCCCCGTGCCCCAGGGCACCACCCCCCGCGCAAACCGCGAGGTGCCGCGTGCTTGAGGTCTCGCACGTCTCGAAAAGCTTCCGCGGGCTGCGCGCCGTCAACGACGCGTCGCTCACCGTGCAACGCGGCGAGATCGTCGCGCTGATCGGCCCCAACGGCGCCGGCAAGACCACGCTGTTCAACCTGATTGCAGGCGCGCTGACGCCCGACACCGGCCGCATCAGCTTTGTCGGCGCCGACATCACCGGCCAGCGCGCCGACCAGGTCTGCGCGGCCGGCATCGGTCGTACGTTCCAGCTCGTCAAGCCGTTCGCCGACATGTCGGTGCTGGAAAAC
>JAFKGG010000083.1 GCA_017307915.1 Burkholderiales bacterium | reverse complement strand
GCCGGCTCGACCCGTTGCGTGGATGGCCGGCCGGCAAGCCGGGTACGATCAATCGACGGTTGCGCCCGATTTCTTCACCACCGGCCCCCATTTGGCGACTTCTCCAGCCACGAAGGCGGCATAGTCGGCAGGGCTCAGCGTGCCTGCTTCGGCGCCCAGGTCGACCAGCTTGGCCTTGACGTCGGGCAGCGCCAGCGCCTTGCTCACCTCGGCGGCCAGCCGCTTGGTGATGTCGGCCGGTGCGCCGGCGGGCAGTTCGATGCCGAACCACGATTGCACGTCGTAGCCCGGCAGCACCGATTCCGCGATGGTCGGCACGTCGGGCAAAGCCGGCGAGCGCTTGGCCGAGGTGACGGCCAGCGCGCGCAGCTTGCCGGCCTTCACGTGCGGGATGGCCGAGGGCATGTTGTCGAACATGCTGTTGACCTGGCCGCCGAGCAGGTCGGTGACCGCCGGGCCGCTGCCGCGATACGGGACGTGCGTCATCTCGACGTGGGCCATCTGGCTGAACAACTCGCCCGACAGGTGGATCGACGAACCGCTGCCGGCCGAGGCGAACGTGAGCTTGCCCGGGTTGGCCTTGGCGTATTCGAGATACTCCTTGGCGTTCTTCACCGGCACTTTGGGGTTCACCACCAGCAGGTTCGGCACCTTGGCCACCAGGGCCACGTGCGTGAAATCCTTGACGAAGTCATAGCCGGGCTTGGCGTACAGCGCCATGTTGATCGCGTTCGACACTGAGCTGGCAAAGATCGTGTAGCCGTCGGCCGGTGCGCGCGCCGCCATGCTGGCGCCCAGGTTGCTGCCCGCGCCGGCACGGTTCTCGACCACCACCGGCTGGCCCAGTTGCTCGGACAGCTTCGGTGCCAGCAGCCGGGCCAGCACGTCGGTGGTGCCGCCGGGCGCAAAACCGACGATGATGCGGACCGGCTTGGTCGGCCAGTTGCTCTGGGCATGGGCGGCGCCGCTGCCGAATGCGGCGGCGATGAGCAGCGAAGCAGGCAGGGCGCGAAGCAAAGTGCGTTTGGTGGGCATGGTCATGGTGTGATGAGAAATCCTGCGGTTGAATCGGATTCCGACTTGCGAGGCATGCGGCGTGTCGGCTCGGCTGGCCCGACCGGGCTGGCCTGCAAGGTCGTGCCGGTGGTGGGCGGCAGGCGGTATCGATGTGTCTGCGCAGCGGCGCAGTGGAGATTATAGGAAGACTACGCCGGCCGGCTTTTGCGCGATCGCAAAGACCATGATGCGCGGGGCGGCGAGCCGTACCGCATGCGCCGGGGGCGCTCAGCTCGGCTGGCGGGATTGTCGTCACGTAAAATGACGAGTTTCCCCTTTCGTCTTGCGCTGCCATGGTCCGCACCCGCTTCGCCCCCAGCCCGACCGGTTTCCTGCACATCGGCGGCGCCCGCACCGCGCTTTTCGCGTGGGCTTATGCGCGCCATCATCAGGGCAGCTTCATCCTGCGCATCGAAGATACCGACGTGGAGCGCTCGACGCCGGCAGCGGTGCAGGCGATTCTCGACGGCATGCGCTGGCTGGGCCTGGAACACGACGAAGGCCCGTTCTACCAGATGCAGCGCATGGATCGCTATCGCGAAGTGATCGCGCAAATGCTGGCTGCCGGCACCGCTTATCACTGCTGGTGCTCGAAGGAAGAGCTCGACGCGATGCGTGCCGAGCAGGAAGCGCGCGGGCTGAAACCGCGCTACGACGGCCGCTGGCGGCCCGAGCCCGGCCGCGTGCTGCCGGCGCCGCCCGCCGGCGTGCAGCCGGTGGTGCGCTTTCGCAATCCGATCGATGGCGCGACTGCCTGGAACGACGTCGTCAAGGGCCCGATTTCATTCGACAATGGCGAGCTCGATGACTTGATCATCGCGCGCTCCGACGGCACGCCGACCTACAACTTCTGCGTCGTGGTCGACGACTGGGACATGCGCATCACGCACGTGCTGCGCGGCGACGACCACGTCAACAACACGCCGCGGCAGATCAACATCCTGCGTGCACTGGGTGCACCGGTTCCCGAATACGGGCATTTGCCGATGATTCACGGCCCTGACGGGCAGAAGCTGTCGAAGCGGCACGGCGCGGTGTCGGTGATGCAGTACGACGATGACGGCTATCTGCCCGATGCAGTGATCAATTATCTGGCGCGGCTGGGCTGGAGCCACGGCGACGAGGAAGTGTTCTCGCGCGAGCAGTTCGTCGCGTGGTTCGACGGCCAGCACATCAGCCGCTCGCCGTCGCGCTTCGATTTCGACAAGCTGAAGTGGCTGAACAATCACTATCTGAAGCACACCGATGATGCGGCATTGGCGCAACTGGTGCTGCCGCGGCTGGCTGCGCGCGGCCTGACGCCCAAGGAGGGCGAGGCCGACCTGGCGCAGGCCTGCGCGCTGCTGAAAGACCGTGCACAGACGCTGAACGAAATGGCCGACACGCTGGGCATGTTCTATACCGAGCCGACGATCAGCGAGGCTGACCGCGCCAAGCATCTCGATGCCGCGCCGCCGGCGCTGGCGCCGGCCTTGGTCGACTTCGCCGGGCAATTGGCGGCGGCGCCATGGACCAAGGAGGCGATTGCCGCGGCGATGAAAGCGGTCTTGGCCAGCCATGGTTTGAAAATGCCGCAGCTCGCGATCCCAGTGCGGCTGAAGGTATTCGGCGTGGCGCACACGCCCTCGGTCGATGCGATGCTGGCGGCCATGCCGCGCGCGACCGTGCTGGCGCGGCTGGGCGCCTGACCCCGTCGCTACCGCCAGCGCCGCCGCCCCCGTGGGTCCGTGCCGGCGCTGTCGGTTGGCCGTCGTCGAGCCGTCGAGTGCGTGTCGAAAGTTTTGACACTCATCGGGCGGCCCGGCTATCCGCGCGCGGTTTTTCGCATCGAATCAACCGCTTGAGCCGCCCGGGAACGGGAATTGCTACGAATTCTTGCTTGCACTCGTCAAGCACACCGCGTTCATCGTGCAAGGCCTCGGCCAGGAGGGCTGATGGAACGGATCACGAAGATCTTCAGGCATCACGGCACCCAGGTGGTACGCCTGCCGCGTGAGCTCGAATTCGCCGTCGACCGGGTATACGTGCGGCGCGAAGGCGAGAATCTGATCCTGTCGCCGCGGCCCTTGCGCTGGGATGCACGCCAGTTCAATGCACCGCTGACCGAGCTCGAAACGGAACCAGGGTTGACGCTGCCCGTCACGCGCGACGCGTGAGCTGAAGGGCCGGCCGACGTCGCGCCGCCCGGCTTGGCTAGAATCGAGGGGTCAACGCCTTCGGTCTTCGTTTCATGTCAGGCAATTCCCTCGGTCATCTGTTTTGCGTCACCACCTTCGGCGAGTCACACGGGCCGGCCATCGGCTGCGTCGTCGACGGCTGCCCGCCCGGCCTGCCGCTGGCCGAGGCCGACATCCAGGCCGATCTCGACCGGCGTCGGCCCGGCACCTCGCGCCACGTCACGCAGCGCCAGGAGCCTGATCGCGTCGAGATCC
>JAFKGG010000082.1 GCA_017307915.1 Burkholderiales bacterium | reverse complement strand
GATCAGCCGCGGCAGGCGTTGCGTGCCGCCGTAGCCGGGAATCAGGCCGAGCTTGATCTCGGGCAGCCCGAAGCGCGCACGCTCCGAGGCCAAACGGAAGGTGCAGGCCAGCGCCAGCTCGCAACCGCCGCCGAACGCATAGCCGTTGACCATCGCCACCGACGGAATGCGCAAGCGGTCGAGCGCGGCGAACACCGACTGACCCAGCTCGGCGCCGCGTTTCTGCTCGGCCAGCGAACGATCCATCAACTCCTTGATGTCGGCGCCGGCGCAGAATGATTTTTCGCCGGCACCGATGATGATCAAGGCGCGCGCTTCAGAGCGATCGACTTCGTCGATGGCGTGCCCGATGTCGCGGATCAGCGCGAAGCTCAGCGCATTCAGCGCCTCGGGCCGGTTGATGTGCAGCACCGCGCACTCGTCGCGGAAAGCCAGTTCGATCGGCATACCCGTTCTCTCGATTCTGGTCGATTCAATGATCCAATACCTTGGCCGCATCGCGCACCGGCTGCGGCTGCAAGCGGCCAGCGCGCACCCATTCGATCAGCTCGCGCTTGAGCAGCTTGCCGCTGGCGGTGAGCGGAAACTCATCCACCACCAGATAGAACTCCGGCATCTCGAATCGGGACAAGCCCTGCCGTTGCAGATGATCCAGCAGCGCCTGCGCCGACGGCGCACGGCCGTGCCGGGCCGACACCGCCAGGCAGATCCGTTCGCCCAGGCGTTCGTCGGCCACACCGAAGGCGGCCGCCTTGGCCACCGCCGGGTGCCGGTAGGCGAGATCCTCGATGCGCGCCGGATGGATCTTGTGGCCGCCGCGGTTGATCACATCTTTCTTGCGGCCCACTACCTGCAGATTGCCGCGTTCGTCGAAGCGGCCCAGGTCGCCGCTCATGAACCAGCCGCTGGCGTTGAACGATTGCTCGGTCGCCGTCTGGTCGGCGAAATAGCCCAGCATCAGCAAGCCGCCGCGGCCGCCGATCTCGCCGATCTCGCCCGGCTCGACTTCACGATCGGGATCGTCGGGCCGCCACAGCCGCACCTCGTAGCCGTTGCAGGCGATGCCGCAGGTGGCGGTGATCGTCTCGGCGTCATCGCCGGGCCGCGTGTATTGATGCGAGCCGTTCTCGGTCATGCCGTAGACGTTCTGCGGCGTTACGCCGAGCTGCAGAAAACGCACCGCGATCTCACGCGGGATCGGCGCGCCCGCCATGTACAGGATCGACACCTGCCCCAGCCCCGGCCGGCCGCGCGCTTCCATCGCGCGCAGCAGATCCATCGCATGCGTGGGCACGCCCATCACGTAGGTGGCGCCGGTTTCCTCGATCCAGTCGATCGCTGCGATGCCCGCGCGCCGATCGGTCATCACCAGCTCGCAGCCGGCGACCAGGCTCTGTTCCAGCGCCACGGTACCGATGTGGTGGCTCATCGGGCTCAGCGTGAGCACTACCGAGCGTTCGTCGTGCGACCAATCCGACACCAGCGAACGGCCGTTGGCCAGCAAGGTATTGTCGCTGTGCATCACGCCTTTGGGCCGCCCGGTGGTTCCCGAGGTAAAGGCCAGATAGACCACCTTGTCGGGATCGGCGCAGGCCGGCGAGGTCGGCTGCACCGGCAGCGGACCGCGTGGAAACAGGCGCACGCCGGCAGGCAGCGCCGTGTCGGCCACCGACACGCTGAACACCGCCTTCAGGCACGGCAGCGGCCCCAGGCGCGCCAGCGAATCGCACTGCTGCGCGTCGGCGCCGTAGCCCGGCTGCACGAACAGGGCCCGGCTGTCGATGCGCGCCACCAGATCGGCCACTTCTTCGACCGTATAGGTTTCATGCAACGAAGGATTGCAGACGTAGCCGTTGCGCGAGCACGCCAGAAACACCGCCACGCCTTCGACGCAGCTGGGCAGCCACACCGATACTCGATCGCCGGCGTGCAGGCCGGCCTGTTCGAGCTCGGCGGCCACACGATCGACCTCGTCGAGCAGCTCGGTCCAGCTCAAGCGCCGGCTGGCATCGCGCAGCGCAAAAGCGTCGCCGCGCTCGGCCGCGTGCTTGCGCAGCAGCGCATACAGCGTGTCGGGCAGCCAGGTGCCGCTCAGGTAATACGCGCGCGCACTGCGTGGCTCATGCAGGGTGAGGATCTTGCCCATCGGCGTATCCGGTGCGGCGCCGCGCTCAGTGGCCGAAGCGGCCGCTGTCGGGCGTACGTTTCTCGGCGAACGACTGCGACAGTTCCTTCGACTCATCGGTCTTCAGGTAAGCGCGCAACAGCAGGTCGTGCGCCATGCGCGACAGGCCGGCTACGCCGCCGTGGCGGGCGTTGAACGCCGCCTTCACCGACGCCAGCGCGAACGCACCGCGATCGGCGATTTCCAGCGCCATCCGGCGCGTGGCCGCGGCCAGTTCGGCATCAGGCACCACCTGGTTGATCAAGCCCATCTCGCAGGCCTCGCGCGCGCTGATCTTGGGGTTGCGATACCAGATTTCCTTGGCGCGCTTCTTGCCGACCAGGTCTTCCAGATACCAGGTGCCGTAGCCGGCGTCGAAGCTGCCCATCATCGGCCCGACCTGCCTGAAGAGCGCGCTCTCCTTGGCGATGGTCAGATCGCAGACCATCTGCAATACGTTGCCGCCGCCCACCGCGAAGCCGTTGACCGAGGCGATCACCGGCTTTTGCAAGCGATCGATGCTCTCGTACATTTCCAGCGTCGGCAGCACGCCGGCGTACAGCGTCGTGTCTTCCATGCCCTCCTTACGGCCGCCGATGCAGAAGAAGCGATCGCCCGCGCCGGTGATCACCAGCACACGGGTGCGCGTCTCGCGCCTGACCTCGTTGATGCAGTCGCGGATTTCGTGGCACATCTTCGCCGTGAACATGTTGCCGTCGTGCGGACGGTTCAGCGTAAGAGTGCCGATCGGGCCGTCTTCCTGGTAGATGATTTCTTCGAAGGTCATGGTCTGCTGGTGTCCACAGAGTGAGTCGGCAGCGGTTGAAAAGCACCTTCCGTGCCACTGGGATGAAGCACGCCGCCGCGCAGGCGATCAGGCCGGCTCTGCGCGCAGGCCCCCTTCTTGCGAGACAGGGCGCCATCGATATCGGCGCATGGATGCGCAGGTGCTTGCCGAACGCTGATGTGTCCTCACTGCGGACGCATCATGGCTTTCTTCTATACTCGGTGTGTTCTCATCGAAGACACATGACGGTCCTGGTCTGACGAATCCGCAAGATTAAAAGTCGCAATGAAAAAGGAGACGAGCGGGGTATTGGTTCTCTCGAACGAGGGACAAACCCTTTTCAGCAGCGCGCTCGCCCAGCGGCCGGACGTGGCGGCCGCCCTGCTCGCGCACTGGCGCAAACCGGATGCGGCGCAGCCCGGCCTGTTCGGAATCGAGACCGAAGAGCTGGCCCTGTCGGTGGTATCGGTCAGCTCGCCGCAGGCCAGCGTATTCGTCGTCTTCGAGCGCGGCGCCAATGACGTGCTATTCGATTTCG
>JAFKGG010000081.1 GCA_017307915.1 Burkholderiales bacterium | reverse complement strand
GGCCGGCAAGCGCCGCGGGCTTGGCCGGGCGATGCCATGTCGGGTAATAAAGCGCCACCATCGGGCCATCGACCCGCAGCGCGTGGCATTGATCGAGCTGGAACGGGCGCCGGGCGGCGTTCGGGCCACGCTCGGCACGGCGCCGCGCGGGGTCGCCGGCGGCGGCCTGGATGGCAGCCGTGGGCAGCACCTGCGCCAACTCGCTCAGATGGGTACAGCCTTCGATGCCGCCCAGCCGTTCGCGCACACCGGCGCGAAAGCCACGGAGCAGGTTGAGCCCGATCAGGCGGCGGTAATGGGGCGTGATGGCTTCGCACACGCCGGGATAGGGGCGCGCCTCGGTGACGGCGATGGCGTCGAGCACGTTGTATTGGTCATCGACCGTGACCCGCAGCCGCATCAGATGGATCGGCTCACCGGCCGGAAGTGGGCCGGTGTTGAGCATGCAGTCGAAGGGTTTGGTGTCGCTGAGCTCGGCCTCGATGTCCCAAGCGCCATCGGTACGCTTGAAAGCGTCAATACGCACCGAGCGGGTATGCATCGGCGTGCGGGGACACTCGGGTGGCGGCAATGGCATGCTCGGACGCAGGCAGGATTCGTCGTTGCGGCGAGACGTAAAGCGTTAAAGTTTAGCACGCGGTGGGAATCGGATGCTGCGGTGCGCAATGGCGAAACGTTCGCCGGGGTGGCAGCCGCGGCGCGACGCATGACTATGATGCGGAGATGCCTTCGCGCTACTCGTGGACGGGTGGCCATTGGCGAGCGGTATGAACCAGGGTCAATACCCACACCGTGCAGCGACCAGATGACTATCACGCCCGGTCTGCTGCCACCTGCTGACGTTTGGCAGCAAAAGCCGCTTCTACTTCCTCGTTCGAGCGGCCCAGACCGGCGTGCATCGACGTGCGGCCGGCTTCAACTTTGCGGCGCAGGTAGTCATCATAATCGCGGGCCCGCCGACGCTGCTCGATATAGCCACGCATCAGCTCTCGCATGACCTGGGATGCCGGCCGATCTTCGGCGGCAGCCTCGGCCATGAATTCGGCTCGCAAATCGGCTTCCAGTTTCATCGTGAAGACAGCTTCTTTCGACATAGGGCATGCCTTCCAATGGGCATTGAAGTACTAACGAAATATATACCTTGTCAGTACAACCATCTAGCGCTATACATCTGCATCGAAGTCGCCACCGACGACGCGGCGAACGACCTCGGCGCTGAAACCCCGCGCACCCAGGAATCGCATCTGGCGAGCCCGTTCGGCAGCGTCGGCGGGCGGCATGCCGTAGCGCTTGAGCCAGACAGCGCGGGCGCGATCGAATTCGCTGGCCTTGAGTGCGGCCAGGCGCGGCGCAACGACAGCGTCATCGAGGCGATGCTGGCGCAGCTCTTGCCGAATGAGGGCGGTGCCGAAGCGCTCGGCACGCCGGTAGACCAGTGAATCGGCGAAACGTTCGCTAGACAGCAGCTTGGCCGCGGTGAGCTCATCGAGCACCTTGTCGAGCTGCTCGGGTGATTCGGCGTGGCGCGCGAGCTTGCGCGCCAGTTCGACCCGGCTGTGCTCGCGCTGCGACAGCAGGCGCAGCGCGCGGCCTTTCAGCGACAGTTTCAGGCGGCAGCCTCTTGCGCAGGAGCGGCGCCGCGCGGGTTGACGCCGTAATGGGCGCGCACCTTGTTCTCGATTTCCAGGGCCAGCTCGGGGCGCTCGCGCAGGTATTCGCGAGCATTGTCTTTGCCTTGGCCGATGCGCTCACCGCCGTAGCTGTACCAGGCGCCGCTTTTCTCGACGACGTTGGCAGACGAGCCGAGATCGAGGATTTCACCTTCGCGTGAGGTGCCCTCGCCATACAGGATGTCGAATTCGGCAGTTTTGAACGGCGGCGCGACCTTGTTCTTGACCACCTTGACGCGGGTTTCGCTGCCGACCACTTCATCGCCCTTCTTGATCGAGCCGGTGCGGCGGATGTCGAGCCGCACCGAGGCGTAGAACTTCAGCGCATTGCCACCGGTGGTGGTTTCGGGGTTGCCGAACATGACGCCGATCTTCATCCGGATCTGGTTGATGAAGATGACCAGGCAGTTGGTGCGCTTGATCGTGCCGGTGAGCTTGCGCAGCGCCTGCGACATCAGCCGCGCCTGCAGGCCAGGCAGCGAATCGCCCATTTCACCTTCGATTTCAGCCTTGGGGGTAAGTGCTGCGACCGAGTCGATGACGATCAGGTCCACCGAACCCGAGCGCACCAGCGCATCGGTGATTTCCAATGCCTGCTCGCCGGTGTCGGGCTGCGAGATCAGCAGGTCTTCGAGGCTGACGCCCAGTTTCGACGCATATTGAACGTCGAGCGCGTGCTCGGCGTCGATGAAGGCGCAGGTGCCGCCGAGTTTCTGCATTTCGGCGATGACTTGCAGCGTCAGCGTGGTTTTGCCTGACGATTCAGGGCCATAGATTTCGACCACGCGGCCGCGCGGCAAGCCACCGATGCCCAGGGCGATGTCGAGCCCCAGCGAGCCTGTGGAGACCACCGACAGATCACTTTCGACCTCGGCATCGGAGAACTTCATCACCGAGCCTTTGCCGAACTGCTTTTCGATCTGGGCCAGAGCAGCCGACAAGGCCTTGGCGCGTTCAGTTTTGGATTTTGCGTCGTCCATCTTGATTACTTTTTCCATGGATGGCCTCACCCTGTTGATCTGTGGATGAAGCAGAGTATGGCACAGGAGTACTGTATAAACAATCAGTCTTTGGTCTTAGGACTTCGGATCTAAAGCTAGCGCGAAATCCGGTTCGCTCAGCCATTCACCCGCTCGGCGCAGCGCGTGCAGCGCGGCCTGCGCCCGCACCGCCGCACGGTCGCCGACGAAATGCATGGTTTCGGTGCGCGGCACGCGCTCGATCGCTGCCCAGCCGAAGCAGACCGTGCCCACCGGCTTGCCCGGCACCGCCCCGCCCGGCCCGGCAATGCCGGTGATCGCCAGCGCCAGCTGCGAGCGGCTGTGGTCGAGCGCGCCTTCGGCCATCTCGCGCGCCACCGCCTCGCTGACTGCCCCCTCGGCCTGCAGCGTGGCAGCCGACACGCCGAGCAGGTCGATCTTGGCGGCGTTGCTGTAAGTGACGAAACCACGTTCGAACCACTCGCTGGAACCGCCGATCTCGGTCAGCGCGCGCGCCACCATGCCGCCGGTGCACGATTCGGCGGTGGCCACCATCCAGCCGCCAGCGCGCAGCGCCCGGCCCAGCGCGACGGCCGCATCGATCACGCGGCGTTCGAGCTCGGCGACGGCGGCCGTTGCGGCCAGCCCCGCGACGTCGGGGGTCATGCTGCGCCTTTCGGTGTGATTGCGTGTCAGGCGTGCCACCACGCCAGCACGAGCAGGGTATAGAACGCGGCGAGCAGGTCGTCGAGCATGACGCCGAAGCCGCTTTTCAAGGTTCTATCGTAATACCTGATTGGCGGCGGCTTGACGATGTCGAAGAAGCGGAACAGCACGAAGGC
>JAFKGG010000080.1:3658-5702 GCA_017307915.1 Burkholderiales bacterium | reverse complement strand
AGGAGCCCGCCGGCAGCGCCAGCCGGGCCAGGTCGAGCACGTCGGCCTCGCTCATCTCGCCGGGTATGCATTGCAGCAGCCGGCCATCGACGTTGACCACGCAGGTCATCGGCACGATGCGCCGGTTGCTGAAGCGTGCGCGCAACCCTGCGGTGTCGAGCATGATCGGAAAGTGGTAGCCGGCCTGGGCGACGTGGCGCCGCACCTTGTCGGCCGGGCCGTCGACGGCGATGCCGATGACGCGCAAGCGGCGCTCATCGACCGAACGATGCAGTGCGTCGATGCGCGGATTGTGCCGGCGGCAGAACTCGCACCAGGTGGCCCAGAAGACCACCACCGTCGGCACGCCGCGCCAGCTTCGCGGGTCGATCCTCGCACCGTTCAGATCGCGCAGCGCCGGCCAATCGGCCAGCGGCCGGACAACAGGCGCGTCGGCCTCTGCGTCGGCCGGTGTGCTCGATGCGGCGGCGTAGGCCGGCCGCACGGCGCCGAAGGCGACGAGAACAGCAACGAACGCTATCGCGACGAATGTCCAGCGAGGTTTCATTTGCCTTGCTGCTCCATCAGCAGATATGTGTTGTAGGCGTTGATCCGGTTGGCGGCACGAAACAGCGGCAGTTTTTCGAAAGCGGACCAGTCGGTGCGCGCATAGGCTTCCTCAAAAGGCTCCATGTCGGCGGCGGCCTGGCCCATCGTCTTGCGCAAGTACACCAGATAGTCGCGCGTCATCCGCAGATCGGGCAGCGGGTCGTCCGACAAGGGGCCGTGGCCCGGCACGACGATCTTCGGCTTCAGATCGATCAGCCCGGTCAGCGCCGTGATCCAGCTGCGGCTGTCGGCCTGGCCGACGAAAGGGATGCGGCCGCGAAAGACCAGGTCGCCGGCGAACAGCACGCCGGTGCGCTCGGAATAGACCGCCAGGTCTTCCGGCGTATGCGCCGGGCCGACATGTCTGATGTGCAGTTTGTCGTCGCTCATGTCCAGCACCATGTCGGCATCGAGCCAGCGGTCGGCCGGTACCAGCCTGGTGTTTTCGTCGATCCACGGCGCCAGTTCCTGTCGGCTGGCGACCAGGCGCAATTGCGCGGTGTCGGAGTTCAGATATTCCAGGCCGCGGCGTTGCGCGATGATGGTGGCGCCGGCCGCCTTGAACTCCTGCAGGCCATAGATGTGGTCGGCATGATAGTGGGTCACGATCAGGTAGCGGATCGGCTGCGGCGTGATCTGCTTGATCGCGGCGATCAGCTCGCGCGCCAGCGCCGGTGAACCGAGCGCGTCGACCACGACCACCCCCTGCGCCGTGATGATGAAGCCGGCGTTCGAGATGAAGTTGCGGTTGGCCGGCGAGCCCAGCGCTGCCTCGCCTTGCACGAAATAGACCTTGTCGGCCACGCGCTGCACGCGCATCGGCTCTGCCGCGCCAGCCTGGCCCGCAGCCAGCAACAGGCATACGCCGAGCGCGCCGAGCCAGCCCCGCAACGCTGCCGCCGTCACGCCCATCATCGAGATCATCCGGTTTTCTCTCATCGCATTGGTCATCGTTTGCCGATCGTGGCGCAGCGCTGTCATCGCGCCGCGCCAGGCACGGGCTGGTCGAGCATTTCTGCCGGCCGCTGATCGACCAGGCGGTCAGTCAGCGCGGCGGCGGCCCACATTGCGCACAGCGTCACCCATGAGGTCGCGGTGAACACCGCCGCGCCCGACAGGCCGGCGCCCACCGCGCAACCGCCGGCCAGCATGCCGCCGAAGCCCATGCAGACCGCGCCGACGATGTAGCGCCGCATGCTGGCGCCGCCCTGGAATCCCTCCAGCTTCAGTTCACCGAACAAGGCCGCCGCAGCAAAAGAGCCGAGGAACACGCCCGGCACCAGGCCGGCGTCGAAGGTGAACGGCCGATCGGTGACGAACAGCACCCGGTTGAGCACCTCGGCCGATGGGCCGGTAAAGGAAAGCGCCTGGATCGGATGCGGATCGAAGGCCAGCCGCGATACCTCGTAAGTAAACCACCAGGCCGCGGCGATGCACAGTCCGACCCCGATCGCGC
>JAFKGG010000080.1:0-3493 GCA_017307915.1 Burkholderiales bacterium | reverse complement strand
CGCGCCGGCCCAGCCCCACGGCGCTACACGCTGGCGGCGCGCCCAGACCACCGCAGCAGCCAGCCAGACCATTGCGAACACAAACGCACCGGCATGGCCGACGCCGGTGCGCGCGAGCAGGTCGCGCGCGGTGCCGCCGTCGATCGTCCACCATTCCGAGATCGCCAGCCGTAGCGGCGACAGCAGGCCGGTCAGCGAAGCTTGCGCGGTGACGGCGAAGATCAGACCCGACAGCAGCGAGCGCAGATTGCCCTGCGCGGCCAGCACCAGCAAGCGGCTCGAACAGCCGCGTGCCAGCACCATGCCGATGCCGAACAAGGCGCCGCCGATCGCCGCCCCCGACAGGCTGCCGCGGGTGGCGATCTGGCGCGCATTGCTGGCATCGAACAGGCCCGCCCAGGCCAGCGCTTGGGTCGCACCGACGGCACAGGCGAACGCGAACAGCCAGACGGTCAGTTTGCCGCCGCCCTGGTTGCGCGCAAATTCGATCACCGCCGAGCGCAGGCAAAAGCGCGAGCGCTGCGCCATGAAACCGAACACGCTGCCGATCAGCAGGGCGCCGGTGGCCAGCGTGCCGTTCTCGCCCAGTCGATCGATGACGCTTTCCAGCCACATGGCGTGCTGTCGCGCCGAATCAGGGCTTGATGTAGGCGTAGCCCTGCAACTGCAGCTTGGTCAGGCGCACCACGCCCGAGGGCGTGAACTCGGCTTCCTGAACGAAATCGTCTTTCTTCAGATTGCGGTTCTTCAGCGTGATTTCGCACACCTCGAAGACCACGCCGCGGCTGCGCAGTGCCGACACCAGCGAAGCGAATTCGGTGCCGTTGGGCGCCTTGGCGCCTTCCATCAGCAGATCGATACCCTCGGCATGTGCTACCGCGACGATCTTGGCGCCAGGATCGGTGTCGAGATGGTTGCGGATGCTGCGCAGACCGCGCAGGCCCTGCGTGGCGGCGCTGTCGAAGTGATAGACGACCTTGTCTTGCGCAAAGCTCAGGCTTGCCGTCAGCATCAGCATCAGGCCGACGATGAATGACTTGATGTTCATGGCGGATCTCGAAAAATGCGGTCGGCAGCGGCCGCTTTCGTTCAGAACTCGATCGCGTCGGCAATCGCCTTGACGCCGGCGCGTGCGCAGTCGTCGTCGGCATCGCCGCCCGGTGCGCCCGACACGCCGATGGCCCCTAGCGTGGCGCCGCTGGCCTCGATCAACACCGCGCCGCCCGCTGCCATCAACTGCGGCAGCGCACGCAGCCCGCTCATCGGCTTGCCCGCTTGCGTCTCGGCAGCCACTTCGGTGCTCGGCATGCGCATGCTGGCGGCCGTCCAGGCCTTGCGCGGCGCCACGTCGATCGTATGCGGGCCGGCGAAGCGATCGCGCAGCAGCACTTGCAGCAGTCCCGAGCGATCGACCACCGCCACCGCCACCTGATAGCCGGCCTTGCGGCAATGGGCTAGCGCCGCCTGCGCGGCAGTCAGCGCCGTTTCGGGCGTCAGCAATTTCACCGAATAGGTGGCGGGCTGGCTCTGTGCGCCGGCGGTGCCGGCGCAGGGCAGGGCAGCGGCCAACAGCGCGGCCGCTGCCCATCGCGGCAGATGAACGTGACGCATGGCGGATTCCTCTCGTTCAGCGATCAATGGTTGGCGATGCCGGGGTTGCCCTGCATCGAGATCAGTTTCGGCGCGTTGATGCGTCGCGGCTTGACGTGGCCGTTCTGCGCGCGCAGCCAGGCCTCGACGTGCTCCCAGACCGGCTTGACGCCCGCGGCATTGCGCGCTTCTTCGGCCACCGGCGCCCAGCCGGCCACCTTGTACTGCTTGTCGGCCTGTAGCGGCTGGCCGCGCAGCCGCATATCGCTGATCCGCTGGCCCATCTTCTCGCCGGGCGTCATCGTGTAGCTGAGGCCGCCGACGCGCACCATGTCGCCGCCTTGCTGGTAATACGGATCGGGATTGAACAGGTTGTCGGCGACGTCTTCCAGGATCGTCTTGACCATCTCGCCGCTCATCTGCGTCAGCGTGGCGTATGGATAGGTGATCGCCAACTGATCCATCATCAGCTCGCGCGTGATCACGTCGCCGGGCAGCAGTGAAGTACCCCAGCGGAATCCCGGCGAAAAAGCGATGTCGGCGCCTTGCACGTCGATCAGCGCGTCGCAGATCAACTGATCCCAGCTACCGTTGAAATTGCCGCGCCGATACAGCAGCCCATCGGTGACGGCCAGCTTTTCGTTGAGCTTGGCTTCATAAGGCGCACGCACCCGCGTGATCAGCGCCTGCATCTCGGCGTCGGGCTGCAACTGGTTGGCGAACACCGGCAGCAAACGGTAGCGGTAATCGACCAGCTTGCCGCCCTTGACCTCGAAATCCATCACGCCGAGAAACTTGCCGTTGCTGCCGGCGTTGGTCACCAGCGTGGTGCCGCCGGCATTCTTCACCGGCACGGCCACCGGTACGCCGTCGTGCGTGTGGCCGCCGAGGATCGCATCGATGCCGCGCACGCGGCTGGCCATCTTCAGGTCGACGTCCATGCCGTTGTGCGAGAGGACGACCACCAGCGCAGCGCCCTGCGCACGCGCCTCGTCGACCACCTTCTGCATGTTGTCGTCCTGGATGCCGAAGGCCCAGTCAGCCACCATGTAACGCGGATTGGCGATCGGCGTATACGGAAACGCCTGGCCGACGATGGCCACCGGCACGCCGTTGATCTGGCGCAGCGTGTAGGGCTTGAACACCGGGTCGCCGAAGTCGTTGGTCTTGACGTTCTGCGCGACGAAGTCGACCTTGCCCTTGAAATCCTTTTCGACGATCTCGGTGACGCGCTCCATGCCATAGGTGAATTCCCAATGGCCGGTCATCACGTCGACGCCGAGCAGTTTGCAGGCGTCGACCATGTCCTGCGCGTTGGTCCACAGCGAGGTGGCCGAGCCCTGCCAGGTATCGCCGCCGTCGAGCAGCAGCGCACCGGGGCGGCTGGCCCTCAGCCGCTTGACCAGCGTGGCCAGATGGGCGAAGCCACCGACCTTGCCGTAGCGGCGCGCCGCCTGATCGAAATCGAGATAGGTATAGGCATGCGCCTGCGCGCTGCCGGCGCGAACGCCGGCAGCTTTCAGCAGGTGCTCGCCCACCAGATGCGGCAACTGCCCCCGCATGCCGCCGATGCCGAGATTGACGCTGGGCTCGCGAAAATAGATCGGCTTGAGTTGCGCATGGCAATCGGTGATGTGCAGCAGCGACACATTGCCGAATGCCGGCACCTCGTACAGACCCTGTTCGGCGGTGGCGGCATCGGCTTCGGCATAGCGGCCCAGCGCCATGCCGGCGGCGCTGGCCGACGCCAATAGCTGCAGGAACTCGCGGCGGGAAACAGTCGTCATGAGCGCTATTGATTGACCGGCGATTTCGGATCGAGCAGCAGTGCCATCACGTGGCGCAGTTGCTCTTCGTTCAGCAGGCCGGAATGGCCGAAGCGCGGCATGTTCGAGCAGGCCGA
>JAFKGG010000437.1 GCA_017307915.1 Burkholderiales bacterium | reverse complement strand
ATCAATATGAGGCGTTCGCGCTGGCCGACCGGGTCGGCGTGATGAACGCCGGCCGCATCGAGCAATGGGATACGCCGTATCGCCTCTATCACCAGCCGGCTACGCGCGACGTGGCCGACTTCGTCGGGCTGGGTGCCTTCCTGCCGGGCCGGCTGCGCCGCGACGACCGGCAGATGCTGGTCGACATCGAGCTCGGCAGCCTGCCGATCCACGCCGGCGACGAACGTGCCGCGGCTGACGCCCGCGCCGATTCACAAGGCGACGTGACGGTACTCCTGCGCCCCGATGACGTGATCCACGACGACGGCAGCCAGGTGCGCGCCGAGGTGATCCGCAAGGCGTTTCGCGGTGCGCAGTTTCTCTATACGCTGCGGCTGCCCAGCGGCACCACCTTGCAGGCGCTGGTGCCCAGCCATCACAACCATGCGCTCGGTGAACGGATCGGCATCCGCTTCGACGCCGATCACGTCATCACGTTCAAGCCTGATCGTCGCGCCTGACGACGAAGGCGCGCTCCTGTTCGAAGCGCTGACGCAGCTCGTCCATCCGCAGTGACAGCGCGCGCCGGTCGTGCTGGCGCACCAGCAGCGTCACCGTGCGGCGGCGGTTGATCCAGGCGACTTTCAAGTGGCTGCGCTCGCCGGTGCGCGAGATCAGCTCCAACCATTGACCGCGCGCCAGCGAATCGAACGCGGTCTGCGCATCGATCGCCAGCGGCAGCGCCGGCTCGGGCAGGTCGGTCAGGTCGAGCGAGTTCAGGATCTCGAGCAGACGGCGTTCGGTGCCGTCGGCTTCGAGGGGTTCGGTGCGGCCGGCATCGGTGCGGCCGGCATCGGTGCGGCCGGCATCGGTGCGGCCGACAGCGGGCATCGGCGCACCGGCTGCGGCCGCAGCCGGCACGGCATGCGCCGCACTCGATCCGCCTGGCACGTTCGACATATCCGAAACAGCCGGCGCCTTCGGTGCATTCGATGCGTCGGACATGTTCGATGAATCAGCGGCCTGCGAGACATCCGGCGCCTTCGAAACATCGGGCAAGCGCGCAGCACCTGATGCCTCGGATGAATCCGGCGCAAGCGCCCTATCCGGCTCGATCGCCTTCCTCGGCTCGCCTGTCGACCCGGTGTCCTCCGCCTGCAGCTCGGCGGCCGCCGCCGCCGCAGCGCGCGCGACTCCCGCCAGCGGCGGCACCGTGCGTGTGAGCGTCGCCGCCGCCGTATCGCCGGTATCGTCTCCGTTGCCGGCAGTATCGATCGCATCGGCACCATCGACGCGGTGATTCAGCGTCGGTACGACTTCGGTGGCACCTGCTGCTCCCACTGTATTCATGCCCAGCGCATGCACGCCGCCGCGCTCCTGACGCTGCATGCGGCGCAGATGAATCAGGAACAGTTCGTCGAAGAAGGATTTGAACTCTTCGTCCTTGGCGCCGATCTCGCGCACGCCTTGCGTCATCAGGCGGATCAGCGGCGGAATCTTCTTGGCAAGTTCACGCCGGCTGCGCCGCTCGCCGCTACCGTTCAGGCTCCACAGCAGCTCGTCGACGACCTGCAAGGCCACCTTGAACTCGGCGCTTTCCTCGCCGTTGCGCAGCGCGGCCGTGCGCATGTGGCGCAGCCAGACGCTCATCACGAATTCGCGCACCGACTCGGGTGCACCGTGCCGGTCGAGCCGTTCGGAAAGCAGATTGCGCAGATGCTCGGTAACGGCCTTTTCGCGCTCACGGCTGGGCCGACGCGAATAGTCGCGCCGATTGCGCCGCCCCGGTGTTTCCTCCAGCGAGCGGCGTTCGCGCGCCACGCGCTCGATCAACTGGCCGACGCTGCGTGCGGCACGCGTGTATTCCTTTTCGACCTGCATCGCCATCACCGCCGAGCGCGTCTGCAGCGCGCTGCTGACGATCTCGACCGCGCGCACCACGGTTTCCAGACGCCGGTGCAATTCGCTGCCGCGCGTCAGGTCATCGGCGAACGCCGTGGCGATGGCGCCGAAATTTTCCACCAGCCGCCGCAGCGAGCGCGGGTCATCGCCCAGATACGCCGGATCGAGCAGCGACAGCGCCACCGCCGGCTGCTGCAGGCGCCAGACCAGCGGCTTGGCGGCCTCGGGCAGGCGGCGATCGTCGATCACGTAATCGAACATCGCCGCCACCACGTCGACCACCGCCAGCTGCGCCGGCATCGCCGCCGACTGCCGCAGGCGGCTGCGGATGTTGCCGAAGAATTCCGAACGCGCCTGCCGGCTGTACGGCAAGGCGCCGATCGCATGCGCGAAGGCCACTGCATCTTGTTCGATGTCGGCCACCGGCTGCAGCGTCGGCAGCGCACGAAGCTGGTTGCCGCCGGGCAGCGTGGCCAGCGCCGAGCTGCCGAGCATGACGGCATCCTGGTCGGCGCGTGCTGCCGCCTCGACGGCACGGCTGCTCATGTCATTGAGCGCCTCGTCATTGGTGGGCGCCGCAGCGCTAGCGGATGCCGCGACTGCAGGGCCAGCCTCCGCATCGATGGCCAGCGATGGGGCTGCTCCCACATCGTCAGCTTGCATTACGTCGGCAGCCTGCGCCGGCCGCTGACCGAGGCTGGTCAAGGGTTCAGTATCGGGCGGTAACGGCGTCACACCGGCGTCCGACAACATGCGGTCAGCGGCGCTGATCGCATCGGCAATCGCCGCTGCAAAAGCCGGCAGCGCGGCCTGACGCAGCAGCTCGCGCGTGGGCGCATCGTCGCTGCTGCCCTCGACGACCGCCACAGCTGCCGTCGACAGCGTACGCGCGCCGAGCGGGTTGCGATCGTCATCATCGGTCCACGGCAGGTCGCTCAACGCACGCAAGCGGTCGATGTAAACCGGATAGGTGACGCCGGCACGCTCGCGCGCCGCGTTCGCAAGTTCGGCAGCCGTGATCTGCTGATCGAGCTCTTCGTCGTCGATCAAGGCCAGCGGCATCGCCTCGCCCGCCTCTTGCGCCCGCGCAAAGCGCTCGCAGCGCAACGCCCGCCGTTCGAACACCTCGGCCAGCCGCGCCACCCGCTGGCTGGTTTCCCGCCGCAGCCGGAAAGCCGCCTGCAGCAGCGACTGGCGTTCATGCTCGCTGCGCGTGCGCTCGGCCGCGCTTTCGAGCTCGCCGGCGAGCGCGGGCAGCACGACGGTCGCCGCGGCCGACAGCGACTCTTCGAGCAACTCACGCGCTTGCGTAAACAGGCTCAGGTGCGACACGGGGTCGGAAGGCGGAAGGTCCGGATCGGTCATTCAATGGCTGCAGACGGGCTCGCGCAGCCGCCAGAAGACGCTGCTGCGGCCCGTGAATCAGTCGGAATGCTAGCCGAAGCCTGCCGGCCGCTGCGTGAACTAATCATCCCGGCAGGCATCAAGGTGCCGACAGGCGGACAGCCGCGGACGAACGGTCAGGCGCAGCCCGCCGCGACACCGCCGCCGGCAACGGCGGCTCGCTCGAGGGGAATGCCTTCGTCCAGCAGGGCGAGCGCGCCGACGATCAGCGCGCGCATGCCCTGAATGAGCTCCGCCTCCATTTCCGCTACTTCCGCCGCGCGGCTGGCTGCCGTGAGCGGCTCCTTGCCCGCTACCGAATACACCGTAGTCACCCGTCGGTCTGCTCATCATCGCCGCACGCGTGGGGCAGACGGCTGAGACGCCGCAGAACACTTGATGTAACTACAAAAGGGGTTACAATTAAAGCGACATGGAACTTGAATGGGGCACCGAAAAGGCGGCGCGGAATCTGGCGAAGCACGGTGTTGCCTTCGAGGATGCGGAGCGCGTTTTCTACGACCCTGGGCGGATCGAAGCCTATGACGGTCGCAATGACTACGGCGAGGATCGCTGGGCCACGATCGGGCTCGCTTACTCGGCGGTCTTGTATGTGGTCTACACCGTCCGGGACGAGGAAACCGTTCGCCTTATCTCTGCGAGGAAAGCCAATGCCCAGGAAAGAAAGCAATATCGTGAAGCGAACCCTTGATCCGAAGAATCCGCCGCCGCTGACGGCTGCACAGAAGGCACGGCTCGATGCTGTGGCTGCGATGCCTGATGAGCAGATCGACTACAGCGACGCACCGGCGCTGCCCGATGCAGTCTGGACGAAGGCGGCGGCTCTGCCGGGCGCGAAACAGCAGATCACGCTGCGCATCGATGCCGACGTGCTGAACTTCTTTCGGCACTCGGGCAAGCGCTACCAGACGCGCATCAATGCCGTGCTGCGCGCCTACGTTGAGGCGCACAAGAGGCATGCTCACGATAGCGACGCGCATTGACGCTGCGACGATGCCGGCCGCGCCCCAACGATCGCTGCTACTCCCTCTCTCAGTCGCATCAGACCTCCTGCGCGAAGCTTAAGCAAGGCGGAAACCTCTGATGAATCAGTCGGTTAGACGCACTTTAGAAGCACTGCTGGGGGGATGCTACTGGCGGAAAGGGTGTCCGCGTCCGTAGAACTTCTGGATATTTTCAATAGTCTTCAATCGTTCCTATAAGTCGTTGTAATAAAAACAAAAATCTCATAAACTTATCTCCATTACTCTCCAAAAATCTATCCTCTAGCGTAATATTTTGGGCGGGTATTTGGGCGGATATGCTCGCCCCTGCTCAATGAGGACCGCTGCTGAATCTCGGGACTCAACGCAAGTCCAAGGCCAGCACCCAAAGGGATAGGCATGCCGAAAGTAGCCAAGGAACTCAGTGCGCTAGGACTGAAAAATCTACCCCCTGGTAGCTACGCGGTGGGCGGCGTTGCCGGCCTCATTGTAGAAGTCTCCCCTACAGGCGGAAAAACATGGGTTCTCCGTGTCAGAACGGGAAATAAGCGCCGCGAGATCGGCTTAGGGGGCTACCCGTCAACTTCCCTTGCCGAAGCCCGCCAGAAAGCTAGAGCGATGCGAGAGGCCATCGCTAGCGGCAAAGATCCCGTAGCGGAAAGGCAGGCAGCGAAAGCTGCGTTGCTCGCGCAGCAGGCGGCATTGAAAACCTTTGCGTGGTGCGCAACTTCCTACATCAGCAGCCTGAAAGATCAATGGAAGAATGCCAAGCATCGCCAGCAATGGGAGAACACGGTTACTCAGTACGCCAACCCGCTCATTGGCAAGCTACCCGTGCAATCAATTGCGCTACCGCACATTCTGGAAGTATTGAACCAGCCTCAAGCCGACAAAGACGATGCTCCGCTTTGGGACTGCAAGAACGAGACCGCCTCTCGCCTACGCGGACGCATTGAAAAAATCCTGGATTGGGCAACCGTCCATGAATATAGAACCGGGCTCAATCCTGCGAGATGGAAAGGTCACCTGGACGCGATTCTCAAAGCCCCGAGCAAGGTCCAGAAAACTGAGCATCACAAGTCGATTCCCTATATGGAAATGCACGACTTCATGACCGCTCTGCGCAAGCAGGAAGGAACCGGGGCGCGGGCGCTGGAGTTCGCTATTCTCTGCGCTTCACGCAGCGGCGAAGTACGAGGCGCGGCATGGGAAGAGTTTGATTTGAACAAGGGGCTTTGGACAATCCCTGGCGACCGCATGAAGGCGGGCAAGCCTCATACGGTCCCGTTGAGTAAACAGGCGCTGCAACTGATTAAGTCGATAGAACCGACCGTAGGGACCAACCTCGTGTTTCCTTCACCCCGGGGAAAAATACTTTCTGATATGACCCTTACCGCAGTCATGCGCCGCATGCAGCTAGAGGCCGTGCCACATGGCTTCCGATCAACCTTCCGAACTTGGGGCGGGGAGCAAACAGCCTACCCCCGCGATATGCTGGAGATTGCACTAGCCCATGCGCTCGAAAGCAAAGTCGAGGCTGCGTACATGCACGGCACCCAGATAGAAAAGCGCCGAAAACTAATGCAGGATTGGGCAGACTACATCGATTTACCATCGGCGCAAGAAGCGAACATAGTGCTGTTAAAAACCGCGAATGGATAACGGTTGACACTCATAGACGACTAGAAGATATAATCGCGTCAACCTCATAGCAATGGAGTGCGGAGGGAAGCCGTAGGGCTTTCACGCACTCCGTTTTTTTTGTGCTTGATGCCCTGCAAACATGAGATCGATTGCATGAGGCAAAGCAATGGCACTAACGGTTATCAAGAAGGGCGAAGTACAAACGCCCTTAGCTCAAGTCGCAGAACAATCCTTGGCGGCACAGCCGCCGGCATCTGCACAGCCCAAGAAGGGGCAGGCAAGAAAACTGTCGGTTGACGGCATTCGTCTGGACATCCCCATGCGTCTACGCACCGGGCACATGCTGGCCATCTTCGGCGTATCGGGGGCGCAGTTCTACAAGCTGCGTAAGGCGGGAAAGATCCCCGCTCCAGCAGGCCACATCGGCACGGGAAAGCGTCCCACGCCGTACTGGATCACGACTGAGATTGCCCCGTACATCTAGCCGGCCAAGCCATGGTTGAGTGTATGCCGTTCGGTCCGAAGGTCTCTGTGCCCCTGATCTTCGTTCGCGTTTGCGGTTACAAAGCGGGGGCCTTATTGTCTGAACTCCTGTACTGGTTTACGCCGACCAAGGCCGGCAAACTCCGGGCATCGATTTACCGGGATGACCGGTGGTGGACGATGATCGATCCGGCGACGGCCCAGGAAAAATTGGGGTTGAGTCCTAAACAATTCCGGACGGCCGTCCAACATCTAAAGGAGTTGGAGTTAGTTGAACAAGCGGTGTACAAGTTCGGTGGAGCACCCAAAACTCACTTGTCGTTGAACCGGGAAAAGCTGGTGCAAGTGCTCCTCGACTTGCCCAAAACAGCAAATCCACTTGCCCAAAACGGCGAATCCACTTGCCCAAATGGGCAAAACCTTATCTATCTATCGATAGATAAAACTATGGAACCTATAGCTATGAAACCTATGGCTATGCACACCGCAAAAAACGCGGTGGTGCAGAAACTCCAAAAACTGCAATCCAAAGCACCGGTGACACTGGAGGGACTGTGAAAGAACCGGATGAACCTCTGCGGATACGCGTTCGTGAAGGATCTGATGATCGAGGAAAAGGGACAGTTGAATCGGTTGTTCAAAGTTGTTCCCGATCCTATGGCCACCGTCGATTACGTGGTGTGCAATTGGACGAAGTTCTTAGCCAAGGCGTCACTGGTGGCAGGAGTGAAGGCACCTGACCGGCCACGTATCGGGTTCATGATCGAGCACGTGGCGATCGCGGTCAAAATTTTGCAATCAATTGCAAAAAACAAAGATCCTGCCAAAGCTAAGACGCTCGTGAAACTACGGTAGCAGAGAGATGCTAAGCGTCCGGAAATGTTTGGGCCGGATTCTTCGAAAAGTGCAAAGGCAATCTAAAAGTTAAACAGATTTGAAGGAGTTTGAATGTCTAAATCTTTGACCCCGAAACAAAATCAAGCTGTATCGCTCATTGCAGCCGGCAAATCTCAACGGCAAGTCGCTGAAGAGATCGGCGTATCGCCCCAGACGATCACAGCATGGGTTCATCTCCCTGCTTTTCAAGATCAACTCGAAGCCATGCTTACCACTGCAAGAAAGGCGGCGACCACGCAACTATTGGAATTGCGCATTCAAGCGATAGAAAGACTTGAGCTTTTGTTGAACTATGGGCCATTCCCGGTTCAGCTAAATGCAGCGCGCATAATACTGGGAGTCACTGCGGCTTCCCCAAAGTCGTTTTGAAAGCCCGACCCGAATGGGTAGACGCTTCCACGCGGGTTTCATGGCTGACATTCTCGGAAAAAACTTCAACCTGAAGCTTGCACGTACTGAAACGGCACGGCCGGCCGGTCGCTCAATGAAACGGAGCTTTCTTTTGCGATCTATTTCGGCAGGCCGTTACGGCCTACTGCGCAATCCCAAGATCAGCCCGCATTGCTACACGCATGGCGGTATCGGCTTCTTCACGGCCGAGGCGATCATCATTCGTTTCGACAATGCGCCTTATCGCCTCTCGAACGGCCGGCGATGCAACTAACTCACACCGCATCTGCCAATATGCAAAGTACTTACCGGCCTCGTCAGTGCTTTCAACAGCCGCACGATGATAGGCTTCTAGCAACCCTACGTATGCGGTCTGCTTTTCTCGGAAGCTGCGCTCATCATGCTTTTGTTTCTGTGCGAGCCAAGCTTGAATAAGTGCTGTTACAACAGACCCAAGCCCAAACGCGGTTAAAAGCGGCAAGATGTTCAAAGTCAGATTCCTGTTTATGAATTTTTCCTAGAACTGTCGTGATGGGCGACTCGTATATTGAAGACTGTTAGTTTTCTTCCGGAGTGCAGATTGGGAATTCATAGTTGCATTGTTAACGTGATCCGTCTTCAAGAGACGTTGTCGCATGAGGCGTTTTTTGCAATCAATTGCAGTCACGCAGTCACTTGCCCGTTACCCAGGCTTCGTACTTCTCGCGGTATTCGTCGTCCTTGATGTCCTCGGGTTTCAGACCCTCGGCCGCCCAATCCTCGAAGGATTCGAGCCGTTCGTTGCCATCCGGCAAATAGCTCGGAGGGTCCGGCCAGTACTTGGGGTCTAAGAAGTTAGACATGGCATTGCTTTTGAAATTTCATCGTAGCGTCAGCTAATGAATACTTAGGCTGAGAACATTGCCGTCTTTATCCACGTCTGCTTCTGCTGTATTGGAAATCCGCCCGCCGAATCCATTTTTGCCACTAAAAATGGTGATGATATGCAAGCCTCCGGGCGTTTCCATATATCGGGTTTCAACGTGTTCGTAGCTCTTAGGGTCATTCATCCTAGCTTTTATCTCCCTTGCTACATTGACGTGCGAGCCGTCCCAGGGTGAAAACTGACCTTTAATACGCCGTTCTAGCTCTTCTTTGGCGATCTTTCGTTGGCGCTCTTTCTCAATGCGTTCACGCTCTATTGCAACCTCATCGCTCAAAGACTTGGCCTTTGATGTGTATGTTCGATTGCTTGGGTCAAACGTAGCCAGCGTGGTGTAAATCTCAGCACGGCGAGCGAGGGGAAGCTCACTCTCTCGCTTTAGGTCTTCTTGAGCACGCGCTACTGTGTCGGCGAATTCGACCGATCGACGCAGATTCATTAGATCCGGGTCATGAGTCTTATAGCGTTCAATCTCTGCCATTGCCTCGCGTATTTGACCCGCGTCTAGCTTGGCCTTGATTCCGAGTAGTACAGCACTCTTATTGCGGTTGAAATGATCGATGAGCTGCTGGTTGTTGACGGCTTCCGCGTTCCGTTCGCTAACTTTCAGCAATTGTTGCCTATCGCCTTCTGCCGTACCATTGATCACTAGTGCCACGAAGGCGAGAAAAATAGCAGCACCATATGTACTTTTCTCGCTCGCCTGGAAACCAAGCTTCTGCTTCGCCAGCGAACGCACTGGAGACAAACAGACTGCGGCAGCGGCGAGGCCAAATAAGAAGCCGAGGGCGCTGTGGGTTTGCCACAACAACGAGATTGCGGTAACAAAGAGCAGCAAAGCTGCAGCCCATCCCCCAACAGTTCTTCCGATCTGTGCGATAGTCATGGGTAGCGAACCTAGTTAAATGTGTTCTATTTGACTGTCGAAACTACCTCTCTTGAATGTGTTTTCGACGAACGGTGCCGAAAGAGCTATGCTCGGTAAACAATAGGATCATCGAGCTCCGTACCAATTTATGCTTGTGGTTGACAAGGCAAGCAGCCAGCTAGTCGGTTTTGAAAATGAGGAGGCTGTCTACGAGATGCCGGAATCTGGATGAGTTGGCGGACGGGTTGCCTTTCATCGCAGGCCGGATTGGTTGGTTTTGCGCAGCGCTCGGAGAAAAAGAGTCTCCGTCTTTCTAGTAGATATTGACCGAATCAACCAGGTTCCCTTTGAACCCTATCTGGATACTCTTTCTTTTGACCGAGTTACCTTCAAGCATTGGTAGGCGGTAGTACCAGATTCTATTTCCGTCAAACAGTTGAGTGCTATTCGGTTCTCCTAATACATCTTGTACTTTGTTATACCTCATACCAATGAGCAAGGATCGAATATATGAACCTTTACAGCCTTTTGATTCAACGCAGTGTGCCAAGGACTTGATATCCCGGGACTGTTGTTCGGACAAGGCTGCCTTTTCAGCCGCTTCCCGTTCTTTCCGTTCTGCGTCATCTCGCGCTTCGCTTTCTCGTCTGAGCCGATTGGTTTCATCAAGCGCCTTTTGCCGGCCTGTTTCGCACGGCGTCGCTTGGTAGCTCACCTTGCCATCTGGTCCATCGCAACGGTAAATATCAGCATGCGAGTTATTGGGCCAGAGTAGGCTCATCGCTGAAAGTACGGCGAGGGTACTGATTGCAATTCTGGCATTCATCGCATTTCCGATAAGTGCTTTGTGTTTCACTGATAGCGTTCGCTGAAGAACAGCGGAATTAGTGCGCCTGGCGTCTGTGCCAATCAGTTTAAGATTATTCGCTGATCGATCGTCGAATCCGTTTCTACATTGACTTCGCCAACTCATTTGTTGTTCAGCCAGTCGCTGTATTTCTGACGCAGTTCTACATCGGCGATGTCCTTGGGTTTTAAACCCTCTGCCGCCCACCCTTCGAAAGATTCGATCAGTTCTTCTGTGGTGGAGGCTAGGTAACTCTCCGGTTCCATCCAGTATTTGGGGTCAAGATAGTTGGTCATGGTGTTGCCTTTCCAATCAAGTGACTTGGCGGATCAGTGAAAACCGGTACCCAGTTGTCGTGCCGTTTTGCAATTGATTGCAACGTCCGCACCGCACCCCACGATGACCAACTCGGAACGAGCGATTAGCGGGTACTTGACACCGAGTTCGCTGAGCTATTTGCATGATCTTCGAAATATTGGGGGTGGTAAGCAGCGTGGGTGACATATGGCCTTCTTTCCTCTGACCAGCCTTCAGTCTTTCTTGCTCTCCGCCGACTCGACGCTCAGGTTTGACTGTATTCATCGGCCGAAGCGTGCATAGGGCGTGTAAACGCACATACGACCATGCCTCTATTTTGCAGTATATATGCGGCAAAAAAGGGAGATAAGCGCGGGAATCTTGCTCCATTTCGTTGGGCAAGTTCTTGGAACCAGATCAGGCATTCGGGCAAGCGCTGCGCAGCTTGCGGACCAAGCGCAAATGGAGTCAGATCACGCTAGCGTTGCGGGCCGATCTGGATCGCAACTATCTATCGCTCGTAGAACTTGGCCGCAGTAGTCCCACTCTCCGGACAGTATTCCGGCTCTGTGAGGCGCTGGACGTTGACCCCTCAGATTTGATGAAGGATGTAGCCCGTCGGATGCGGATGCAGCAACGCCCCGAAGCTGATGGAGAGGAGGGATGAGAAGCTGTAAAAACTGCTTGGTGAGGCCTTTTTCCCAGATCACTCAGCCTCGTAGATGGCGCATCGTCTCTGAGCCGCCTATGCAAAGCGGGCGTTCAAGCAAAGCTTGACAGGTGGCCGCAACGGAAAAGCGCTAATAGGAAATTTGTTATGGGGAAGCGCCTTCCATCACTGCTATTGATTGCAAATCCCACCGGGGTGATTTTGGGCGGATATTTGGGCGGGTATAGCGAGAAGCTTCTTATAGAATCTATAAAAATCAACTACTTACAGTCGATTTTGGCGGAAAGGGTGGGATTCGAACCCACGGTACGGTATAACCGTACACCGGATTTCGAGTCCGGCGCATTCGACCACTCTGCCACCTTTCCGGGTGTCGGTTTGCTTCGCAAGCCGCCGCACTTCGCGGCTGCATTGCAGACAAAGCGCCGGCTCGATCGCCGGGCTTCGTTCACGCTGGGTCGCGCGTGAAAGCCCGCCACTATATCAGATTTGGCAATGCCGAAGAGGCTAGAGTCGAGGTGCCGGATGCGAGACCGGCAAGGCCGTAGCGGATCTGCAAGCGTCAACGACCCGCCCCTGCCCCCAGATAGCTGGACAACTGCGCCGACAACTGCAACAGCTGCGCGGCAATGGGCCCCTTCAGATCGGCATTGAAAGTCACCTGATTTCCGATCACGGCAATGGCGAGCACCACTTTTCCATCGTGACCAAAGACCGGCGCACTCAGCGAGCTGATCCCCCGGATATGGGTGCCGATCGCCTGCGCGATGCCTGCCTCGCGAATCTCTTCCAGCTCTCGATAGACCGACTCGAGTTCAGCCGCATCCCTGCCGGCATTGGCCAGCTCGCGACGCACGATGGACTCGGTGGCGGCGCGCGGCAGGTTCGCGGCCAAAGCCCTGGCGGTCGATGAACCGGTGACGCTCAGCTCCGCCCCCAGCCGCAACGAGATCGAAATGGCGCTGTTGACCTCGAACCACTTCACGATCGTCGCGCCCTGATCGAACCACAAGCCGATCGCGCAGGTTTCGCCGATGCGCTGGCTGAATTCCTGCACGTGCGGCGCCACCAGCGAAGTCAGGTCGTTGCCCTGCCCGGCCCGCTGGCCGAGCTGGAAGGCAAGCAGCCCCAGCGTATAGCGGCTGCCCCCCTCGACTCGCTGCACCAGCCCGCACTGCGCGAGGCTGACCAGATAGCGATAAAGCGTCGCCGAATTGATGCCGGTCGCCTTCTCCAGATCCTTGAGCCGGAACGTGGCGTCCAGCCGCAGGATCGCCTGCAGGATCGTGCCGGCAAGCTCCACCGAATCGATGCCGCGCCGGCGAGGTGCAAGGCTCGCAGCCGCGCCTTCCCTATTGACGGAATTCAAAGCCACTCCCAAAATATTGTCCTAATTGAAAAAAATTATCCTAATCGAAATAAATGGAGACGCGGTGCCTACCCAAGCTCTATCCTCGGCGAGGTCCAATCAATCGATCAATTATCGATCCTTGATCGAGCCCGATCGGATTCACGGCAGCCTCTACACGAGCGAAGCCGTGTTTCAGGAAGAAATGCAGAAGATCTTCTACCGTGGCTGGGCATTCGTCGGCCACGACTCGGAGATCCCCGCCATCGGCGACTACATCACGCGCGTGATCGGCCTGGAACCGCTGATCATGCTGCGCGACCGGGACAATCAGGTTCGAGTCTTCTCCAACCGCTGCATGCATCGCGGCAACAAGCTCTGTTCCCAAGACAGCGGCAACAAGCGAGCACTGGTCTGCGACTACCACGGCTGGTCTTTTTCGCTCGACGGTGAACTCAAGTCGGTGCCGTATCCGGCCGGCTTCGACAAGGACAAAGCGCTTCTCTCGCTGCGCGGCCCGGCGCGCGTCGAGAGCTACCAGGGTTTCGTTTTCGCCACCTTCAACCCGGATGCCTGTTCACTGGACCAGCACCTGGGCAAGGCCAAGTCGCTGATCGACCGGGTCGTCATGCTCTCTCCCAACGGGCGCATCCACCTGAACGCGGGCTGGGTGCGGCACAAGTTCTTCGCCAACTGGAAGATGCTGCCCGAGAACGACACCGACGGCTACCACGCCGGCCACGTTCACAGCTCGTTCCTGCGGGTTTTCCGATCGCAGTACGACGTCATTCGCAACAAGGAAGAAGAGCGCCTGTCGCAGATCGTCGACTGGGGAGACGGCCATACCGCGATCGACGCCGCCCCTGTCTATACGCGCCCTTTCGAATGGCTGGGCACCGCAGAAAGCAAGGTCGCCGACTACACGCGGCTGATGAATGAAGCCTACGGCGAACACAAGGCGCGCCAGATGCTGATCGATGGTCCGCCGCACGCGGTCGTCTTTCCCAACCTGTTCCTCGCCGAAATGAGCATCGTGATGTTCCAGCCGATCTCGGCGGGCGAATCGGTGCAATGGCATACGCCCCTGATTCTCGACGGCGCGCCCGACAGCTTCACCGCGCGAGTCATCCGCCAATCGGAAGGTGCGCTGGGCCCGTCGGCTTTCCTGCTGGCCGATGATCAAGTGATCTCGGAACGGCAGCAGCTCGCTCTGCAAGGGCACTCCGAGTGGCTGGATCTCAGCCGCGGCCTGTCACGCGAAGTCGAGCGCGACGGCGTGATCCGCAGCCACATCAGTGACGAAACGTCGAACCGTGGCTTCTGGCGCCACTACCTCAAGGTGATGGAAGGTTGACGATGAGCGAGACATTGGCAAGCGCCGAGCTGGCGGCCATCAGCGAAGCAGAACGCCGGGAAGTCGAAGACTTTCTCTACAAAGAGGCGCGCCTGGCCGACGAATCCCGTTACAGCGAATGGGAAAACCTGGTCGACGACGACATGTTCTATTGGATCCCATTGGGCGAAGGCGATTACGACCGCAGCCGGCGCGTCTCGATCACGGCCGACAACCGCAGCCGGCTCGCGAACCGGATCAAGCAACTGAACACGGGCGCCCGCCACTCGCAGATTCCCCCTTCACCGATGCGCCGCCTGATTTCGAACATCGAACTGGCACGGCGCAACGATGCCGAATATCAGGTCGGCTACAACTTCGTGCTCCATGAAATGCGCATTCAATCGACCGGGCATCTGGAGATCTGGGCCGGCAGAATCGACCTGCATCTACGGCGCAAGCAGGACGGATTGCGCATGTTCTTCAAGCGCGTCTCGCTGATCAACAGCCAGAGCCCACTGCCCAGCATCGGGTTCATTCTCTGATGGCCGCGCTTTCTGCGATCACCGGGCTGGGCCTGAGTCCGCTGTCGCGCAACGACATCGGAACTTCGCGCGACCTCGCCATCGAGGCCGTCGTCAACGCGGTCGACGATGCCGGATTGTCGCTGCGCGATA
The DNA here is from genome assembly GCA_017307915.1 of Burkholderiales bacterium. Classification (GTDB taxonomy): domain Bacteria; phylum Pseudomonadota; class Gammaproteobacteria; order Burkholderiales; family Burkholderiaceae_E; genus Zeimonas. The sequence goes on along the minus strand of JAFKGG010000437.1, from coordinate 7,503 downwards.
TCGACGGCCTGCTGCTCGCCAAGAGCCCGTCGGCCTCATTGGACAGCCTGCCGCTTCATCTGCGCGACGACCTGGCGCTGCCGCCCCTGAAGCTGCTGTGCCAGGTCGAAGGCGAAGGCACGTCGGTTGCGCAGACGATCCAGTACGCAACGTTTGCCATTCGCCACGGCATGGCCACCCGCATCGTCTGCGTGTTCGCCGATGCGCGCATCGGCGGGCAGGCATCGGGCAAGGGCTATGCGAAGCCAATGGACGTGAGCGGACTGGGTTCGTGGGATGCCGATCACGGCCTGCTGGGCGCAATCGGCCCCTATGCGTTGCAGGCGCGGCGCTACATGGATCGCTTCGGTCTGACGGAACAGGCATTGGGCGCCTACGCCATTGCATGCCGGCGCTGGGCGGTCTTGAATCCGCTGTCGTTCGCCCGCACGGAACTGACCATGGATGCCTACCTGGCCTCCAGGCAAATCGTCAGCCCCTTGCGCCTTCTGGATTGTGCTTTTCCGATCAATGGCGCCGCAGCAGTCGTGGTGGAAGCCGCAGGTCGATGCACCGACCGCGTCTGCGTTTACGTGCATGGCATAGGACAAGGCCACGCCGGCGACACCGGCATGCCGACAGCGGATCTGGCCTTGGGAGCCCGCATGGCGGCCGACGCCTGCCTGGGCATGGCGGGCATCGATCGAAAAGACGTCGCCCAGGTGCAGATGTACGACCCGTTTTCCAGCGTAGGTCTGCAGCTGCTGGAAGCCTATGGTTTCTGCGACGGCGGCGAAGCCGGCGAGCTGGTGCGCAGCGGCGCGACCTCGCCGGGCGGCCGCCTACCCGTCAACACCGGCGGCGGGCATCTGTCCGGCTTCTATCTGCAGGGCATGACGCCGGTCGTCGAAGCCGTCATGCAGCTTCGCGGCCAGGCCGGTGCGCGCCAATGCACGCGCGGGCCGACGTTGGTGGGCGCGCTCGGCGGATGCATGCAATACCACGCCGCCTTGCTGCTGAGCCACGAGGAGACGCTGGCATGACGGATTCGTTTCGCCGGCACTCCGGCTTCGCGGCTGCCTTCTCGACCGCCGCCGCCAATGGAGAGCTCGTCTACGCACGCTGTGCGCGATGCGCGCGCACACTGGGCTACCGGGCCCGCGTATGCACCTGCGGCCACCGGGGCGTCGTCTGGGACCGGGCCAGCGGCGGCGCAAGACTGCTGTCGTATGCGGTCTATCACCAGGCCTATGGCGACGATCGCCCCCTGCCCCATACGGTCGCGCAGGTGGAGCTCGACGAGGGCCCGCGCTTGGTGGCGCTGCTCAACGCAGATGCCGGCGCTTTGCAGCCTGGTGCCGCTTTGCGATTGCAGCTCGATCCCCAGGGCCACCTGGTGGCGCACCGCGCCGAACCTTCCGCCGATCATTGACATGCTGCTGCCTCGAGATCTGCTGGCACGTTGCGCGCGCAACTATCCGAACAAGATGGCCTATACGTGCGGGCAGGTTTCCCGCACCTGGCAGGAGATGGACGAACGCTCGACCAGGCTGGCGATCGCACTGAGCGAATCCGGCATCGGCCGTGGCGATACCGTCGCGATTCTGGGGCAGGAGTCGCTCGCCATCTATGAGCATTTCTTCGCCTGCATGAAGCTGGGCGCAGTGCGCCTCGGGCTCAATTGGCGCTACTCCACCGCAGAGCTGCAACATCTGCTGCAAGACAGCCGCGCCCGCGCGCTGCTGGTCGATGCCCGCTGCACAGCTCAGCTCGAACCGATTCGAGGTCAGCTCGAGCGTACCGGCCTGCTGGTCATCGGCTACGGCCCCGGACATGGCCTGGCCATGGACTACGAAGCCATGCTGTCGCAAGCGCATGCCGGGCCGGGGCATGCCTGGCCCGACATCGCCGCGCAAGACGTGCTGATGCTGACCTATACCTCGGGCACCACCGGCCGACCCAAGGGCGTGATGCACAAGCAATCTTCCATTGCGGCGATGATCTTCCAGTCGCTCGTTGCAAGAGGCCTTGGCCCCGACGACATCTGGTACACCGCCGCGGCGTCTTCGTGGATGACGGTGGTGCTGAACCTGCTCGGCCTCGGAAACGGCATGGGGCACCTCATCTGCGATGGCGCCTTCGAGATCAGAAGCTTTCTGCTGGATATCCAGCGCCACCGCGCCACTGCGGTGATGCTGGTGCCGACGCTGATCCAGCGTGCGCTCGATGAAATCGCCAGCCATCCCTACGACCTCAGTTCGATTCGTCTGCTGATGTATGGGTCCGCGCCCGCGACGCCGGAACTGATCCGGGCCGCCTATGCCGCGTTCGGATGCGAAATGGTGCAGTCCTACGGCATGACCGAAGCGGGCTGGACCACGCAATTGAGCGCCTCGGATCATCGCTGGGCGATCGAGCACGAGCCGGGCCTGCTGCGTTCGGCCGGCCGCGCCGGCGTAATGAGCGAGATCGAAATCCGCGACGAAGCCGGCCAGCCCCTGCCCGCAGGCAGCGCGGGCAACGTCTGGATCCGCAGCGAGACGGTGATGAAGGGTTATCTGAACCTTCCCGAAGAAACGGCCGAGGTACTGCGCGGCGACTGGCTGTGCACCAACGACGTCGGCCATCTCGATGCGCGCGGTTATCTGTTCCTCACCGATCGCCGCAAATTCATGATCATCTCCGGCGCGGTGAACATCTTTCCATCGAGCGTGGAAAACGCATTGCTCGAACACGTCGCGGTCGCTGAAGCGGCGGTCGTGGGTGCGCCGCACCCGCAGTGGGGCGAAGCGGTGGTCGCGGTGGTGCGTCTGCATGAGCAGTCGTCGGCCAGCATCCACGAGCTGCAGATGCACTGCGAAAGCCGCCTGAACCGAATGGAGCGGCCCAAGCATTTCCTGTTCGTCGAGGAGTTCCCCAAGGGCATGAACGGGAAGCTGCAAAAACAGCAGGTCAAGGAATGGGTCGCTGCCCAACTGGCCTCGATGCCTTGGAACGATGCAGCGAATACACAAACGCGGCCGACAGCGCCGCAACTATAGAGGAGACAAGCATGTCGCACTTCGATCGGCGCGCAGCACTTGCCAGCGCCTTGGGATTGACGTTCTCGATGGCCTTGCCCGCATCTGCGCAAGGCGACTTTCCAAGCAAGCCGCTCAAGCTCATCGTTCCCTTTCCGCCCGGCGGTTCCACCGACACGCTCGCCAGGCTGATTGCCCAGCGGCTCAGTGATGACGTAGGGCAACCGGTGGTGATCGACAACAAGCCCGGCGCAGGCGGCAACATCGGCATGGGCCTGGGTACGAAAGCGCCGCCTGATGGATATACCCTGTTCCTGACCTCCACCTCCACCATCGCGATCAATCCGACGCTTTACCAGAAGCTGCCCTTCGATCCCGATCGGGATGTCGCGCCGGTCATTCTGCTGGCCTACGTTCCGAACATCCTGGTCGTGAATTCCTCGTTCCCGGCCAAGAACATGAGCGAATTCATCGCCGAGCTCAAAGCCCATCCCGGCAAGTACAACTTCGCTTCACCCGGCAGCGGCAACAGCAGCCACCTGGCTGCCGAACTCTTCAAATCGATGGCCGGCGTGGAGATCACGCACGTGCCCTACAAAGGCGACGTGCCCGCCATCACCGATCTGATGGCCGGGCAGGTTCAGATCATGTTCATGACTTCATTGGTGGCATCGACCTATCTGAAGGACAGCCGGCTGCGTGCGCTGGCCGTGGCGGGCCCGCAGCGGCTCAGTTCGATGGCATCGCTGCCGACGATCGCGGAATCAGGCCTGCCCGGGTTCGATGCCAGCGCCTGGTTCGGCCTGTCGACGCAAAGCGCGGTACCGAAGGAGCTGGTGGCCAAGCTCAATACCGCGATCAACGGCGTTCTTCGATCGCCGGAAGTGCGCCAACGGCTGGAAACCAGCGCGATGACGCCCGGCGGCGGAACGCCTCAGGAGTATGGAGACTTCATCGGGCGCGAACGCGCCAAATGGGGCGAGGTCGTGAAGCGCTCAGGCGCCAAGATCGACTAAGGCGCCTGAAGCGGCACCGAGGCGACGAGCGCGGCTCAAGCCAGCCGCTCGCTGCCCACATACGGCCGCAGCGCCAGCGGCACCCGCACCGAACCGTCGGCCTGCTGGTGGTTTTCCAGGATCGCCACCAGCGTGCGCCCGACGGCCAGCCCCGATCCGTTCAGCGTATGCAGCAGCGCCGGCTTGCCGTCGGCGCCGCGGTAGCGCGCCTGCATGCGGCGCGCCTGGAAGGCCTCGCAGTTCGACACCGACGAGATCTCGCGATAGGTGTTCTGCGCCGGCAGCCACACCTCGAGGTCGTAGGTCTTGGCGGCGCCGAAGCCCATGTCGCCGGTGCACAGCAGCACTACGCGATACGGCAGTTCGAGCCGGCGCAGCACGTTCTCGGCGTGCCCCACCATCTGTTCGAGCGCCTGGTACGAGTGCTCGGGCGGCGTGATCTGCACCATCTCGACCTTGTCGAACTGATGCTGGCGGATCATGCCGCGCGTATCGCGGCCGTATGAACCGGCCTCGGAACGGAAGCACGGCGTATGCGCGGTCAGCTTGATCGGCAGCTCGGCCGCCGGCACGATCTCACCGCGCACCAGGTTGGTCAGCGGCACTTCGGAAGTGGGGATCAGGTATAGCGCTTCGCCCTCGCCTTCCTGGCCGCCCTTGCGCGCAGCGAACAGATCCTGCTCGAACTTGGGCAACTGACCGGTGCCGCGCAGCGTCTCGGCGTTGACGATGTAGGGTGTATAGCACTCGGTGTAGCCGTGCTCGCCGGTCTGCACGTCGAGCATGAATTGCGCCAGCGCCCGGTGCAGCCGCGCGATCTGCCCTTTCATGACGGAAAAGCGCGCACCGGCCAGCTTGCTGCCGGCCTCGAAATCAAGCCCCAGCGGCGCGCCGATGTCGACGTGATCGCGCGGGGCGAAGCCCAGGCCGTCGGGCGTCCAGCCGTCGGGCGCCCAGCGGCGCACTTCGACGTTGGCTTTTTCGTCGGCGCCTTCGGGCACGCTTTCATGCGGCAGGTTGGGCAGTTGCAGCAGCCAGTCGTTCAGGCGCGCCTGCACCACTTCGTTTTCGGCGGAGGCGGCCTTCTGCTCGTCGGCGATGCCGGCGACCTCGGCCATCTGCGCCGAGGCGTCTTCGCCGCGCGACTTCAATTGGCCGATCGTCTTCGACAGCGCATTGCGTCGCGCCTGCAAGGATTCGGCGCTGGTTTGCAGCGCCTTGCGTTCGGCTTCGAGCGCGCTGAACGCGGCGACGTCGAGCACATAGCCGCGTGTCGCCAGGCGGGCGGCGACACCATCGAGGTCTTTGCGAAGAAGCGCGAGGTCGAGCATGGCAATACGCAGTCAGCGAAATGAAAACGGGAAGCCGCCGAGTTTATCAGCCGGGGCGATCCGGCCGAGGGTGGGAACGGGCTCAGTCCGAGCGTTCACTCTCGCCGGCCGCGGAATCCGAACCGGTGCTGCGCGCCGCCGCATCCAGCGATCGCAGCCACGCCAGCTTCTCGCCGATCTTGATTTCCATGCCGCGCGGCGCCGGCCGATACCAACAGGGTTCGGCCATGCCCTCGGGCAGATAAGTGGCGCCGGCCGCGTAGGCGTCGGGCTCGTCATGCGCATAGCGATACTGCTCGCCGTAACCCAGTTCCTTCATCAGCTTGGTCGGCGCATTGCGCAGATGCATCGGTACCGGCCGCGACTGGTCGTTGCGGATGAAGGCGCGCACCTCGTTCCAGGCCATGTACACGGCGTTCGACTTCGGCGCCATCGCCATGTAGACGGCGGCCTGCGCCAGCGCCAGCTCGCCCTCGGGCGTGCCCAGCCGCTCATAGGTATCGGCGGCGTCGATGGCCAGTTGCAGCGCACGCGGGTCGGCATTGCCGATGTCTTCGCTGGCCATGCGGATCAGCCGTCGCGCCAGGTAGCGCGCGTCGGCACCGCCGTCGAGCATGCGCGCCAGCCAGTACAGCGTGGCATCGGGATTGGAGCCGCGCACCGACTTGTGCAGGGCGCTGATCTGATCGTAGAAGGCCTCGCCGCCCTTGTCGAAGCGGCGCAGATTCTGCGACAGCGCGGTTTCCAGGAACGCGCCATCGACCTCGCCGCGGCCGGCGGCGCGCGCCGCATCGACGACGATTTCCAGCGAATTGAGCAGCCGGCGCCCGTCGCCGTCGGCCCAGCCGATCAGGCGTTCACGCGCGGCGGCATCGAAACCCATCGGCGCACCGTCGAGCGCCACCAGCGCGCGGTCGAACAAGCACCCCAGATCATCGGCTGACAGCGGCTCCAGCACGTAGACGCGGGCGCGTGACAGCAAGGCGCCGTTGACTTCGAACGACGGGTTTTCGGTGGTGGCGCCGATGAACGTGAACAGCCCGCTTTCGACGTGCGGCAGGAAGGCATCCTGCTGCGACTTGTTGAAGCGGTGCACTTCGTCGACGAACAGGATGGTGCGCCGCCCCTGCTGCTGCGCGAGCTGCGCCGCCGCCACCGCCTCGCGGATCTCCTTGACGCCGCCCAGCACGGCCGAGATGGCGATGAACTGCGAGTCGAAGGCATCGGCCATCAGCCGCGCCAGCGTCGTCTTGCCGACGCCCGGCGGCCCCCAGAAGATCATCGAGTGCGGGCGCCCCGATTCAAAGGCCACGCGCAGCGGCTTGCCCGGCCCCAGCAGGTGCTGCTGGCCGATCACCTCGTCGATGCTGCGCGGGCGCAACCGCTCGGCCAGCGGCGCGCCAGCCGGCAGCGGCGCAGCACGGGCTGCATCGTGCACGGCTGCGGCGCCGGCGGTCACGCCGCCGAACAGATCAGCGGGTGCTGTCTCAGAGGGCTTGCGCGGCGGCATTGCTGCGATGGCTGCGCGCCGCGCGGCCGGCGCCCATGGCCCCCAGGATCATGCCGGCCTGCGCCACGGCGATGCCGACCCAGACCATGGCTGGCGCGTGCGCATCCATCAGCATGCCGAACACCAACGGCGCCACCGCCATGCCGGTATCCATGCCCGAATAGACGATACCGTAGACGCGACCGGTGGCGCCGGGCGGCGCGGCGCGGCGGATCAGCATGTCGCGCGACGGGTTGGCGATGCCGGCGCTCACGCCGATCAGGCCGAACAGCACCGGCACCGACCAGCCGGGCCAAGGCAGGAATGCCATGCTGAGCGCCAGCAACGCCGCCGTGGCGAAGCAAGTGCCGATGATCTGCTCGGCGCGCTCGGGCTTGCCGGCCAGGAAGCCGCCGATCAGCGTGCCGCTGGCGCTGGACAGCATGTAGGCGGTCAGGCACCAGGCGGCCAGGTGCAGCGGCACCTGGTGGAGCTGCCGCGATGCTTCGGTACCGAAGTTCTGCACCCCGCCCAGCGCCACCGAACCGGCGAAAAAGAAGGCGAAGCTCAGCCAGATCGCCGGCAGCTTCAGGAAGTCGAGCATGCCGCCGGCCGGCGCTGCTGCGGCCTTGCCGCCAGTGCCTGCCGCGCCGCCGGCACCGGCCACC
>JAFKGG010000079.1 GCA_017307915.1 Burkholderiales bacterium | reverse complement strand
CACGTCGCCCGGCTGCACGCCGGCTGCCGCCGACGGGCCGCCGGCGCGTTCGATCAGCAGGCCGCCGTCGATGCCGGCGGCGCGCTGCTCGTCGGTCTGCAGCGGGCGCAGCGCCAGGCCGATGCCGCCCTGGCTGGCGGCGGCATCGTTGAGCGCGACGGCGGCAGCCTTCTCGCCGGCGTCGCCGAGCTGCGTGCTGAGTTGCAGCGTTTCGCCTTTGCGCACGACTTCCAGCGCCAGCTTGTCGCCGGGGCGCGCCAATCCGATGACCGCCGGCAGATCGCCGGAAGCGACGATCGGTTCGCCGTTGGCACGACGGATCACGTCACCGCTGCGCAGACCGGCGCGTTCGGCCGCGCTGCCGCGTTCTACATTCGAAACCAATGCGCCTTCGGGTCGTTCGAGCTTGAACGCATCCGCCAGCGCCTGGTTCACTTCCTGAATCGTGACGCCGAGCTTGGCATGCGTCACCGTGCCGGTGGCCACGATCTGCTCGCCGATGCGTTTGGCCACGTCGATCGGAATCGCGAACGACACGCCTTGGTAGCCGCCGGTGCGGCTGAAGATCTGCGAGTTGATGCCGATCACTTCGCCGCGCGCGTTGAACAGAGGTCCGCCCGAGTTGCCTGGGTTCACCGCCACGTCGGTCTGGATGAACGGCACCATGCTGTCGTCGGGCAGCGTGCGGCCCTTGGCGCTGACCACGCCGGCGGTCACCGTGTTCTCGAAGCCGAACGGTGAGCCGATCGCTAGCACCCATTCGCCGACCTTCAGATCCTGGACCTTGCCCAGCGGCGCGGTCGGCAATCCGTGCGCGTCGATCTTCAGCACGGCGATGTCGGTGCGGGCATCGGCGCCGAGCACGCGGGCGCGGAATTCGCGTCGATCAGTGAGTTTGACGGTCACCTCTTTGGCGTCGCGCACCACGTGAGCGTTGGTGAGGATGACACCATTCGGATCGATGATGAAACCCGAGCCTTGTCCGCGTACGGGCTGCTCGGGGCGCGCATCGGGCCCCTGGCCGGGCGCCTGGAAGCGGCGGAAAAATTCTGAGAACGGGTCTTCGCCGAACGGCGACTCGCCGCGCGCCTGCGGTTCGGACAGGCTGGCGCGCGTGGTGCCGGCGACGCTGATGTTCACGACCGCCGGGCCATAGCGGCTCACGATCGACGAAAAATCGGGCATCGTGACGGCCGCCGGCAGTTGTGATGGCACAACGGCGTTGGCCGAAACGGCAACTGAGGGCGCTGCTGCGCCGGCTAGCCGGGCTTCGAACGCGGTGGCGCCGATGCCACCGAGTACGCCGCCGGCCAGCAGCGCAGCGATGATGCGATTGCGGGAAAACGATGAGGCGGGCATTGAATGATCTCCTTGAGCCGCGTGGGATCCGCCACGCGCGGTTGTCTCGTCGGTGACGGCTGACTATCGGACGCGCGGCTTAGCCAGTGCTTAAGCGAAATGCCCGCCAGGCTTAGAGATCGCTTAACGCCGGTTTATACAACCCCCCAAAAAGAGGGGGTTGCTTCATCGATCTAGCCAAAGCATCGTGCCGCGGCAATTGCGTGCGCCGCACAAACAGCGGTAGTTCTGCTTGTCCTGGCGCGTGATGCGGCCCGCCTGCTGTAGCCGGTAGTCGTAATTCAATTCTTCACCGGCTTTGATGTTGCGCTTGGCATAGATGAAGACGCGTGTCTTGCCCCGGGCCCCGATGATTTCCTCGGTTTCGCAGTTCGGTGCGCAACGGTGGTTGATCCAACGCGACGCGTTGCCGCGGACGCCGCCATCGATGCACTCACCGCCATCACTGAGCGAAAAGAAGAAGGTGTGGAAGGGGTCATCTGGGTTGGTCGGATGGCGGCGATCGGCTTCCGCGTCGGTGATCAATTCGCCTTTGTATTCGATGATGCGCGTGCCTTTTGGAATGTCTTCGAGCGCGAAAACGCCTTTGCCGTGCACGCCGCTGCGGCGAATCTGGATCTTGCGAGGCATGGATAACTTCCGTTTGGGTCAAGGAACTGTTGAATCAACAGGTTTAATTTTGCCGGAACGTGATCTTTGTCACGAACCGCGGTTGCATGAAGGGCTACCGATGTACATAGTGTGCGCCGTCCGCCAAAGAGCGATGACAGCGACCGATCCGCAACGACGGGCTTGGCGCACCAGCCGGAGAGAACAATTGTGCAAAGGGTCAAATGCGAGCTCAACGGAGCAGGTGTCGAGCTATGCATCCTCGAAAACGACAGTGAATTCCGCCAGGAAACCGAGCGTGTTCTGATCGGTTTCGGGTTTGCGGTTCGGGCGTTCGATCAGCCGCGCCTGTTGTATGCGGCACTGCTGCAGAAGTCCTGCCATCTGCTGCTGCTCGACGCCGGTCCGCGCGAGGAAGAGGGCATGGCGGTGATCGCGCAGTTGCGCGCGATCAGTCGCCTGGGCATCGTCATCTTGTCGTCGCGCTATTCCACCGACGAGCACGTGCGCGGCTTGCTGGGCGGCGCCGACGCGTGTCTGGGCAAGCCGGTCGACGTGCGGCTTCTGGTGGCCACGCTGATCAGCGTGCACCGCCGCGTTTTTTCTCATAGCAATGTAGCGAGCGCCAACGCCGGGCGCGGCTGGGAGCTGTCGGTCGACGGCTGGTTCCTGGTCGCGCCGGGTGGCCAGCGTATTTCGCTGACGCCGTCGGAACGCCCGGTCGTTCGCATCCTGATCACTCAGGCCGGCCGTACCGTGGCGCGCAGCGATCTGATGAAGACGCTGGGCGAATACGGCGACTACTACGTCAATCATCGGCTCGACGTGCTGATCAGCCGGCTGCGGCAGAAGGTTCGGCAGCACGCCGACCGGCCGCTGCCCTTGAAGGCCGTGCGCGGCGTCGGGTTCACCTTTTCGGTGGATTGATGATGCAACGCAAGCATTGTGAGAAAAATGAGAGAGGACCGCAATGAAACGTGAGCGCCGTCGCGTTCCATTTTTCGATAATAGAGAAGATATTCGTCAAGGCCGTAGGGTTTTTGCCGCGGCTCCGGCTTCTCTGGCCGGTACTCCTGCCCTGCCTGCGTCGGTTACGGCGTTTTCCGAAACGCCGCGACTGCCCGGTATGGCTTTGCGTGGCATAACTGCAACGCTCGGGCCGCGTCCGGCCGGGCATTGAAAGATATTCCGACGCTGGGTCCAAGCGACCCGGCGCTGCTCGGTGGAAGGTTGCTGCAAGCGTATTGCAGCCTAGTCACAGGTGGATGTCATGATCAGTATCGATGTTGAGCGGGGCGCTGCGCCGGCTCTTGGTGGCTCCGACATGATGCAAAGCCCGTCGCCGACGGCAATGCTCGACAGCAAAAGGCAGAACCGCGAGAAAACCGTTCGTATCGGCATTCAGGCACAGAAAGACGCCAGCGTGCAGAAAACGCCGGCGTCCTTCGGCGGGCGCGATGAGACCTTGCTGAGTTTCGGCACCATCGAATCGTTCATCAAGACCGTGACGCTCAAGCGCTGGCAACTGGTGCAGAGGATGCAGGGCGCC
>JAFKGG010000436.1:22364-41108 GCA_017307915.1 Burkholderiales bacterium | reverse complement strand
CACCTTGATCCACTGATTGATCGTGGAGATGACTTCGAGCGGCGTGCCCTGCACGACGATGAACAGCTTGCGGGCCCGCTCCGACGGGCCGTCATACAGGATGGCCGCGCTGCTGGCCACGGCGCGGAACTCGGCCGCCGCCACCCAGCGTGCTGAGGCAAGCCGCCGCATGCCCGCTGCCGCCTTCAAGCCAGCCCGTTGGGCGCGGCGGCGCCCTGCGCGCCGGCCGCCGCCGCACGCTCGGCCTGAAGCTGCGCGGCGCGTTCCTGGTAGAGCCGTTCGAAGTTGATCTCGGCCATATGGATCGGCGGGAAACCGGTGCGCTGGATCGCATCGGCGATGTTTGAACGCAGATACGGATACAGGATGTTCGGGCAGACGATGTTCAGCAGCGGGTCCAGCTGCTCGGCCGGCACGTTGCGGATCTCGAAAATGCCCGACTGCTTGAGCTCGATCAGGAACGCCACCTTGTCTTCGACCTTGGTGGTGACGGTGGCCGTGACGCCGGTTTCATAGATGCCGTCGAAGACCTGTTCGCTGCCGACGCCCATCTGGATTTCGACGGTAGGCTGCGCCGTTTCCAGGAAAATGTGCGGCGCGTGCGGGATTTCCAGCGACAGGTCTTTGACGTAGACGCGCTGGATCGAGAACACGGGGGTTTGAGCTTCGTCGCTCATCGGAATTTCCTTGGTGAAAACCGGCAACCGGCCGGTCGGAATAGATTCATCGAGGCAAGGCGGCCGGCCCGCTGGCCGTCAGCCTTGCAAGAGAGGCGTCAACTCGCCAGCGCGATCGAGCGCGGCCAGATCGTCGAAGCCGCCCACGTGGCGTTCGCCGATATAGATCTGCGGCACCGTGCGCCGGCCGGTGCGCTGCATCATCTCGCTGCGCCGGTCGGGGTCGAGATCGATGCGCACCTTTTCGATGTCGTCGACGCCGCGCGCCCGCAAGAGCTGCTCAGCGCGGACGCAGTAGGGGCACACCCCGGTGCTGTACATCAGAACACGTGCCGTCATGTCGACCCTTTCGCACAAACCTGTTTGCGATTCACTTGACCAGCGGCAGGCCGGCCTGCCGCCACGCCTGTACGCCGCCCGCCAGCGTGAACACCTCGGCGCGGCCCGCCTTGCGCAGCACGCCGGCAGCCTTGCCGGCGCGCGGGCCGCCGGCGCAATACAACAATACCGGCTTGCCGGCCGGCAGCTCGCCGCTGCGCTGTTCGAATTCGCCCAGCGGCAGGTTGCGCGCGTTGGGCAGGTGCCCGCCGGCGAACTCGTCGGGCGTGCGCACATCGACGACGACCGCCTGGCTGTCGTTGATCAATCGCGTGGCGGCCAGCGTATCCAGCAAAGGCCCGCCCTTGCCGCGAACCACCAGCGGCCATAGCAGCATGGCACCGGAAGCGACGGCAATTGCGATCAGGATGAGGTTTTCGGTGATGAAACTCACGGGTAGGGGCGCTTGAGCGATCCGACGAAGGAAACCTCAAATTATAGAATAGCGGTTTGCCCAACACGTTTTGCCGACATGACCCACAAGCTCGTACTGTTGCGCCACGGCGAAAGCCAGTGGAACCTGGAAAACCGCTTCACGGGCTGGACCGACGTCGATCTCACCGACACCGGCCGCGCCGAGGCGCGCCGCGCCGGCCAGTTGCTGAAGGCCGAAGGCTTCGATTTCGACATCGCCTACACGTCGGTGCTCAAGCGCGCCATCCGCACGCTGTGGACGGCGCTCGACGAAATGGACCGCATGTGGCTGCCGGTGGTGAACGACTGGCGGCTCAACGAGCGCCACTACGGCGCGCTGCAGGGGCTGAACAAGGCCGAAACGGCGGCCCGCTTCGGCGACGAACAGGTGCTGATCTGGCGCCGCGCCTACGCGATCGCCCCCGATCCGCTGCCCGCGGGCGACCCGCGCGGCGCCGACAACGACCGCCGCTACGCCGGGCTGCCGCCCTCGTTGATTCCGCGCACCGAATGCCTGCGCGACACGGTGGCGCGCGTGGTGCCGTACTGGAACGACACCATCGCCCCTACCATCGCCGCGGGCAAGCGCGTGATCGTCGCGGCGCACGGCAACTCGCTGCGCGCGCTGATCAAGCACCTGGACGGCATTTCCGACGACGAGATCGTGCATCTGAACATTCCCACCGGCCGGCCGCTGGTGTACGAGCTCGACGCCGCGCTCAAGCCGCTGCGCCATTACTACCTGGGCGACCAGGCCGAGATCGAGGCGGCGATGGCCGCCGTAGCGGCGCAGGGCAAGGCCAAGCCGGCCTGAGCCGCGCGCCCGCGCGTGCCGGCCGGCGGTCAGCGCGCCGGCTGCGCGCCTCTTGTGCGGCATCGCCGGCGCCCCAACATCGGCCAGGAACGCACGCGTCGCGCGCCCGCCGCCGGTGGGGCTGAAAACCGCCGGCCAACGCGCGCCGCCGCCCCGCCACGGTGCAACGGCGCCTGCCGGTGGCGCCGGGCCGCCGATCGGGGCAAACACTGGCGGTGCTCACAACGGCCGGGGTTTATACTCGATCGCAAGGGCAGACGGTGTTGTGCGACCGATTCATTCGCTGACCGCTCTCCTTTCGGGATTGACGATGAAGGGCAAGTTCAAACCACTGGGTCTCGTTTCGATCGGCGCCATCGCGGGCGTGCTGATCAGCCTCGGGCTGACGGCGGTCGCGCAGCGCGAGCCGCGTGGCACGCTGCCGCTCGAAGAGCTGCGGCAGTTCACCGACGTATTCGGCGCGGTCAAGGCCAATTACGTCGAGCCGGTCGAAGACCGCAAGCTGATCGCCGAAGCGATCAGCGGCATGCTGTCGGGCCTGGACCCGCATTCGGCCTATCTCGACGCTGACGCGTTCCGCGAGCTGCAAGTGGGCACGCAGGGCGAATTCGGCGGCCTGGGCATCGAAGTCGGCGCCGAAGACGGCTTCGTGAAGGTGGTATCGCCGATCGAAGACACGCCGGCGGCACGCGCCGGGCTGAAGGCCGGCGACCTGATCATCCGCATCGACGACAAGCCGACCAAAGGCATGGCGCTGAACGACGCCGTCAAGCTGATGCGCGGCAAGCCGAAAACCACCATCTCGCTGACCATCGCGCGCAAGGGCGAGACGCAGCCGCTGGTGGTGCAACTGGTGCGCGACGTCATCAAGGTGCAATCGGTCAAGTCCAAGGTGTTGGAACCGGGCCTGGGCTATGTGCGCGTCACGCAGTTCCAGGAACACACGGTCGAAAACCTGGTCAAGCACCTCGACGGCCTGGCCAAGCAGGACGCGCTGAAGAACGGCCTGGTACTCGACCTGCGCAATGACCCGGGCGGGCTGCTGCACGGCGCGGTGGGCGTGTCGGCGGCGTTCTTGCCGCCGAAAGTCACCGTCGTCACCACCGATGGGCGCAACGAAGACGCCCGCCGCAAATACATCGCCAGCCCTGAGGATTATCTACGCGGCACCCGCGAAGACATCCTGCAGAAGCTGCCGGCGTCGGTGAAATCGGTGCCGATGGTGGTGCTGGTCAACGCCGGTTCGGCCTCGGCCTCGGAAATCGTGGCCGGCGCGCTGCAAGACTACAAGCGCGCGGTGGTGATCGGCACGCAAACCTTCGGCAAAGGCTCGGTGCAGTCGATCCTGCCGCTGTCGAACACCACGGCGATCAAGCTGACCACGGCGCGCTACTACACGCCGAACGGCCGCTCGATCCAGGCCAAGGGGATCACGCCTGACTACGTCGTCGAGGAAACGCCCGAAGGCGACCTGAGTTCATTCAGGCTGCGCGAGGCCGATCTGAACCGGCACCTGATCAACGGCAAGGAAGCCGAGACGCCGTCGTCGAGCTCGCGGCAGACGGCCGTGCCCGACCGGCTGAAAGACCGCAAGCCGATCGAATTCGGTTCCGACGACGATTACCAGCTCGCGCAGGCCAAGAACTTCCTCAAGGGCCAGCCGGTGATCATCGCCAAGGCCAAGGACGAATCGCTGCCCGGCGCAGCCACCGAGCCGCCCAAGGAATCGGTGACCGACAAGGAACCGGCCAACAAGTGATCGCCGCCGCACAGCGGCGGGCGCGATGAACGACGAACAGCTGCTGCGCTACAGCCGCCACATCCTGCTCGATGAGATGGGTGTCGAGGCGCAGCAGCGGCTGCTCGACGCCACCGTGCTGATCGTCGGCGCCGGCGGGCTGGGCTCGCCGGCAGCGCTGTACCTGGCGGCCGCCGGCGTCGGCCGCATCCTGCTGGCCGACCACGATACGGTCGACGCCACCAACCTGCAACGGCAGATCCTGCACCGCGACGAGCGCATCGGCCAGCTCAAGGCCGAGTCGGGCCGGCGCTCGATGCTGGACATGAACCCCGGCATCGTCGTCGAGCCGATCGTGGCACGGCTCGACGACGCCGCGCTGCTGGAACTGGCGGCGCGTGCGCAGGTGGTGCTCGATTGCTGCGACAACTTCGCCACGCGGCACGCGATCAATCGTGCCTGCACCGCACTGGGCGTGCCGCTGGTGTCAGGCGCGGCGATCCGTTTCGACGGGCAGCTTGCCGTGTTCGACACACGCCGCGCCGATTCGCCGTGCTATCAGTGCCTGTTCCCCGAAAGCCAGGAAGCCGACGAGGTGCGCTGCGCCACGATGGGCGTGTTCGCGCCGCTGACCGGCATCATCGGCACGATGCAGGCGGCCGAGGCACTGAAACTGGCCGGCGGCTTCGGCACGCCGGCGGTGGGAAGGCTGCTGCTGCTCGATGCGGGGACGATGCATTGGCATTCGGTGGCGGTGCCGAGGGACCCGGAGTGCCCGGTGTGTGCGCACCGGCCGGGCACCGGGCGTTGAGCACAGGGCGCTGAGCATCCGAACTGGGCCACAAGGCCCAGGCCACACGGCCCGAGCCATCCGGCCTCGGCCATCAGGCCGATTCGGCCCCGCGCCGGGCCCCGGTAAACTGCGGGCCTGATGTCGAACGATTCCGCCTCCGTCCTCGAACCCGCCGCGCCCGCCCGGCCCGCGGCGCCCGCCAGCGCGCTCGCCGAAGCCGCGCTGGCCATCCTGCGCCGCACTTTTGGTTATGACGCCTTCCGCGGCTCGCAGGCGGCGATCATCGAACAAGTGGCCTCCGGCGGCGATGCGCTGGTGCTGATGCCCACCGGCGGCGGCAAGTCGCTGTGCTACCAGATTCCGGCGCTGCTGCGCGACGGCGTCGGCGTCGTCATCTCGCCGCTGATCGCGCTGATGCAGGACCAGGTCGATGCGCTGCGCGAGGTCGGCGTGCGCGCCGCGTTCCTGAACTCGACGCTGAGCGGCCGCGACGCAGCCGCCGTCGAACGCGCACTGCGCACCGGCGATCTCGATCTGCTGTACGTGGCCCCCGAACGGCTGCTCACGCCGCGCTGCCTCGAACTGCTGGCTGACGCGCCGATCGCGCTGTTCGCGATCGACGAAGCACACTGCGTATCGCAATGGGGCCATGATTTCCGGCCCGAGTATTTGCAGCTGTCGGTGCTGCACGAGCGCTTCCCCAACGTACCGCGCATCGCGCTCACCGCCACCGCCGACGCGCTGACGCGGCGCGAAATCGCGCAGCGGCTGGGGCTGGAACAAGCGCGCGAATTCGTCTCCAGCTTCGATCGCCCCAACATCCGCTATCGCATCGTCGAGAAACTTGACGCGCGCAAGCAGTTGCTCGAATTCATCGGCAACGAACACGCCGGGCAGGCCGGCATCGTCTATTGCGCCTCGCGCGCTAAGGTGGAAGACACCGCGCAGTGGCTGGACAAGCACGGCGTGCCGGCCCTGCCCTATCACGCCGGCATGGACGCCGCCGTGCGCGCCACGCACCAGGCGCGCTTCCTGCGCGAAGAGGGCCTGGTGATGGTCGCCACCATCGCGTTCGGCATGGGCATCGACAAGCCCGACGTACGCTTCGTCGCGCACCTCGACATGCCGCGCAGCGTCGAAGGCTACTACCAGGAAACCGGCCGCGCCGGCCGCGACGATTTGCCCGCACAAGCCTGGATGGCCTACGGGCTGGCCGATGTGGTGCAGCAGCGCCGCTTCATCGAGCAGTCTGAATCCGATGACGCGCACAAGCGCATCTCCAACGCCAAGCTCGACGCGATGCTGGGGCTGGCCGAAACCATCGAGTGCCGGCGCATCCAGTTGCTGGCCTATTTCGGCGAAGCCAGCCAGCCCTGCGGCAATTGCGACAACTGCCTGGAACCGCCGATCACCTGGGACGCCACCGAAGCCGCGCGCAAGCTGCTGTCGTGCGTCTATCGCGTGCGCCAGGCCAGTGGCTTCGGCTTCGGCGCGCAACACGTGATCGCCGTGCTGCGCGGCCAGGCCAACGCACGCGTCACGCAATACGGGCACGAAACGCTGAGCACCTTCGGCATCGGCGCCGATCTGAGCGAGGCCGAATGGCGCTCGGTGCTGCGGCAGATGATCGCGCGCGGCCTGGTCGGTGTCGATCACGATCATCACCAGGTGCTGATGCTGACCGAAGACAGCCGCGCAATGCTGCGCGGTGAAACCACGCTGGCGCTGCGCAAGCTGGCCTTGGAAAGCGCCGCCGCGCGCAAGCGGCGCGGCGCACGCAGCAGCACCCGCGCGGGCAGCGAAACGGCCGACGCGGGCGACGGCGACGAAGTGCTCGACGCCGCCACGCAAGCTCTGTTCGACCGACTGCGCGAATGGCGTCGCGGCATCGCCTCGACGCGGCAGCTGCCTTCCTACGTGGTGTTCCACGACGCCACGCTGCGCGAGATCGCGCGCCGCCGGCCGCGCGACCTGGCCGCGCTGGCCCTGATCAGCGGCGTGGGCCAGCGCAAGCTTGAATCCTACGGCGACGACATTCTCACGCTGACCACCGCCGACGAGGAGTGATGGCGATGCAGATCACCGAATTCGTCAAGGACATCGGCCGCGGCCACGATGGCGCGCGCAGCCTCGACGCGGCACGGGCACGCGACTTGTTCAGCGCGGTGTTTGCCGGCCAGGTTGGCGAGTTCGAATTGGGCTGCATCCTGATCGCGCTGCGCATGAAAGGCGAAAGCGTCGACGAGCTGCAAGGCGCGCTGGCCGCGCTCGATGCCCATCTGCTGCGCATCCCTGTCGATGCGCAGCGGCCGGCGGTGGCCATCCCCAGCTACAACGGCGCACGCCGCTTGCCCAACCTGGTGCCGCTGCTGGCCAGCCTGCTGGCGCGTGCCGGCGCGCAGGTGGTGGTGCACGGCGTGCGCGAAGATCCCAAGCGCGTCACCACCTATCAACTGATGCATGCGCTGGGTTTGCCGGTGCTGGGCGAAACCAATCCGATCGGCGAGCCGGCTGCTGCCTTCGCTGCGCATCAACCGCTGTTCGTGCCGATCGATCTGCTGTCGCCGCCGCTGGCCCGACTGCTGGCGCTGCGCTGGCGTGCCGGCGTGCGCAACATCGGTCACACGCTGGCCAAGCTGATCGACCCGTGCAAGCCGGGCAGCCTGCGGCTGACCAGCTTCACGCATCCCGAATTCGATCGATTGCAGCACGCACTGCTGCAACGGCTGCACGCGCACGCGCTGGTGATGCGCGGCACTGAAGGCGAAGTGGTAGCCGACCCACGCCGTCAGTGGGCCGTCGATGAACTGCGCGAAGGCCAGGCACGCCGGCTGGTCGAGCCCGACACCAGCCCGCTCGCCGAAGTACCCGCGCTGCCGCCGGCGCACGACATCGACGCCACCTGCGCGTGGATCCGCGAAGCGCTGGCCGGGCAGCGCGCCGTACCGCCGAACATCGCGCGGCAAGTGCAGGTGATCATGGATAGCGCCCAGTCTGTCGTTTGAACAAATGGCCATGACGGCAGAGCCAATATCAGCCGTTTTCGACTATCGTTTTCTTAAACTCGAGACTCGACGTGACCTGCGACAGGAGACGTTTCTGGACAGTGCCGATATCACGCGCCATCGACCGTTCCAGATCAGAGGCTTATGCTCGAGTTCATCGAGACGCTCGATTGGGGCGCCGTATTCCAGATCATCCTCATTGACACCTTGCTTGGCGGCGACAATGCCGTCGTCATCGCACTGGCCTGTCGCAATCTGCCGCCTCGGCAAAGAATCAAAGGCATTCTGTGGGGCATGGGCGGCGCCATCGCGCTTCGTATCCTGCTGATCGCGTTTGCACTCACGCTGCTGAGTCTGCCCTTCGTGAAGATGGCAGGCAGCGCTCTGTTGATGTGGATCGGCATCAAGCTGCTCGGGCCGGAAGATTCCGGGCACGGAAGCATCCGCGCAGGCACCTCGGTGCTTGCCGCCGTAAGAACCATCCTCGTCGCCGATTTCGCGATGAGCCTGGACAACATCATCGCGGTGGCGGGCGCGGCCCAGAACACGATCGCCGATCACCAGTTGTATTACGTGATCTTTGGCCTATGCGTGAGCGTGCCCATCATCGTGTGGGGCAGCACGCTCGCGCTCAAGCTGATGGACCGCTTTCCGGTGGTCATTACATTGGGTGCGGGATTGCTGGGCTGGATCGCCGGCGGCATGCTGGTCACCGACGTCTTTTTTGTCGAGCGCATCGGGCCGCCCGGCCCGATGTTCAAGCTGATGGTGGAGATTGTCGCTGCACTGCTGGTCATCGCCGCAGGCAAGTGGCTCGCCGCTCACCGGCGCTTGACGGCGAGCGCACGATCCGCGTAACGCAGGGCCGAGCGCGAGACCTCAGCGCCCCGAGCGACCAGGCCGACCGCCGCGGAAGCCACCTACGCCGCCGGGGCGGGGGCCGGCTGCGGCAGGCGCGTGCGCGGCGGGATTCTGCGCGGCGGCCGGGCCCGAGGTCAACGCATCGCGACGGGCTGGGGGTTGCGAAGAAACCGGCGGCTGCGAAGAAGCAGCCGGGCGCGGCTGCGCACGCGACACCGGCGCAGTGGCGCGCCCCCCTTGGGATGAACTCTGCGACGCGCCACGCCCGCCCTGAGATGAACCACGCGCCCCCTGTGACGAGCCGCGTGTGCCCTGGGATGAACCGCGCGCGTCCTGCGACGCGCCGCGCGACGCTTGCGCCGCACCGCGTGCCGGCGCATCGCCATGGCCGCCGCGCGCACCGCCACGCGCATTGCGACCATCGCCGCCGCGCCCCGGTCGGCGCGGCTGGCGCGGCGGCCGGTCGTCGATCTCGGGTTCGTCGCGCGCATTCGGGTCGCGTTCAAAGCCCGCGATCACTGCGCGCGGCAGCGAGCGCTTGATCAGGCGTTCGATGTCGCGCAACAGCACGTCTTCATCGGACGACACCAGCGACAGCGCTTCGCCTTCGGCGCCGGCTCGGCCGGTGCGGCCGATGCGGTGCACATAGTCTTCGGGCACGTTCGGCAGATCGAAGTTCACCACGTGCGGCAGCTCGACGATGTCGAGCCCACGCGCGGCGATGTCGGTAGCCACCAGCACCTGCAACGCGCCGGACTTGAACTCGCTCAACGCGCGCGTGCGCGCGTTCTGGCTCTTGTTGCCATGAATGGCCAGCGCCGGAATGCCGTCCTTGCTCAGTTGCTCGGCCAGCCGGTTGGCGCCGTGCTTGGTGCGCGTGAACACCAGCACCTGGAACCAGTTGTGATCGCGAATCAGCTTGGACAACAGCTCGCGCTTGCGGCCGCGATCGACCGGGATCACGCGCTGCGCCACCGTATCGGCGGTGGCGTTGCGGCGCGCCACCTCGATCAGCGCCGGCTTGTTCAGCAGGCCGTCGGCCAGCGCCTTGATCTCGTCGGAAAAGGTGGCCGAGAACAGCAGGTTCTGCCGCTGCGCCGGCAGCAGCTTCAGCACGCGGCGGATGTCGTGGATGAAGCCCATGTCGAGCATGCGGTCGGCTTCATCGAGCACCAGCACTTCGATCGTCGACAGATCGACGGTGCGCTGCTGCGCGTGGTCGAGCAGGCGGCCCGGCGTGGCCACCAGAATGTCGACGCCGCGACGCAGCCGCTCGATCTGCGGATTGATGTTCACGCCGCCGAACACGACGGTGGAACTGAGCTTCAGATACTTCGAATAGGCAACGACGCTTTCTTCGACCTGCGCCGCCAGCTCGCGGGTCGGCGTCAGCACCAGCACGCGGATCGGCCGCGCGCCGCCATTGGCCGCGCGGCGCGCCGGCGTGGTCGACAGGCGCTGCAACACCGGCAGCACGAAGCCGGCCGTCTTGCCGGTGCCGGTCTGCGCGCCGGCCAGCAGATCACCGCCGGAAAGCACGGCTGGAATCGCTTGCGCCTGGATCGGGGTGGGAGAGTGATAACCGCGCTCGGAAACGGCGCGAACAATGGCTTCGGACAAGCCGAGGGCAGCAAAAGACATGAAACTCCAACGACATCGGCCTCGGTCACCGCGATACGAATGATGCATCGGGCTGCGACGCCAGTCGCGGGCAGACGAAACAGGTTTGAAGAGAAAGGCAGGCGCGGCGAAGAGACTGGCTATCGATGCCGCATCGCACAATGATACAAGGCGGGCGGCGAGCTGTCGACGCCCCGCTTCGGATCAAAAAAAACCCGAGCACCAGGGCTCGGGTTTAATCCACCAATTTAGGAGGAGGTGGAGGAGACAACTGCAGTGTACCCAAAATAATGGTGCGACGCAACATAGCCCTTTCGAGAGTAAGGCCAGACCCCTAAGGCGTCGAGCGCTCGGGTTCCGGCGCCTCGGCCAACACCGGCGGCGGTGGCAGCGGCTCGCGCTTGCCGAACATCATCTCGCCCAGCCAGCCCATCAGCAGTTCGGTATAGGCCCTCTGGCTGCGCTCGTCGGTCAGGCCATGGTCAGCGCCTTTCATCACGCGATAGGTAAGCGAGTGCGCCTTGGCGCAGGTCTCGACGTAGGCGGCGATCACCGGATGCGGGATCAGGTCGTCGAACTCCGACTCCACCAACAGCACGTCCCCCTTGAATGCAGCGCACGCCTGCAAAGCGCGGTTGCCGGCCGGGTCGATGTGGCTGCGGCGATAGTTGCGCAGGCTGTCGTCCTTGTGCAGTTGCAGCTTCGGTACTTCCCAGCCGGTGTCCTGATATAGCGCGGGCACGCGCAGCGCCAGCCAGCGCACCGGCCGCAGCGAAGTCAGGATCGACGCCAGATAACCGCCGTAACTGCTGCCGACCAGCGCGATCGCCGCCGGGTCCACCGCCGGGTGGCGGGCCAGCAGATCGTAGGCGGCCATCACGTCGCGCAGGTTGATTTCGCGCGACACGGTGGCGAACTGCCGCTGCGTGGCGGCATGGCCGCTCAGATCGAAGGTCAAGCACAGGCAGCCGAGCGCGGCGATGCCGCGCGCACGCGTCAGGTATTGCGCCTGGCTGCCGCCCCAGCCGTGCACGAACAGCACGCCGGGCAGACGATGCGCCGGCCGCACCAGAGTGCCGGCGATGTGTTTGTCGCCGACCTCGATCTCGACGATCTCGTCATAGGCCGGCATGAGGCTCCAGGCACAGATACTTGGTCAATGCGCCGGCATGCGCATCGACGCCCGAATAGAAGACGACGGCATGGTCCGGCAGCACCGGATCGAGTTCATAGGTTTCCACGCTCGACACCGCCACCACGCGCACTTCGGCATAGGCCTTGAACGTTTCGAGCGCCGCGATCTCGGCCGGCGTGGCGCCGCCAATGCGCCATGATTGCTCCAGCACGCCGGAATACGGCCGGCCCTGCTGGTCCACCCCTTGCGCCACGTCGTAGTTGCAGCGCGAGGCGAACATGCCCGCGAACGCGCCGAAGGCAGCGTCGTGATAGACCAGCGCCTGCTTCACCGCCGTGCGCAGATCGGGCAGCAGCGACAGCCCCAACAGCGCATCGTAGCCGCCGCGCACCACCGTCAAGGTCGAGCCGCCATAGACCAGCGCGCCGCGATGATTGCGCGTCTGCCGCTGCGTGCCGACATAGCTGGCCAGCAATTCGCCGACACGCACCTGCCCGACGCTGCAGGCCTGCGCCTCATCGAGATTGCGTTCCAGCACCAGGCCCTGGCTCGCCAGTTCGCCGTCGTCGATACCGTCGATGAACGCTTCGAGCTGTCGCGCATCGGCGGCCACCGCCTGCCCCGAGCCGCCGACGCCGCAGGAGCGCTTGGCGCGCACCGCGCCTTCAGCCAGCAGCAAGGCGCCGGCGCGGCGCGCGTCGGCACGGCTGAACACCGAATAGCCGGGCAGCACCACGTCGCGCACGCGCGCACCGAATTCACGCGACCAACCGGACGGCGCCGCGGCATCGTCGGCGAGCAAGGGATGCGTGATGATCTTGGTCGCGATGAACGCCATCGGCACCACGCCGCCGAACAACTGCCCCGCGTGCTCGATACCCAGGCGCCGCGCTTCCTCGAGCGAATCGATGGTGGCAAGCGGCACGAAGTACAGCGGCGAACCGTAGTCGCGCTGCGCATCGAACTCGCCGCCGCATTCACAGCCCTTGATCGAGGCCAGCGATTGCGCCACCCAGCGACAGGTCAAGGCCTCGTGCCCGCCGGGTCGCTCGCTGCCGCGATACGAAACGACAGTTTCGCGGCATGCGGTGGAGGTAGCGACCCGGCGGCTCGAATCGGAAGCGGAATTGCCCATGGCCTTGCTGCTGGCTGCTCTCGGTGCCTAGCCCCTAGCATTTGTCGTGCCTTGCCGGATCGGCGGGCGCGTCGGCACGGCGGAAAGCACAGAACGGGGGATTGGCAAGCAAGCGGCGCGCCAGCTTTGGTAGGCCAGCTTTGGTAGGCCAGCTTTGGTAGGCCAGCTTTGGTAGGCCAGCTTTGGTAGGCCAGCTTTGGTAGGCCAGCTTTGGTAGGCCAGCTTTGGTAGGCCAGCTTTGGTAGGCCAACGGTGGTACGTCAGCAGTGGCAAACCGCTGCGATGCGACAGCGCCAAACCGGACATCACCGAGCCAGGGCTGCTCCCCGGAAGTATCAAGCCGGCGTCTGCAGCAGCAGGGGCGCCTGCTGCTCGAACGATTCGCTCGGCGAGCGCTTGAAGCCGCTCTTGGCAAAGCGCAGCCAGCGTCCCATCACGTAGGCCAGCACCAGGCCGGCACGCATCGCCGCATCGGTATCCTGCGACAGGCGGCCCTGCGCGATCGTGACGCGGAACGCTTGCTTGAGCGACGCCTCGATGCGATCGATCAACTGGTTGATGCGGTCTTGCAGGCGATCGTCTTCGGTGACCAGCGCATCGCCGATCAGCACCCGCGTCATGCCCGGATTGCGATCGGCGAACGACAGCAGCATGGCGACGATGTCGTGCAATTGACGCAGGCCGTCTTCGTGCTGCGAGGTGATCTGGTTGATCAGCCCGAACACGGTCGATTCGATGAATTCGATCAGGCCCTCGAACATCTGGGCCTTGCTGGCGAAATGCCGATACAGCGCCGCTTCGGACACTTGCAAGCGGCTGGCCAGCGCGGCGGTGGTGACGCGATCGCCGCCGGGCTCCTGCAACATGGTGGCGAGCGTCTGCAGGATCTGCAGCCGGCGTTCGCCCGGTTTGGGGCGAGCGGGTCTCGGCGCAGGCGTCGTCTGATCGTTCATGTCGGTCGATGCACGGAGCGAAGAGCCCTGCGCGGCAGGTGAGCGACCGATTGTACTTGAACGCCTACACGCTTAGACCGGCCGGCGCGCGTATGGCCGCCGCGCTGCGTTCCGGGATGGCTGATGCCGGTGACCAGCACGGTTTTCACGCCGATCCAGCAGGCGCCGGCCAGGTTCTCCACTGAATCTTCGACCAGCACGCAATCGGCCGCGCGCACGCGCAGCCGCGCCAGCAATCGGCGCAGCATCGGACGCGACGGCTTGGGCTGCCAACGGCCGGCAAAGCTCATCGATTCGATCGACACGATCGCTTCGATGTGCGCCCAGATGCCAAGCGCACGCACGACGCGGCTGGCATAGTGCAGCGGCGCGTTGGTGACGACGATGCGCCGCCCCGGCAGGCGCCGCAGCGCATGCACCAGCCGCAGATCACGGCGCACCAGTTGTTCCAGATCGGGAAACGGATGCGTTTCACGCAAGAAGCGATGCGGGTCGATGCCATGATGACGAATCAGGCCCAGCAACGTCGCGCCATAGCGCTGCCAGTAATGCGCGCGCAGCGCACTGGCCTCTTCCTCGGACAGATCCAGCTCGCGCACCATGAACGCCGTCATTTCGCGGTTGATGCGCGGGAACACTTCCGGCATCGCGTCGTGCAGCGTGTTGTCGAGATCCAGCAGCCAGGTTCTCATCGCCGGCTTCGGCAGGTGGGGCTCGCGTGGCGCGGCGGCATCGCATCGAAGGCACGCTGCAGCTCGAACGCGCAGCACGGCCGGGCCGTACTGCGCCGCCAGGCGGCGCGGGCCACCGCGCCTACCCTCAGTGGCTGCGGATCATCGTGCCGACGCCATGGTCGGTCATGATCTCGAGCAGCAGGCAGTGATCGACGCGGCCATCGACGATGTGCACCGAGTTCACGCCGGCACGCGCGGCCTCGAGTGCCGACGAAATCTTCGGCAGCATGCCGCCCGAGATCGTGCCGTCTTCGAACAGATCGTCGATTTCGCGCGCCGTGAGGCCGGTGAGCAGCTTGCCCTGCTTGTCGAGCACGCCCGGCGTATTGGTCAGCAGCACCAGCTTTTCGGCCTTCAGCACCTCGGCGACCTTGCCGGCGACGACGTCGGCATTGATGTTGTAGGTCTCGCCTTCCTTGCCCGAACCGATCGGCGCGATCACCGGAATGAAACCGTTGGCCGTCAGCGTCTGGATGATGTCGGGATCGATCGATTCGACCTCGCCGACCTGGCCGATGTCGATCTGCTCGTCGGGCTTGTCTTTCGAGGTGATCTTCATGCGGCGCGCGCGGATCAAGCCGCCGTCCTGCCCGGTGAGGCCGACGGCACGGCCGCCGGCATGATTGATCAGCTCGACGATTTCCTTGTTGACCTGGCCGGCCAGCACCATCTCGACGATGTCCATGGTCTCGGCGTCGGTGACGCGCATGCCCTGCACGAACTCGCCTTTCTTGCCGACGCGCGCCAGCAGCTGCTCGATCTGCGGGCCGCCGCCGTGCACCACGACGGGCTTGAGCCCCACCAGCTTGAGCAACACGACGTCGCGCGCGAAACTCTGCTTGAGCTTCTCGTCGGTCATCGCATTGCCACCGTATTTGACGACGACGATGCGGCCGTGGAAACGCCGGATGTACGGCATCGCCTCGGCAAGAATCGCCGCTTTCAGCGATGGGGTGACCGAAGCAGGGGAATCAGGCAGGGGGTCAGCGCTCATGTCGCTCCTTGACCGGGTGGGTAGAATCGGCGAGCAATTCTAACCGAGGGCCCATGTCACCCGCCGCAAGCGCCATGCCCGAACGCTGTCCACGCTGCGGGTCGGCTTTCGCCTGCGGCATGAACACCGGCAACTGCTGGTGCGCGCAACTGCCACCGCTGGCGCAAGCGGCCGGCGCCGCCGCCGAGCTGGTGCGGCTGCCGGCAAGCTGCCTGTGCCCGGCTTGTCTGCGGGCGCTGCTGTCGGGTGCCGGTGGCTCCGCAGACTCCGCAGCCGGTTGCTCCGATGCCGGTGCGTCTGACGCGGGTGCGTCCGATGCCGGCACGCCCGGCGCCGACACGCCCTACGCCGGCGCATAAGGCGCCCCCGCCTTGCTACAGGAAGCGCCCGCTGCCCGCTACAGGATGTAGCGCGCCAGATCCTCGCTGCGCGACAGCTCGCCCAGCCGTGCGTCGACGAAGGCCGCATCGACCGTCACCGCCTTGTCGGCCAGCTTCGAAGCGGTGAACGATACTTCTTCGAGCAGCTTTTCCATCACCGTCGACAAGCGCCGCGCGCCGATGTTCTCGGTTTTCTCGTTGACCGAGAAGGCGATCTCGGCCAGCCGGCGCACGCCGTCGGGCGTGAACTCGAGCTTGACGTCTTCGGTGGCCAGCAGCGCCTCGTACTGCTTGGTCAGGCTGGCATCGGTGTCGCTCAGGATGCGCACGAAATCATCGGCCGACAGCGAGCCCAGCTCGACGCGGATCGGCAGCCGCCCTTGCAGCTCGGGAATCAGATCCGACGGCCGCGACAGATGGAATGCGCCCGACGCGATGAACAGGATGTGATCGGTGCGCAGCACGCCATAGCGCGTGTTCACCGCCGTGCCCTCGACCAGCGGCAGCAGATCGCGCTGCACGCCCTGGCGCGACACGTCGGCGCCGTGCACGTCGCTGCGCGAGGCCACTTTGTCGATCTCGTCGATGAACACGATGCCGTTCTGCTCGGCGGCGCTGACCGCGCGCGCCTTGATCTCGTCATCGTTGAGCAGCTTGGCGGCTTCTTCGTCTGCCAGCAGCTTCATCGCTTCGCGGATCGGCAGCTTGCGCGTCTTGCGCCGGCCCGGCATGTTGGCGAACATCGACTGAAGCTGCTGCGTCATCTCTTCCATGCCGGCCGGGCCCATGAATTCGACGTTGGGCGCCTGCATCGCGATCTCGATCTCGATTTCCTTGTCATCGAGCCCACCTTCGCGCAGCCGCTTGCGAAACTTCTGCCGCGTGATGTTGTCGGCCGGCTCGGCCGCCGGCTCGCCGCTGCCGAAGCCGGGCGCGCGCGACGGCGGCAACAGCACGTCGAGAACGCGGTCTTCGGCGGCGTCGAGCGCGCGCTGTTCGACCTTTTTCTTTTCCTGCTCGCGCGTCTGCTTGATCGACACCTCGGCCAGGTCGCGGATGATGGTGTCGACGTCGCGGCCGACGTAGCCCACCTCGGTGAACTTGGTCGCCTCGACCTTGATGAACGGCGCATTGGCCAGCTTGGCCAGGCGCCGCGCGATCTCGGTCTTGCCCACGCCAGTGGGGCCGATCATCAGGATGTTCTTCGGCGTGATTTCATGGCGCAGCGGCTCGGCCACTTGCTGGCGGCGCCAGCGGTTGCGCAGCGCGATCGCCACGGCGCGCTTGGCCGCCTCCTGCCCGACGATGTGCTTGTCGAGTTCGGAGACGATTTCTTCGGGGGTCATCTGGGTCATAGGTATCGATTCGGATCGAAAGCGGCGTCGGCTGCGGCGCTCAGAGCAGCGTCTCGACCGTGTGCTGCTGGTTCGTATAGATGCAGATGTCGCCGGCGATGGAAAGCGACTTGCGCACGATCGACTCGGCGTCGAGCTCGGTGTTGTCGAGCAAGGCGCGCGCCGCGGCCTGCGCGTAAGCGCCGCCGCTGCCGATCGCGATCAAGCCATGTTCGGGTTCGAGCACGTCGCCGTTGCCGGTGATGACCAGCGAGGCGTCGCGATCGGCCACCGCGAGCATGGCTTCGAGCCGGCGCAGCATGCGATCGGTGCGCCAATCCTTGGCCAGTTCGACGGCGGCGCGCACCAGATGGCCCGAGTGCTTGTCGAGCTTGGCCTCGAAGCGTTCGAACAGGGTGAACGCGTCGGCGGTGCCGCCGGCGAAACCGGCCAGGACGCGGTCGTTGTACAGGCGCCGCACCTTACGAGCGCCCGCTTTGATAATGATGTTGCCGAGCGTCACCTGGCCGTCGCCGCCAAGGGCGACCGAGGTGCCGCGACGGACCGAGACGATGGTCGTGCCGTGGAATTGTTCCATTGGGCTCATATGAGGTTGCCGGCCGGCGATGCAAGCCGTCCGGAAAAAATAATTCGCACGGACGGGCGCAGCCGGCGTGCAACACGAATGCAAGAAGGAAACCGCCGGCTACGGGCGGCGATGCAGCTTCAGATTCTACGCCGGCGGATCTCGGCGAGTTCCTGGATGCCCATGACGAGCATCAGCGCATAGACCAGGTGGTTGGGCTCGACGAACAGCACCGATTTGCCGGCCGATTTCAGCACGACCACTTCGTTGAGCAGGTCGCCGGCGGCGAGGAATTCCATGCGGCGCAGAGCCCGGCAATCGATGACGATGTCGTTGCGCCCGGCGGCGAACGCGCGCAAGGCGGTCAACTCGCTCTGCATACGGCCGAGCACGTCGCCGCGCACCGCGAAGGATTCGCCTTCGCGGCGCGGCGCAGGCGTCTGCGTCAGCACGTCGCTGGGCTTGCTGCCACCGGTTTCCGCGCTGCCGCCAACACCCTCGGCGGTCTTGATGAAAGCGCCGGGGGGCTCCCATGACGGCGGCGACACTTCGTAAGTGACGCAGTATTCGATGCTGAGGTCTTCGAATGGCTGCTGCCGGTTCAGCACGCGCAGCATCTGCAGCGTCAGCATCCAACCGGATTCGTCAGCATCGCGCCGGCCCGATTCGATCGTATCTTGCGCCGCTTCGGCCAGCCGTTCGGCACCGCGAATGAGCAGCGTCGTCGGGCCTTTTTCGAAAGCTTTCAACAGACGTAACAAGGCCCGCGCCGCCGCCAGATCGAGCGCGCCGACCTGTACCGCATCGAGCACCACTTCACGCCGGTTGCCGGCGCTGCGGATGACGCGTTCGAGCTGATCAGCCAGCGAGGCATCGAGCTTGGCCGGCAGGTTGATCACCGCGCCGTTGATCACCGGCTTGGCCTGCGGCGCTTTGGGTTCGAGTTGCGTCGACCAGCTCGGCGGCGACGCTTCGAAGCGTGCGGCATAGTCGAGCGCCAGCGCTTCGAAGGCGGCGCGATCGCCGGCCATCTGATGCAGGTCGAGCAGCATCAGCCAGGCGAGCGCCTTGAACGCGCCCAGGTCGGCGTCAGCCAGCGCGTGCTGCAAGGTCAGCCCGGCCGGCTGTGCCTGGCCGTTCGAATACAGAATGGCGGCTTCTTCGAGCACGCTGGGCAGCGATGAACCGTTGAC
>JAFKGG010000436.1:0-22269 GCA_017307915.1 Burkholderiales bacterium | reverse complement strand
GACGTCGATCGCCATCGCCGCGGCCGGGTCGCCGAGCGTGGTCAGCTCGCCGCCGGCGGGCCGCTGGCCATTGACGGCAGCATGGCCGTTGACGCCAGGCGCTTCATGGACACCATGAGTTCCGTTGATGCCTGCCTGACCGGGACGCGGCGGTGCGGCCAGCGTCGGCGCTTCGGCACGCGCGGCGGTGGCCGGGCCCATCGGCGCGGTATCGACGCCCGCGCGCGCGGCGGCCATCATTTCGGATTCGATCTGGTTGATGCGCTCTTCGGTGCGGCGCGCAGCTTCGCGTTGCGCGGCCAGCCCATCGGCTTCGCTGCGCGCATCGGCGCCGCGCGCAAGGGCCGTGTCACGGCCGCTGCGGACGTCGGTTCGTTCTTTCCGGCTGAACAGAGAAAAGACCACGGCGCCTTTTTGACGAACGTGCGGCAAGACATCAGCCGACGACATGCCATGTCGATCGGCCGTTGACTGCCAAACGTCTCGTCGAGTCCTACAGAGTCGGGCCAGTCTAGCACGCGTGTTCTGCGCTCCAACGACCCGCCGCCGACCGCGGGTCGGGCAGAAACCGCCTGTCGTCCGTGGGGTGCGAACGGCTGGGCGGAAGGATCGGCGCTTATCGGAGGATGGGCGTGAACAAGCTCACATCCGGGCCTCGGTCTGCCTAAGCCCCGAACGCCGGCGGCGCCAGCCGATAGCTGGCCGGCGTGCGTGACAGCTTGATCGGCGACCCCGTACCGCGATACTCACCGATCTGCACCAGCATGCCGCGATGATGCGTATGCGGATGCGCCACCACGGCATCGAGCGCCAGCACCGGCCCGCAGGGCACGCCGGCTTCGATCAGCGCCGGCGCCAGCGTTTCACAATCGTGAGCGGCCAGCAGCGCTTCCAGATCGGCTTTCAGCGCCGCGCTATGGGCCAGGCGGTCGCGATTCTCCGCATAGCGCGGCAGGCGCGCCAATGCCGGCGCACCCAGCGCTTCGCACAGCTTGGCGAACTGGCCATTGTTGCCCACCGCCAGAAAGATCGCCG
The DNA here is from genome assembly GCA_017307915.1 of Burkholderiales bacterium. Lineage (GTDB taxonomy): Bacteria > Pseudomonadota > Gammaproteobacteria > Burkholderiales > Burkholderiaceae_E > Zeimonas. The sequence continues at coordinate 21,234 of JAFKGG010000436.1, read as the reverse complement.
CCGTGCGCGTGCGATACGTGTCGTACGGGCAGATGTTCGGATGCGCGTTGCCGGTGCGGCGCGGCAGCTTGCCGCCGGCCAGCAGATTGGCCATATGCGGATGCAGCAGCGACACGCCGCAGTCGTACAGCGCGGTCTCGACGAACTGGCCGCGGCCGCTGCGCTCGCGTTCCTGCAACGCGAGCAGGATGCCGACCGCGGCGTTCAGGCCGGTCACCATGTCGACGATCGGCAGGCCCACGCGCAAGGGCTCGCCGCCGGCTTCGCCGTTGACGCTCATCAAACCGGCCATCGCCTGGATCACCGCGTCGTAGCCGGGCAGCCCACCCAGCGGCCCGTCGGCGCCGAAGCCCGACACGCGGCAATGCACCAGGCGCGGAAAACGCTGCGCGAGCAACGCATGCGCCATGCCCCACTTCTCCAGCGTGCCGGGCTTGAAGTTCTCCACCAGCACATCGGCGTCGGCCAGCAAGGCGAACAGCGCTTCGCGGCCGGCCGGCTGCGACAGATCGAGCACCATGCCGCGCTTGTTGCGATTGACGCCGAGGAAGTAGGCCGCCACGCCGTCGGGCGCGAACGGCGGCCCCCAACCACGCGTCTCGTCGCCCTGCGGCGGTTCGATCTTCAGCACGTCGGCGCCATGATCGCCGAGAATCTGCGTGCAATACGGGCCGCCGAGCACGCGGCTCAGGTCGATCACGCGCAGGCCGGCAAGCGCGCCGGCCGATGCGCACCGCTCAGCCGCGACGGAGTTTGGATCGATCGACATCGGCACACCTCACATCACAACGGCAAGCAGGCTCAATCGACCTGCGCCCCCGAGGACTTCACCACCTCGGCCCACTTGTCGACTTCCTCTTTCATGAACTCGCCGAAAGCGCGCGGCGAGGTGTCGCGCGCCCGCTGCAGGCCCTGGTCGAGCAGCAGCTTGCTGACCACCGCATCGTCGAGCGCGCCGCGCAAGGCCTGGTTCAGCTTCAGCAGCACCGGCTCGGGCGTGCGCGCCGGGGCCACCACGCCGAAGAACACGCTGGAGTCGTAGCCGGCGAGGCCTTGCTCGGCCAGCGTCGGCACGTCGGGCAGCACCGACGAGCGAGCGGCCGAAGCCATGCCGATCGCCTTGAGCTTGCCGGCGCGGATGTGCTGCAAGGCACTCAGAACATCGGTGAAGGTCATGTCGACCTGGCCGCCGAGCAGATCGATGATCGCCGGTCCGGTGCCCTTGTACGGCACGTGCAGCAGGTCGGTGCCGGCCATGCGGTTGAACAGCACACCGGCCAGATGCGAGCTGGCGCCGTTGCCCGACGAGGCGAAGTTCAGCTTGCCGGGGTTGGCCTTGGCATAGGCGATCAGTTCCTTCATGTTGCCGGCCGGCACCTTCGGGTGCACGGCCAGCACGTTCGGAATGCTGCCGATATGGATGATCGGCGCGAAATCGCGCAGCGGGTGGTAGTTGATCTTGCGAAACAGGCTGACGTTGACGGCCAGCGGCGCCGGCGTGCCCAGCATGATCGTGTAGCCGTCGGGTGCGGCGCGCGCCACGTGTTCGGCGCCGAGATTGGCGCTGGCGCCGGCGCGGTTCTCGACGATCACCGGTTGGCCAAGCTGCACGCGCAGCGCGGCGGCGATCGCGCGCGCCATCGCATCGGTGGGGCCGCCGGTGGCATAGGGCACGACCAGCGTCACCGGGCGCTGCGGGAAATCGGCGGCGGCCGGCTGCGCATGAGCGGCGCGCATGGCCGGCCCCATGCCGGCAGTCAGCAGCAGCGCACCGGCGGCGGCAGACAAGGCAAGCCTGGATATCGAACGACGTTGCATGGTGAAGTCTCCTCGAAAGATGGTGCCGGCCTGACACTGCGCCGGCGATTGATCAACATGAGGGCACGAGGCGCGCGCTTCGCTTCAGATCAGTCGAGGCAGGGCCGAGCGATCCATCGGCGCCTCGGCAAGCAGCGCCTCGAGCGGCTCGACGTCGGCTTGCGCCTCGGCCAGCGGATCGCGCGGCAGCACGCGATGGCGCAACACCATCTGCGCCAGCAGCAGGCGGCGGCCGGTGTCGGGCGTATTCGATTCAGCCGCCAGCGCCGCCGCCGACACGGTGTGATACAGCGCCGAAGCTGCCTGCCGCGCCAGCATCTCGTTACCGCGGCCGGCGGCGTGCAGCGCAAATTCGGCGGCACGCCGCCATGCGGCGCTGAACGTGCGTTGCAGCTCGGGCGCCAGTTGCGCTTCACCGAGCAAACCGGTCACGTATGCATCGAGCGCCGGCAGGCTGTCTTCACGGCGAATGGCGCGCATCACGTCGAGCGCGACGATATTGCTGGTGCCTTCCCAGATCGAGCCCAGGTGCGCGTCGCGCAACACGCGCGCATCGCTCCACTCCTCGATGTAGCCGCAGCCGCCGCGGACTTCCATCGCGTCGCCGGTCACCTTGCGCGCATCACGGCAAGCGCGGAACTTCAGCAGCGGTGTCAGGATGCGCACCAACCGGCGCGCCGCCTCATCGCCGGCATCGGCGCGCTGCAAGGCGCCGGCGGTCTGGAACACGAAGCTGCGCGCCTGTTCGGTCCACACCATCATCTTGGCCAGTTGCCGTTTCATCAATGGCAGGTCGACCAGGCGCTGGCCGAAGGCTTGCCGATTGCGCGCGATGAACAGCGCCTCGGTCAGCGCGCGCCGCATCAAGCCGGCGGCGCGCACGCCGTTGGAAAGACGCGAGTTGTTGATCATGTCGGTCATCTGCAAGAAGCCGCGGCCCGGGTCGCCGACCAGATAGGCGATCGCGCCTTCCATCCGGATCTCGCCGCTGGCCATCGAGCGCGTGCCCAGCTTGTCTTTCAAACGCACGATCCGGTAGTGGTTCGGGCTGCCGTCCGCAAGCACGCGCGGCAGCAGGAACAGGCTCAGGCCGCGCGTGCCGGCCACGGCACCGTCGGCGCGCGCCAGCACCATCGCCAGGCCGGCATCCGGGTTCGAGCAGAACCACTTGTCGCCTTCCAATCGCCAGTTGCCCTGCTCGTCTTGCCGGGCACGCGTGGCGGTGGCGCCGACATCCGAGCCCGCGCCCTGTTCGGTCATGAACATCGCGCCCTGGCACAGCTCGTCGAAATCCAGGCTGGTGAGCGCCGGCAGATAACGCGCCAGCAGCTCGGGCGCGCCGTAGCGGCGCAGCGTGCGCGTCAGCGAATCGGTCATGCTGACCGGGCAGCACAGGCCGAACTCGGCCTGCACGAACAGATAGGTGAGCGCGTATTTGGCCGCCGGCGGCATCGGCGTGGGCCAGCCCAGCACGCCGCCGCGATGCGACAGCGCGGCCAGGCCGTAATCGGCATAGGCGACGCGTTCCAGCTCGACGTAGGCGGGGTGCTTGAGGATGCGTTGCCGATCCAGGCCGCTGCGGCTGCGCTGTTCCAGCACCGGCGGGTTGCGATCGGCGGTGCCGGCCAGTTCGTCCAGCCGGCCGCCGGCCAGCGCGCCCAGCCGTTCCAGATGTGGGCGCAGATGCGCGTGCAGCGCTTCGGGCAGATAGCGGCGCAGCAGCGGATCGAAGCCGGGATCGGCCAGGAACAGGTTGGCGCCGGCGTTGTCGGGGATCGGGTGCTCGCTCATCGATGGTCTCCTCGGACACGTGCGCCCCGCGTGGGGCCGGGCTTGGCAGGCAAGTGCGTGGCGAGGATTGTCGATTTGCGTATCGATATCGTCCAATTTAACGTTTAGCTCGTACGATATATTTGATATATCGATGAGGGAGCCCACCGATGGAACTCAGGCACCTGCGCCACTTCTGCGTGCTGGCCGACGAGCTGCACTTCGGCCGCGCCGCCAGCCGGCTGGCGATCTCGCAGCCGCCGCTGAGCATCAGCATCCGCCAGCTCGAAGACGAACTGGGCGCGCGGCTGTTCGAGCGCAGCAACAAGCAGGTGCGCTTGACGCCGGCCGGCGCGGCCTTCCTGGTCGAAGCGCAACAGATCCTGGCGCAGACGGTGCAGGCGCGCGAGCTGGTCGGCCGCATCGCGGCCGGCGCGGTCGGGCGGCTGCGCATCGGTTTCGTCGCGTCGATGCTGTATCGCGGCCTGCCGCAGCGCATCGCCGCCTTCCAGCGGGCGCGGCCGGGCATCGAACTGGTGCTGCGCGAGTTGAACTCAGGCGAGCAGATCGAGGCGCTGCGCGGCGGGCGGCTCGATGCCGGCTTCGCGCACGCGCCGACGCTGCCGGCCGGGCTGCACGGGCTCGACTACCTGGCCGAGCCCTTCGTCTGCTGCCTGCCGCGTTCGCATCCGCAGGCCGGCGCAGCGGCGGCCGACCTGGCGGCGCTGGCCGATGAAACGCTGGTGCTGTTCGCGCGCGAGGTCTCGCCCGAGTATTACGAGCAGATCATCGCGTTGTGCGTGCAGGCCGGCTTCACGCCGTCGGTACGGCACGAGGTGCGGCACTGGCTGACGGTGGTGGCGCTGGTGGCGTCGGGCATCGGCGTGGCGCTGGTGCCCGCGGCGCTGGCGCGGGCCGGCATGGCCGGCGTATCGTTCGTGCCGCTGGCGGCCAAGCACCGGCGCTTTCGATCGATCACGCGGATGCTGTGGTCGCCGACGAATACCCCGCCGGCCTTGCAGGCATTGATCGAGACGATCGGGCAGGATCTGCGGCGCGCGCCGGGGCGCCGTTCAGAGGGGGGCTCGGCGCCGCAACCCTCATTGCCGGTGCATCGCCGGGCCGCGATGAAGGCCCGGGCTTAGCCCAGCCGTAAGCTCAGGCGCGCGACGCCCCGCACGCCGCGCGCGCCGCCGAGGGCTTTGCCCCCGGCCTGTCAAATGCTCAATCGCCGTACAGCTTCTGGCGCAATTCGCGGCGCTGCTGCGCTTCCAGCGACAAGGTGGCGGTGGGGCGTGCCAGCAGCCGCGGCAGGCCGATCGGCTCGCCGGTTTCCTCGCAATAGCCGTATTCGCCGGCCTCGATGCGCGCCAGCGCCTGCTGCACCTTCTTCAGCAGCTTGCGCTCGCGGTCGCGCGTGCGCAGCTCCAGCGCGTGCTCTTCCTCGATCGTAGCGCGGTCGGCCGGATCGGGCACGATCACCGTTTCACGCAGATGCTCGGTGGTTTCGTCGGCGTTGGCCAACAGGTCTTTTTCCATCTGCTGCAGCAGATTGCGGAAGAAGCCGAGCTGCGCTTCGTTCATGTAATCCGAGTCGGGCATCTTCAACAGTTCCGCCTCGGTCAGGAGTTTCTTATCTTTCGTCGCTGCCATGTCGCTACCTGCCTAAGAGACTCAGTGAAAGAGCGGACGCGTCATGCCAGACACTGTTCCAGCCCCTTGATGAAAGTGTCTTTCGGCAGGTTTCTGCCGATGAAGACCATCTTGCTGGACCGCTTTTCGCCGGGCTGCCATTTGCGGCCCGAATCGGCGCCCATCATCATGTGAACGCCCTGGAAGACGGTCTGTCGATCCGACCCCTTCATATAGAGCACGCCTTTATACCGCAACATGTCGGGGCCGTAAACCTGGATCAGACCCGAGAGAAAATCCTCCAGCTTGGCGGGGTCGAAAGGCCGCGCCGAACGGAACACGAAGGACTGCACCGCGTCGTCGTGGTCGTGCTCGTCGCTGGTCAGGAATTCGGGGTCGATTTCCAGGATCGCGTTCAGGTTGAAGCCGCGGATGTCGAGGATCTCGTCGATCGGCGCATCGCCGAAGTGCACCGGTTTGATCGGCGCACGCGGGTTGATCCGCATCAAACGTTCCTTGAGCTGGCGCTGCGTGCCTTCATCGACCAGATCGACCTTGGACATCAGGATGCGGTCGGCGAAGCCAACCTGCTCCTGCGCTTCCTTGTTCTCGTCGAGCTGCTGCTCGCCGTGCTTGGCGTCGACCACGGTGATCACCGCATCGAGCAGATAGCGATCGGCGATGTCGTCGTCGATGAAGAAGGTCTGCGCCACCGGCCCCGGATCGGCCATGCCGGTGGTCTCGATCACCACGCGCTCGAAATCGATTTCCTTGCGCTCGCGGCGCGCGTGCAGGTCACCCAGGATGCGCACCAGGTCGCCGCGCACCGTGCAGCAGATGCAGCCGTTGTTCATCTCGACGATCTGCTCATCGCGATCCTGCAGCAGCAGGTCGTTATCGACGCCCTCTTCGCCGAATTCGTTTTCGATGACGGCGATGCGGTGACCGTGTTGTTCTTTGAGTATGCGGTTCAGCAGCGTCGTCTTGCCGCTGCCCAGGAAGCCGGTGAGGATCGTCACCGGCACGTGCTTGTTCGCCATCGGAGCTCCTTGCTCGACGGGGCGCAGGCCCTGCCCGCGCCCGTCGCTGTTCGACCGAGAGCGGATTCTACGTGCTTGTGCGGCCACGCATGTCGATCACCCCGGGGCAGGGTTTCCTTGCAAGATCGGGGCCGGCGAATTGCAGACCGTGTCAGCTGCATTGGCAGGCACGATCGCCGGGGCCGCTGGAGCCACTGCGGTCGCCGTGGCCTCAATGGTCGTCGTGGCTTCTGTGGCCGCCGCAGCGCAGGCGCCGCAGATCCCCGACACCGTCAATTCGACCTCGTCGCCCACGAAGCCGGCCGGCAGCAGCGTCTTGATGCCCCGAAGCAGTGCGCCGCCCTCCTTCAGGCAATACATTCTGGTGCATCGGATGCAGCGAAAATGCCCGTGCGGCGTCTGGCTGGCGTGCACCGAGAAGCGGAATATGCGGTCCGGCCCGGCGACACGGTGCGCCAGCTTCACTTCATCGAGCCAGTCGAGCACGCGATACAGCGTGACGCGGTCGATCGGCTCGGCCCCCTCCTCGACGCGCTTTTGCAGCTCCAGGTGCGTCAGCGCCGAATCGGCGGCCATCAACTCGGCCAGCACGCGCACGCGCGCCGAGGTCAGTCGCGAGCCGCGCGCGCGGATGAACTGGCGCGCGCGATCCACGGTATCAGAGGTCAATGCAGTGTTCATGTCCCATCCACTTAACCCGGTCTTTATTACCCAGTGCCGGTGCGGCGGCGGACGGCGATCTCTGCAGTGTTACAGGCGCAATACTTTCAAACCCTTCAGGTATTCGCCTTCCGGATGGGTCATCAGCATCGGATGATCTTCCCCGGCTTGCAGCCGCCCCAGCATCTGGGCATCGACGCCGGCATCGAACACGGCGCCAGCCACGACCTTCTGGAACATATCCACGGAAATTGCGCCGGAACAGGAAAAAGTAAACAACAACCCACCCGTTGTTAGTAAACGCAACGCTTTCAGGTTGATTTCTTTGTAGGCGCGTGCGGCTTTTTCCACATGTTTGACCGACGGGGCGAATTTCGGCGGATCGAGCACGATCAGGTCGAAGCGGCGCCCTTCGGCCTGCAATTGCTTGAGCGCGTCGAACACGTTGGCCTCGCGCCATTCACAGGGGGCGGTCAGGCCGTTGGCTTGCTGCTGGGCGCGCGCGTGCGCCAGTGCGTCGGCGCTGGAATCGATCGACACCGCCTCGCGCGCGCCGCCGCGCAGCGCCGCCAGCGTGAAGCCGCCGGTGTAGCAGAAGCAGTTCAGCACGCTGCGGCCGGCCGCCGCGGCGGCCACTTGCGCGCGATTGTCGCGCTGGTCGATATAGAAGCCGGTCTTGTGGCCGCGCAGCACGTCCACGCCGTAGCGCACGCCGTCTTCCACCACCGGAACCGGCGCGGCGGGCGCCTGGCCGCGCAGCACGCCTTCGCGCGGCGCCAGCCCTTCGCGTTCGCGCGAGGCGGCATCCGAGCGTTCATAGACGTCGCGGCAGCCGGTGGCGGCGACCAGCGCATCGACGATGGCCTCGCGCCAGCGTTCGACGCCGGCCGCGGTGAACTGCAGCACCAGTTGGTCGGCATAGCGGTCGACGATCAGCCCGGGCAGCAGATCCGCTTCGCCGAACACCAGCCGCAGCGCGTTGCTGCGCGCGGCCAGCGGCGCGCGGCGCGCCACCGCCTGCGCCACCCGCTCGGCGATCCAGCCGGCATCGATGCGCTCGGTTTCGCGAAACGACCAGGCGCGGGCACGGATCTGCGAGGTGGGACTGAAAGCCGCCCAGGCCAGGAAATCGCCTTCGGACGACAGCAGCCGCACGGTCTGGCCCGATTCGGGGCGGCCCAGCACGCGCTCGACGCCGCTGGCATACAGCCACGGATGGCGGCGTTGCAGCGAGCGTTCCTTGCCTCGGCGCAGCAGCAGGGCGGGGGTGTCTTCGGCGGGAAGGGTCATGATGGGATTGCAATCAAATCAGCTACGCCGCCGCGCACGCGGATGCGCAGCGTCATAGACGGCGGCCAGCCGCTGGAAATCGAGCGAAGTATAGATTTGCGTGGTCGAGATGCTGGCGTGGCCGAGCAGTTCCTGTACGGCGCGCAGGTCGCCGCTGGATTGCAGCAGGTGGCTGGCGAACGAGTGGCGCAGCACGTGCGGATGCACGTGGGTGGGAATGCCGCGCTGCACGGCGATGCGCTCGAGCCGCCACTGCACGGTGCGCCCGGCCAGCCGCCGGCCGCGATTGCTGAGGAACAGCGCGCGCTCGTCGGCACCGGCGTGCGTACGGCACCAATCGGCGCGCGCGGCCAGCCAGTCGCGCAATGCCTGGCGCGCAGCGCTGCCGATCGGCACGGTGCGCGTCTTGCCGCCCTTGCCGCGCACGGTCACTTCGCTTTCGGCCAGATCGATCCAGCTCACCGAGGCGGGGCCGGGGCCGTCGAAAAAGCGCAGGTCGAGCGACACCAGCTCCGATAGGCGCAGGCCAGAGGAATAGAACAGTTCGAGGATGGCGTGGTCGCGCAGACGCTCGAAGGGGCTGTCGGCGTCGGTGTCGGCGCTGCCGGTATCGGTCGAACCGCCCAGATCGACCAGCCTGACTGCCTGATCCGGCGCCAGCGCCTTGGGCAGCCGCTTCGGCGCCCGCGGGGCGCGCACGCCGCGCGCCGGATTGGCGCCGACGCGGCCGGTGGCTGCCAGCCAGTCGAAGAAGCTGCGCCAGGCCGACAGCCGTCTCGCGATCGAGCGCGGCGCCAGTCCGGCGCGCGCAGCGCCGGCGACCCAGCGGCGCACGTCGTGTTCGGTCAGCGATGACCAGTCAGGCTCGGCGGCGAGCGTTTGCGCAGCGGCTTCGTCGACCCGGCCCGCTTCACGCTGCGCAGCGGATGCGCCACCCCGTCGATCGTTGCGGCGGCCGGCAGCGCCCGCCCCGCCCTGCGCCAGCGCGCTCAGCTCGCGCAGATCGATCCGATAGCTGTCGATCGTCTTCGGCGAATAGCCGCGCTCGGTGCGCAGCCGTTCGAGATAGCGCACGACTTCGGCGCCGGCCACCGGTTCATTCCGCCAACCGCGACAGCGCCGCGCTGGCGGTCTCGCCGATCCGCTCCAGGAACGCCGTACCCATGCCGGCCTGGAAGCGATCGGGATCGGCCGAGCCGAGCACGATCAGCCCGAAGGCTTTCGGATCGATGCCCTTGCGCAGCGGCAGCAGTGCGATCGAACGCGTGTCGGCGCCGCCGTCGGGCAGCCACAGCGCGGCCTGGAAATCGGAGTTGGGGCCGCAGAACGGCTGCTTCATGCTGTTGGCCAGCGTGATCACGTCCACCGGCACGGGCTGCGCGCTTTCCAGGTCCAGATAGGCCTCGCGCACGCCCCACAGGCGCATCGCCACCTGCGGCACCGAAAAGATCGTGCGCAATCCGTCGACCACGATGTCGGGCAGTTGCGCCGCGTCGCTGGCCAGCAGCTGCTGGCGCGTCCAGCGCTGCAGCTTGTCGGCGATGGCGTCGTTTTCCTGGCCGATGCGCAGCAGCTCGGCCAGCTTCATTTCGAGCACGCGGTGCTTCTCGCGCAGCACCTCGACCTGCCGCTCCTGCAGCGAGATCGCGCGCCCGCCGTGCGGGTGCGGCACCGTGATCGATGCCAGCAGTTCCATGTACGACTGGAAGAAGTCGGGGTGGTCGCTCAAGTAGCGCGCGACGTCGTCGGCGTCCAGCGGGCGGTCGGTCATGCAATATCCGTGGTTGAAAGTGAAGCCAGCTCGATCTCGCCTTCGAAGACCGAGGCGGCGGGGCCGGTCATCGAGACATGAGCGCCGTTCCAGGCAATGGTCAGCCGACCGCCGCGCGTGTCGACGTCGACCGGCGAACGCAGCAGGCCGCGGCGGATGCCGGCCACCACCGCAGCGCAGGCGCCGGTGCCGCAGGCCAGCGTCTCGCCGGCACCGCGCTCCCAGACGCGCAGCCGCACGTGCTGCGGCGAGACCACCTGCATGTAGCCGGCGTTCACGCGCTTCGGAAAACGTGCGTGCCGTTCGATCAGCGGGCCTTCGCTGGTGACCGGCGCAGCATCGACGTCGTCGACCACCTGCACCGCATGCGGATTGCCCATCGACACCACCGACACCCAGCGTTGCGCGGCGTCCACGTCGAGCGGCCACAGCGCATCAGCGCCTTCGCCGCGCGGCACCAGGCCGGCGGCGTCGAACGGCACCTGCGGCGGATCGAAGCGCGGCGCGCCCATGTCGACAGTGACGCGGCCGTCGTCTTCCAGGCGCGGTTCGATGATGCCCGACATGGTTTCGACGCGAATCGCGCGCTTGCCGGTCAGCCCCTGATCGACCACGAAGCGCACGAAGCAGCGCGCGCCGTTGCCGCACTGCTCGACTTCGCCGCCGTCGGCGTTGAAGATCCGGTAGCGGAAATCGACGTCTTCGGAAGACGCGCGCTCGACCAGCAGGATCTGGTCGGCGCCGACGCCGAAGTGGCGATCGGCCAAGCGTCGCCAGGCGGCCGGCGACAACTCGACGCGCTGGCGCACGCCGTCGATGACGACGAAGTCGTTGCCGGCGCCATGCATCTTGGTAAAGCGCAGTTTCATTTGCCGATTATCGCCGATCGCCATCGCGGCTGTAGAAATCGGGCTCGCCGGGCGGCCGCGTCTTGAAGCGCTTGTGGCTCCACAGGTATTGCGCGGGCATCTCGCGCACGCGTTCTTCGATGAACGCATTCATGCGCCGCGTGGCCTCGTGCAGATCATCGCCGGGGAAGTCTTCCCAGGCCGGATAGAAGCGCACCACGTAACCATCATCGTTCATCGACGTCACGCAGGGCACCACCACCGAGCCGGTCAGCCGCGCCAGCCGCGCCATCGAGGTCACGGTGGCCGCCGGCACGCCGAAGAACGGTACGAACAACGCATCGCGCGCGCCCAGGTCCATGTCGGGCAGAAAGTAGAACGGCACGCCGTCGCGCAGCACCTTGATCGCAGGGCGCAAACCTTCGGTGCGCAACAGCATGCGCGCGCCGTTGAAGCGCATGCGGCCGCGCGTCATCGCTTCGGTCAGCGCACGGCTTTTCTGCGCGCCGTACATCGAGGCCAGCGGCAGTTCGAGCTGGAAGCGCATGCCGCCGGCGTCGATGCCGACGAAGTGCGGCGCCAGCAGGATCATCGGCCGGCCGCGATGCGCCTCGAAGTGTTCCAGCCCTTCGAGCCGGCACAGCGCACGGATGCGCTCGGGCGTGGCCTGCCAGAAGATGAAACGTTCGAAGAAGCTGCGCATGAAATAGCGGAAATGCGCATGCGCCACGCGCCGCCGCTGCGCCTCGCTCCAGTCGGGAAAGCACAGCCGCAGATTGATCAGCGTGATGCGCCGGCGCGAAGCCGCCAGCAGCCAGGCCAGCGTGCCCACGGCTTCGCCGATGCGGCGCACCGCCTGATAAGGCAAGCGGGCGATGGCGCGCAGCACGGCCAGGCCGGCGCGCGTGAACGGCTCGCCGGACACGCGCGTCTCGTCGGCCGCTGCCTGCGCCGTGGGTTCGGTCATCTTCTTTTCCTTGTTCATCAGCGATCCGCCGGCGGCCGTGCTGCCGCGCCCGCTGCCCCTGCGTCATCAGGCCCGGGTACGCCGGCCGGCTGCTTGTAGCGGTTATAGCCCCATAGGTACTGCGCCGGGCAGCGACGGATCAAGCTTTCCATCCGCGCGTTCACCGCCTGCGGCGTGGCCGCTTCAGGCATCGGCTCGGCGTGCAGGCGCCAGCCGCGTGCGCTCGGCAGCCGTTCGCAGGCCACCAGCACGGTGTGCACGCCGGGCTGCTGGGCCAGCCGCTGCGGCAGCGTCATCGTATAGGCCGGCCGGCCAAAGAACGGTGCCCAGCGCCCGTCGCCGGCCCCCGGCACCTGATCGGGCAGGAGCCCGACCGCGCCGCCGCCGCGCAGGCCGCGCAACAACGCGCGCACGCCGGCCAGCGAGGCCGGCACCGCGCGCAGGCCGTCGCCGTTGCGCGCCAGCTCGGCCAGCGGCCGCAGCGCGGGCTGGTTCGGCGGCTTGAACATCACCGTCATCGGCGCGCGCGTGGCGGCGTACAGCCGCGCCGACAGCTCGAAGGCGCCCAGATGCGGCGTCAGGAACAGGATGCCGCCGCCGGCCGCTTCGATCTCGTCGAACAACTGCGGATTCTCCCAAAGCGTGAGCCGCGCCAGCTCAGCGCTGGGGCGCGTCCAGATGAACGGCAGTTCGCCGATCGTGCGACCGGTTTCGGCGGCAGCGCGCCAGGCGAAGCCGCGCTGGTCGAAGCCGGCCTGACGCAGATTGGCGCGCAGCTTGCGGCGGTACGCCGGGGACATCACGAATACCGCCACGCCCAGCGCAGCGCCCAGCGCGTGCAGCAGCCGCAGCGGCAGGCGGCCGGCCAGGCGCAGCAGCCTGACCGGGAGCGATTTGGGCACATCGGCCGCCTGGCTAGCCGCCGCGGCGCTCTGTCTGGGGCTGAAAGGCTCGCTCATCGGTTGGTCATGTTCCTGCGGGCGCGAGTCTATGCGATTAGGTCCTAATGTGCTTTATGTCTATGCGATCGGGCCTGGCTGTGCTCTATAATCAATTCGTGCCGCCGAGTTAATTGGACAACTTGCGGGGCGGCCACGACTCGCGACGCGCGTCGGAAAAGAAAATCCGCTAAAGCGTCGCCGCTTCTCCAGAAAGCCGGCAGCGCCCAAGGGATCTGCCGGCCCAGCCGGCGGGCTCCAACGTCCGCCTTTATCAGGAGAAGTGTGTTGGCCAACGAATATCTGTTTACGTCCGAATCGGTTTCCGAAGGTCATCCCGACAAGGTTGCCGATCAGATCTCTGACGCCATTCTCGACGCCCTGCTGACGCAGGACAAATATTCACGCGTCGCCGCCGAAACGCTGTGCAACACCGGCCTGGTCGTGCTGGCCGGCGAGATCACCTCGACCGCCAACGTCGACTACATCAACGTGGCGCGCGAGGTGCTCAAGCGCATAGGCTACGACAACACCGACTATGGCATCGATTATCGCGGCTGCGCCGTGCTGGTCGCCTATGACAAGCAGTCGCCCGACATCGCGCAAGGCGTGAACCGCGCCGGCGACGACAACCTCGACCAGGGCGCCGGCGACCAGGGCCTGATGTTCGGCTACGCCTGCGACGAAACGCCCGAGCTGATGCCGGCGGCCATCTATTACTCGCACCGGCTGGTCGAACGCCAATCGCAGCTTCGCAAGAGCGGCAAGCTCGACTGGCTGCGGCCCGACGCCAAGTCACAGATCACGCTGCGCTACGCCGACGGCAAGCCGGTGGCGGTCGACACCGTGGTGCTGTCGACGCAGCATTCGCCCGACATCGGCAACGGGCACATCCGCGAAGCGGTGATCGAAGAGATCATCAAGCCGGTACTGCCGAAGGAACTGCTCAAGGGCGAAGTACGCTACCTGGTCAACCCGACCGGGCGCTTCGTGGTCGGTGGCCCGCAGGGCGACTGCGGCCTCACCGGCCGCAAGATCATCGTCGACACCTACGGCGGCGCCGCGCCGCACGGCGGTGGCGCGTTCTCGGGCAAGGATCCGTCCAAGGTCGACCGCTCGGCCGCCTACGCGGCCCGCTACGTCGCCAAGAACATCGTCGCCGCCGGGCTGGCCAGCAAGTGCCTGGTGCAGGTGTCTTACGCGATCGGCATCGCGCAGCCGACCTCGGTGATGGTGACCACGCAGGGCACCGGCAAGATCAGCGACGAAAAGCTGTCGGCACTGGTGCGCAAGCACTTCGACCTGCGGCCGAAAGGCATCGTGCAGATGCTGGATCTGCTGCGGCCGATCTACGAGAAGTCGGCGGCGTATGGGCACTTCGGGCGCGACGAGCCGGATTTCTCGTGGGAGAAAACGGACAAGGCAGCGGCGCTTCGCGCGGATGCTGGGCTGTAAGGCCGGGCCGCGAAGTCAAGGGGGCGCAAGCCCCCGAGCCCTAGCCATATGAGGCTGGCGCTGGCCGACTCGACCCGCTAGGGCGCCAAGCGCTCCCGCCGCCACGCCCCATCTTCCAGCCGATAAACCAGCCGATCGTGCAAGCGCGACGGCCTGCCCTGCCAGAACTCCCAGCGATCCGGCACCAGCCTAAAACCGCCCCAATGCGGCGGCCGCGGCGGCTGCAGGCCGAACTTCAAGCCGAATTCGGCGGCACGCGCCACCAGCGTCGTGCGTGACGGGATCACCCGGCTCTGCTCGGAAGCCCAGGCGCCGATGCGCGAGGTCAGCGGCCGCGAAGCGAAATAGGCGTCGGATTCGGCCTCGCTGACGCGCTCGACGCGCCCTTCGATGCGCACCACGCGCTCCAGCTCGACCCAATGGAACTGCAGGGCCGCCTGCGGGTGCGCGCTCAGCTCGCGCCCCTTGCGGCTTTCATAGTTGGTGTATCAGACCAGCCCGCGCTCATCGAACTCCTTGATCAGCACGATGCGCGTCGATGGCCGGCCATCGGCGCCGACGGTGGCGACCGTCATCGCGTTCGGCTCCGGCAACTCGGCGGCGAGCGCCTGGTCGAACCACATGCGGAACTGGGCCAGGGGTTCGGCAAAGGCGCTGGCTTCGTCGAGCTCGCCGCGTTCGTAGCTCTTGCGCAGATCGGAAATTCGGCTCATTCGCTGATTGTAGCCAGCCTGGCGCAAACCGGGCAGCCGCGCGACGCGCCAAGGCCACTTGCGGCCAACACCACACGGCAGCCCGCCCGGCAATACCACCCGCGCCTACCTGCCGACCTTCCGTCGGAGCACGCTAATAAACCGTAAATCCCGGCTTTACTCATGCTTGGCCGCGCCCCTCGGTGTCCGATACTGTGTTCGGGTGGGCTGCCGGTATTGCGCCGCACCACCCTATTTGCGGACTCCGATGATGACGACCCTCGACGAACTCGACTACCCTGCCACGATGATCCGTGCCGACGGCCTGTACCGTCTGGCCGCCGTGCGGGTGATGAAGGGCATGCACATCGCCGAGCTCGACCGGCCCTGGAGCGACACGCCGCTGGTGCAGAACGAGCTGGTCGTGCGCACCGACGAAGAGCTCGACGCGATTCGTCGTTACTGCCAATTCGTGGTGGTCGACGCCAAGCGCTCCGATCCGGACCTGACCGGCGCGATCCGCGCCGCGGCGATGCTGTCGAACTACGGCGACGGCGATCCGTTCGACGACGGTCCGCAAGACGAGCTCGATCCGTCGACGCTCACACAGGCCGACAACCCGCAGGCGTCGAAACGGCGCGGCAGGCCGCTGCCCGGCATGCTCGGCCTGCGCCTGGGCAGCCGCAGCGAGCCCAAGGCGCGCAACGACGTGCGGCCCAGCGATCAGGCGCGTCTGCGCGTGCGCGCGCTGCTGTCCGAAGACCGCCGCGCCGCCGCCGGCCACACGGGCCACGCGCTGGACAAGCTGCGCGGCTGGCTGGCGCGTGACAAAACGCACGCGGTCAACGACAACAACGCGCACCGGCTGGCACAATTGCAGGCGCTGCGCGACAAGCTTGGCGATCCGCGCATCGGCGCGCACGTGACGCCCGAATCGGCCCGCATCCGCGACGTGCTGCCGAAGCTGCGCCCGGTGCACAGCCAACTGGTCGACGCCGCCAAGAACGTGCTGCGCCAGGCGCGGCTGGGCAATACGCCGTCGCTGGCCCCGATCATCACCGCCGTCGATCCGTTCGTGCGCGCGCTGCGCCACTCACCCGATGCGATGCGCTGGATCGGCGCCGTCTATCTGCAGACCGCGCCGGTGCCGCTGCCGGCCGCCGCCGTGGTGCTGCAACTGGTCGACTTCGGCCGCGCGCTGGGCCTGCCCGACGAGTCGCTGCACGACCTGACGCTGGTGGGCCTGCTGGCCGACATCGGCAAGACCCTGCTGCCGCGCGACGTGGTCGAGCACCCCGGCGTACTGGCCGCGCAGGACTACGCACTGATGCAGCAGCACGTCAGCATCGGGCTCGACGTCCTGAAGCGCTCCGGCGGGCTGTCCGACGAAGTATTGCGCGGCATCGCCGAACATCATGAACGGCTCGACGGTTCGGGCTACCCCAACCGGCTCGCCGGCAACGCGATCAGCCTGTACGGCCAGATGGCCTCGATCGTCGACACCTTCACCGCTCTGACGATGGCTCGCCCCTATGCCAATCCGCTGTCGGTCGAGGAAGCGCTGTCGGCGCTGCATGACTGGTCGGGCAAGTTGTTCGATCGCTCGCTGGTCGAGATGTTCATCGTCTCGGTGGGTGCTTATCCGATCGGCACGCTGGTGGAACTGGCCAGCGGCGAAGTGGCTGCGGTGGTCGGCCGCAATCCGACGCAGCGCCAGCACCCGAAGCTGGTCGTGCTGACCGGCGTCGACAAGGGGCCGCTGCGCGCGCCGCCGCCGTCGGCGCAGCGGCGCAAGCCGCGCGGCAGCGGCTACGGCGGCGCCTCGGTACGCATCGCGCGCGGCCTGCCGCCGGGCGCCTTCGGCCTGCGCCTGAAAGACTATTACGCGCGCAGCGAGGTCAGCGACGACGATTCTCTCGGTATAATCAGTTGATTCCCGAGGAGCGCTGCAACGCGTGCCGGCACGACCGGCACCGCCAGGCTCGGGAGCTTCCCAGTCCGGCGTGCGCCACCCGATGGCGGTACGGCCGGCGCAGCAACCGCGCTCGTTGACCCGTGACCCCTGCACGGACGACGAGCGGCCCATCCCTCGCCTGCGCAGTGGTCATCCCGACTTTTTGGAGTGACCATGTCCGCTGTTCCGCAATCGCCCGTCGCCAATGATTACCAGGTCGCCGACCTGAGCCTGGCCGACTGGGGCCGCAAAGAAATCCGCATCGCCGAAACCGAGATGCCCGGCCTGATGGCGATCCGCGAGGAATTCGCCGCCAGCCAGCCCTTGAAGGGCGCGCGCATCACCGGCTCGCTGCACATGACGATCCAGACCGCGGTGCTGATCGAGACGCTGACCGCGCTCGGTGCCCAGGTGCGCTGGGCCTCGTGCAACATCTTTTCGACGCAAGACCATGCCGCCGCCGCGATCGCCGCCACCGGCGTGCCGGTGTTCGCGCACAAGGGCGAATCGCTCGAACAATACTGGGATTACACGCACCGCATCTTCGAATGGGCCGACGGCCAGCCGTCGAACATGATCCTGGACGACGGCGGCGACGCCACGCTGCTGCTGCACCTGGGCACGCGCGCCGCCAAGGATCCGAGCCTGCTGGCCAACCCTGGCAGCGAGGAAGAAACGGCGCTGTTCGATTCGATCCGCAAGCAGCTGGCGCGCGATGCCGGCTGGTATGAGCGGCAACTGAAGTCGATCATCGGCGTCACCGAAGAAACCACCACGGGTGTGAAGCGCCTGTACCAGATGGCCGAACGCGGTGACCTGTCGTTTCGCGCGATCAACGTCAATGATTCGGTCACCAAGAGCAAGTTCGACAACCTGTACGGTTGCCGCGAATCGCTGGTCGACGGCATCAAGCGCGCCACCGATGTGATGGTCGCGGGCAAGGTCGCCGTGGTGGCCGGCTACGGCGACGTCGGCAAGGGCAGCGCACAGGCGCTGCGCGCCTTGTCGGCACAGGTGTGGATCACCGAGTGCGACCCGATCTGCGCGCTGCAGGCAGCGATGGAAGGCTATCGCGTGGTCACGATGGATTACGCCGCCGACAAGGCCGACATCTTCGTCACCGCCACCGGCAACAAGGACGTGATCACCTTCGCGCACATGAAAGCGATGAAGGACCAGGCCATCGTCTGCAACATCGGCCACTTCGACAACGAGATCGACGTCGCCGGGCTCAAGCAATGCCGCTGGGAAAACATCAAGCCGCAGGTCGATCACGTGATCTTTCCCGACGGCAAGCGCATCATCCTGCTGGCCGAAGGCCGGCTGGTCAACCTGGGCTGCGGCACCGGTCATCCTTCCTACGTGATGAGCTCGTCGTTCGCCAACCAGACCATTGCGCAGATCGAGCTGTGGACGCACCCCGAGCGCTATGAGGCCGGCAAGGTCTACGTGCTGCCCAAGCATCTCGACGAGAAAGTGGCGCGGCTGCAGTTGAAGAAACTCGGCGCCATGCTCACCGAGCTGACGCCGACGCAGGCGGCCTACATCGGCGTGTCGGTGCAAGGGCCGTACAAGCCCGACACCTATCGCTACTGAGCCGGGTCATGGGTATGGCCGCGACCGGAACGCTCCGATGAGAGCCGACCAGTTGCTGGTCAGCCGCGGCCTGGCCGAATCGCGCACGCGCGCCCGCGAGCTGATCGAAGCGGGCGCGGTCAAGACACGCATCGCCGGGCGCGACGAGGTGCTGCGCAAGCCGGCCACCGAGCTGCCCGATGACGCGCCGCTGTCGGTGGCCGAAGCGGCGACGCTGCGTTACGTGTCGCGCGGCGGGCTGAAGCTGGAAGCGGCGCTGGCGCGCAGCGGTTTCGAGGCGCGCGGCGCCGTCTGCCTCGATCTGGGCCAGAGCACCGGCGGCTTCACCGATTGCCTGCTGCAGGCCGGCGCAGCGCGCGTGGTCGGCATCGACGTCGGCCACGGCCAATTGCATCCGCGCCTGCGCGACGATGCGCGCGTGCGTGCCTTCGAAGGCATCAACGTGCGCACGCTGACGCCGGCAACGCTGGCCGATGCCTGGCCCGCAGCGGGCTTCGACCTGGTCGTCGCCGACCTCAGCTTCATCTCGCTAACCCTGGCGCTGCCGGCCGCCGCCGCGCTGGCCAGGCATGGCGGCGGCGTGCTGCTGGCGCTGGTCAAGCCGCAGTTCGAAGTCGGCCCCGGCGGCGTCGACCGGCGCGGCCTGGTGCGCGACGAGACGCTGTTCGACGACGTGCGCCAACGCGTGCAGCAGGCCGCCAGCGACGCCGGCTGGCAATTGCGCGACTGGTTCGACAGCCCGATCCGCGGCGGCGACGGCAACCGTGAATTCTTTCTGCATGCAAGGATATGAACACTTCTTCTGAACGTGCTGCCGGCGATGCCGGCTTCGCGCTGAGCTTCGAGTTCTTTCCGCCGAACACCGCCGAAGGCGCGAACAAGCTGCGCGTGGTGCGCGAGCGGCTGGCGGCGTTGGGCCCGCAGTTCTTCAGCGTCACTTACGGCGCCGGCGGCGTCACGCGCGACAAGACGCTGGCCACCGTGCTCGACATCGCGCAAGCCGGCCATGCGGTGGCGCCGCACCTGTCGTGCATCGGCGCCTCGCGCGAATCGATGCACGAGCTGCTGGCGCTGTACCGCTCGCACGGCATCCGCCGCGTCGTCGCGCTGCGCGGCGATCTGCCCTCGGGCATGGTCGACATGGGCGACTTCCGCTACGCCAGCGACCTGATCGAGTTCATCCGCGCCGACAGCGGCGACTGGTTTCACATCGAGGCCGCCGCCTATCCCGAAGTGCATCCGCAGGCGCGCAGCCCGCGCCACGACCTGGAAGCCTTCGCGCTGAAGATGCGCGCCGGCGCCGATTCGGCGATCACGCAGTATTTCTTCAACGCCGACGCCTACTTTCGCTTCTGCGACGATGCCCGGCGTCTCGGCGTGCAGGCACCGATCGTGCCCGGCATCATGCCGATCGGCAATTACACGCAATTGGCGCGCTTTTCCGACGCCTGCGGTGCCGAGATCCCGCGCTGGATTCGCCAGCGGCTGGCAGCCTTCGGCGACGACACCGCGTCGCTGCGCGCGTTCGGCATCGAAGTCATCAGCGAACTGTGCCGGCGACTGCTCGAACAGGGCGCGCCGGGCCTGCACTTCTACACGCTGAACCAGGCCGACGCCAGCATCGCGATCCTGCGCGCGATCGGCCGGGCGCCGTAGCCGCGCACGGCGCTTGATGCGCATCAAGCGCCGACGCGGCTGCCGGCGCAGCATATAGGGTTTTGGCACCGCAACAAGCAACCGAAAGGCAGCCTTCCATGGCCAAGGACCCCGCCCCGCGCGCCGAGCAAACGGCCTCACCCCGCGCATCATCGGCGCCCGCGCGCACGCGCACCCGCCGCGTTGCCGCCGGTGACACGCTGGCGCGCCCCGGCGATGCCGGCGCGCAGGCCGACCGGGTGGCGCGCCGCACCAGCACCACGCACACCGTGCAGTCGCTGGTGGTCGGCGACCTGCTGTCGCACACCGATGGCCAGCCGGCGACCGAAACGCTGCGCCAGTTGCAGACGCTGATCACCGGCGCTTCGCCCGACGAAGTGAAGGCGCTGCGCCGCGCGCTGTTCAAGCGTGACGAGGCGCCGACCAATGGCCTCGACCCCGACACCGAACTGGCCTCCGGCTGGCGCGAAGGCAGCTACCCGTACAAGAATCTGCTGTCGCGCAAGAACTACGAAAGGCAGAAATACCGGCTGCAGGTGGAACTGCTGAAATTGCAGGCCTGGGTGAAGGAAACCGGCCAGCGCGTCATCATCATCTTCGAAGGGCGCGACGCGGCCGGCAAGGGCGGCACGATCAAGCGCTTCATGGAACATCTGAACCCGCGCGGCGCGCGCGTCGTCGCGCTGGAAAAACCTTCCGAAGCCGAGCGCGGCCAGTGGTATTTCCAGCGCTACATCGAGCATCTGCCCACGCGCGGCGAAATCGTGCTGTTCGACCGCAGCTGGTACAACCGCGCCGGCGTCGAACGCGTGATGGGCTTTTGCAGCAACGCCGAATACGACGAGTTCCTGCGCCAGGCGCCCGATTTCGAACGGCACCTGGTGCGCTCGGGCACCCACCTGTTCAAGTTCTGGTTCTCGGTGAGCCGCGCCGAGCAGCGCCGCCGCTTCAAGGAACGGCAGGTGCATCCGCTCAAGCAGTGGAAGCTGAGCCCGATCGACATGGCCTCGCTCGACAAGTGGGACGACTACACGCGTGCCAAGGAAGCGATGTTCCTGCACTGCGACACGTCCGACGCGCCATGGACGGTCATCAAATCCGATTGCAAGAAGCGCGCGCGGCTCAATGCGATGCGCTACCTGCTGCA
>JAFKGG010000435.1 GCA_017307915.1 Burkholderiales bacterium | reverse complement strand
TGTGGGAACGGCGTGCTCAGCAATGGTCAACGTAAATATGGTTGCACCACACAACCAGTATGTTGCATGATACAACCATTATGACCGTGTAACACAGCCATGAGCGACCACAACTCTGCAGTTCAAGAGATCCGCGCAGCGTCGCGCACCATCGTCCGGGAGCTTGGCTTTCTGGGAAAGACTCTCGCGGGCACCGACTATTCACCGTCGTCGGTGCATGCGCTCCTGGAGGCTGACGCTCGGGGGCCGCTGTCTGCTGCGCATCTCGTTCAGGTGCTGGGGCTTGAGAAGTCCAGCGTCAGCCGACTGGTTGCGCGCTTGGTCCACGCAGGCGAGCTCGAGGAGTCAGGAGATGGCAACGACGGTCGCATCAAGACGTTGCGACTCACAGCCAAGGGCCGACGAACTGTCAAGGCGATTCATCGTTTTGGCCGCAAGCAGGTCGAACAGGCGCTGAGCGGCTTGAACTCGATCCAGCGGCAGTCGGTGGCCGACGGACTCTCCACTTACGCTCGGGCGCTCCTCGGTTCACAGGGGGCTGTTGCGTCACTTGGCGGCGTTGAGGTGCTGTCGGGCTACCGCCCCGGTGTCGTCGGTCGCGTCACCGAAATGCACGCTGCCTTCTACTCGCGACACTCCGGCTTCGGTGCGTTCTTCGAATGCCAGGTCGCCAGCGGCATGGCCGAGTTTGTCGCGAGACTCGCAGCTCCTTGCAATGGAATCTGGCTTGCGGTGCACAACGATCGAATCGTGGGCTCCATCGCCATCGATGGTCAAGACCTCGGGGATGGTCAGGCGCATCTGCGCTGGTTCATCCTCGACGACGGCTGCCGTGGTGGCGGCGTGGGTCGCCGGCTGATAGCCGAGGCCGTTGCATTTTGTGATCGGCAGGGTTTTAAGTCGATCCAGCTATGGACATTCAAGGGGCTCGACGCGGCTCGCCGTCTGTACGAATCCTTCGGCTTTGAACTGGTCAGCGAGGAGCAAGGCGATCAGTGGGGAAGCACGGTGACTGAACAGCAGTTCACCCGCCTCAAGCCCTGATGAGAGCATGTCCACGCTTGTCGCGCCCGTAGGCCTCATCCCGCCCGATTCCACAGGCCGGAATTTGCACTGAAGAATCGCCGCTTCTCAAATTCGCTGCTGGAGAATTTGCGAGCGTGTTCGCGTGCGAGGAAGTCCCATCTGCCTCATGCGCGAGCGACATTCTTTTCCGCTGCAAAGGAAGACCATGAGCACGATCTCCAGATTGAAATCGTTCTGCATCGCTGTCGGGGCGGTGGCCTTGTCGGCGCTGTCGGGCACGGCGAGGGCCGAGTTCCCCGAGCGGCCCATCACGCTGGTCGTGCCCTACGGCGCGGGAAGCGCGATCGATTCCGTTGCACGGAGCTTGGCCATGGGGGCGCAAAGACATCTTGGCCAGACGATCGTCGTGGACAATCGAACCGGCGCGGGCGGCGCGATTGGAACGCAATACGTCGGGAACCGGCCCGCCGACGGCTACACGCTCGCCATGGTCGGAACCATCCCCATGCCGCTGTCGTACTTCTCGAAGACCCTGACCTTGCACCCGGCAAATGACTTCACGCACATCATCACGACGACCGGTTATCTGATGGCCGTTGCCGTGCGATCCGACTCGAAGATCCGGGACATCAAGGAACTGGTCGAGGCCGCGCGGCAGAACCCGGACAAGATGACCTACAGCACGTCGGGCATTGCATCGACGGGGTTCCTGAACATGGCCGAGTTCGCGGCGCTCTCGGGCATCAAGGTCGTCCACGTGCCGTACAAAAGCGGTGCCGAAGCCGTTACCGGACTGCTGTCCGGGCAAGTCGATTTCTACTCCGACGCCGCATGGGCGCCTTTCCACAAGGACGGCCGGCTGCGGCCTCTCCTCATCTTCGCGAACCAGCGCTCCAGCCGCTTTCCGGACATCCCGGTTCCCACCGACCTGGTCAATGCAAAAGTGCAGCCAGGGGGTCTGATGCTCGTCGGGCCCAAGGGCCTGCCGCCCGCGGTGCTGCAAAAGCTGCACGACGCGTTCAAGACGGCCATGGGCGAGCCGGAATACAAGGCGACGGTCGAGCGCTTCAACCTCGAGTCGACCTATCTTGGGCCGGAGGCAACGCGAAACGCCACGGCGGCATCGCTCGAGCCGCTTCGGAAAATGTTCGACACGCTCGGCCTGGGCAAGCAATAGGCGCATCATGAGCACTCGCCTTTCGTCGATCGACATCGTCAGTCGATGCGTTCAGGGCTTCAGCAGCCAACAGTTGGGGCAACTCGACAACTGCTTCAAGCCCGACTACGCGCGCTACGTCACCCCTGGCGTGCCCGGTGTGCGCAGCTACAGCGAGCACCTCGCGGAACTCCGGAACAGGCACTCGAAGCTGTCATCCGCCCGTTTCGACATGCACGAGATCTTTGGGGACGAAAACACGGTGATCGCCCGGTTCGTTCTGTCGGCCCAGCACACCGGCGATTTCCTGGGCATACCGGCGACGGGCAGGGCCTTCATCCGGCCGCAGATCTGCTTCTTCCATTTCAAGGACATGCAGATCGCGGACAACTACTCCTTCGTCGACATGCAGCTCATGCTGGACTGCCTGAGGGGCCAGCGCTCCGATACCGAGCATTGGCCGCGGGTGCCGATCGCGCAGGGCAAAGCGGATCCATTGCTGCCGGCGGTCCAGGCGAAGAAAGTGAGCGCGCTGCTGGAGCATGCCTTCAACGCCGGCGGGCCGGTCCACGAAGACGCGCTGCATGAAGACTTTCGAGCCTACGGCCTGCCGGGAGCGGCTGCGCCGCTCACCGGGCCCGAATACCTGGCCTTTCTGAGATCGCGGCGCGACCGGTATCGTGCGGCGAGCATGAGCATCGATGAGATGTATGCGCACGCAGCCGGCGTTGCGGTGCGCTACACGGTGCGGGGCGAGAGCGCAGCCACGGCTGTGCGGGCTCCCATTATCGTCAGCGAACAGTGCGCGACCATTTTCCACTTCGCTGACGAACGCATGGTGAATGCCTTTGCGATTCTGGATAGCTATGGCGTACAGGTGCAGCTGGACGCCGGGCAGGCGCCATGAAGCGGAGCAATCCCGCGGCGGCCGAATTTCGCCGCCGACTGCGAGCCGGGGCGCCCCTCGTCGGCACCTTCATCAAGCTGCCGGGGCCGCACGCCACCGAAATCATCGCCGGCGCGGGCTTCGACTTCGGTGTGATCGACTGCGAGCATGGGCCTTTCGACCGCGCATCGGCCGGTGTCGCGATTCTGGCCGCTCGCGCAAACGGCATGGCGGCGATCGTACGAGTCGAAACGGCCATGCCGCACCATCTGGGGGCCGCGCTGGATGAGGGCGCCAGCGGCTTGCTCGTACCCCATGTGCGATCGACCGCGACGGCGCGCCAGGTGGTCGAGGCCTGCCGCTACCGGTTCGCAAGAGGCTTTTCCAACACCACCCGCGCGGGCCACTACGGCGCGCGCGCCCTGTGGGAACACGTGGACGAGACCGACGACGAAGTCACGATCATCGCGATGATCGAGGATCCGGAGGCTACCGAAGACATCGCGGACATCGTCGCCGTGGACGGCATCGATGGCATCTTCATCGGCCGCGCGGATCTGGCTGTCGCCATGAACGACAGGCAGCCGGGTGCGCCTGGCGTCGCTGATGCCACGAACAAGGTCATCGCCGCCTGCAGGGCCGCCGGCAAGCCGGTGTGCCTGATGGTGCAGGATGAACACGAAGCGCGAGCCTTGCACGCGGCCGGCGTCAGCGTCTTCATCGTGGGTTCCGACCAGGGATTCATGCGCGCGGCCGCCGCCGGCGCCTGCGCTCGCATGAGGTCCACGCTGGCCAGCACGTCGCGAGAGCCCGTCGAGCTGCCGCAGGAGTGACCATGTACGACACCTCCGATCCCCGTGCAACGCTTTCGACGGCCGCCCCCGCGGCAGCGGCCGGCGCGGCCTTGCCGCGGGGCGAGCCATTGCGCAGCGCCACCGTTGCGCGGTTCTACGACGCGCCGCCTGCCGAAACGAACCGATTCGCGGACACCTGGTATGCGCGCGGCCAGAATTTCGTGGTCGCCAGCATCGAAGCGCGCGAAGGCATCGTGTTTTCCCGCGATGAGCATCCGGACGAATACGCGCTGCTGATTGCCGATTCGTCGACGTCCGTTGTCGTGGAGGCGGGGGGCGTCGAATCGGCCGTGCCCGGCCGCTCCATCGCCTTCGTTCCGCCGGGCCGCAGCCGGATTCGCGTCCGCGACCCCGGTCGCCTGATCGTCATCGCGACTTCGCGCAGTGCCGATCTGTGCGCCAAGTGCTGCAACGCGAGGGAGTATGAGACGCCGGATGCCCGCGTTGCGGCCCTGGAGGATTGGCCAGTGCCACCGGACGGCTTCAAGCTGCGCTGCTACTCGCTCGACGTTCCGGACGATCCAGGCCGCTTCGGCAGGATCTGGCGTTGCAGCACCCTCATGCTGAACATCTTTCCGCCCCAGGCGGGGCCAAGGGATGTCACCAAGCTGTCACCCCACCACCACGACGATTTCGAGCAGGGTTCGCTGGTGACCGAGGGAGTCTACGCGCATCACCTTCGCTGGCCATGGACCGCGGACATGAACCTCTGGCGGCCGGATGCCCACGAAGTCTGCGGCGCGCCGTCGCTCACCGTCATTCCGCCTACGGTCATTCACACATCCCGTGCGATCGAGGATGGCATCAACCAGATGGTGGACATCTTTTCGCCGCCGCGTCCCGATTTTTCGGAGCGCCCAGGCTGGGTGTTGAACGAGGACGATTACCCCCGGCCACCGAATACCATGGGCCGCATGCCATGAATTCAGTCGATTGAGGAAAAGGCACGATGGATTTCGCAACCTACGTGGAAATACAGCAACTCATGGCGGACTATTGGCTGCGAGTGGATGGCCTGTCGACGCTTGCGGTCGAAGAACTGTTCGTTGAAGAGGGCACGCTGCGGCTCGGTGCGGCTCGTTGCAGCGGCAGGAAGCAGATCGGCGAGTTCTATGCCGAGCGTGCCCGCCGAAACAAGGAAACTCAGCGAATGACGCGGCACGTCAACTCGCAGTGGCATTTCGAGCCGCGACCGGACGGCTGGAAGCTGACTTCGAACGTGCAAGTCATCGTCGGCGAGGGCGCCATACCGATGGAGTCGATTCCGCCTGCGACCGTGGCCGACTTCTTCGACGTCGTCGTGCGCGATGCGCTGGGGCGCTGGCGTTTTCGTTCCCGTGATGCCGACATCCTTTTCACGGGACGAGGCGCCGCATATTTTCTGAAGTCCTGAAGCGATCCATTGACAAGCAAGGAGACCCGCATGAATCCCACCGCCACCCCAACCGCCGAGGCGAACGCCGAGGTCGACTGGTCCAGCAAAGTACGAATCGGTTCGCCGAAGACCGCGACGCCGGTCCAGGGCCGTCGCGCGTTCTTCAACTATAAGGATCTGGGCATCAAGGCGGCCAGCCAGGGCCGATTGAGCGCCAACTTCATCGACGTGACGCAAGGGCTGTCGGAGCCCACCGGGTGGCACTATCACGTCTGTGAAGCGCAGTTCGTCTACATCACCTATGGCTGGGTGGTGCTGCAGTTCGAGGACGGCAGCACCCGTAAGGTGTCGCAGGGCCAGACGCTGTACATCGAAGGCGGCGTTCGCCACAACGAGATCTCGACCTCGGAAACCTTCGGTTATCTAGAGGTGTTTTTGCCGGCCGACATGAAAACCGTGGCATGCGACCCGCCAGAGGGTTGGGTGGACAGCGAGGTGCAGACGATCGAATGACGGCACGCCGCTTCGGCGGCATCCGTGCGGGTGAGTGCGCGAATCCGGCCTGATTTGAGCCAGAATTGGCCATGGATACGCTACATGAAATACGTTCCGTGCAACGGGCGCTCTTGGTGCTCAGGGTACTGAACGACAAAGAAGTCTGGACGCTTCAGGATCTGCAGCTGTCGACCGGCCTGCCGAAGTCGACGCTGCATCGCATCCTGGCGACGCTCGTAGCCGAGCACTACGTACACAGCAGCCCGAACATGCACGGGCTTTACAGGTTGACGCAGAATGTCCGGCTCCTGAGCCGAGGGGTGGTCGAGAAGAATCGGCTGGCCGATATTGGCGGCCCGATTGCCGTTGCCGCCACGAAGAAGCACAAGTGGCCGATGGCCATTGGCGTTATCGAAGGCGTTCGCGTCAAGGCCGTGTTCTGCACGATGCCGTACAGCCCCTATTCGATGCGTCCAACCTGTTTCGGTGAGCTCTACGGGCTGTTGAATACGGCGCTCGGCAACGCCTACCTGGCCTTCTGTGCGGGGCCGGAGCGAAGGATATTGCTCGATCTCCTGCGGAAAACTCCTCAGCCGGCGGCGACCGGTTGGGAGATTCGCCAGCTGATCAGGCGTACGAGGCTTCAGGGTTATGGCGTGCGTGCAGGCGTGCGCGAGGACGAAACCAGCGCCATCGCCGTTCCCATCCGGGATCGGGGCGGCGGCATCTTTGGCGTACTGGCCTGCTCGACGTTCTCCAATTTCATGGACAAAGGCTGGATTTCGAAGTCTTACCGGACAGCGCAAGCGGTCGCGGACGAGATCGCGGCGGCCTACATCGCGGGCAAGCTGAATTCGGATACGTGCCGGCAACGCGAGCACCGGCGGTGATGCCCGCCAGTCGCGCCCTTTCCGCACAGTCTTTATGATGGAGGGCCACTCAGCCATGATTCGAATCTTCCGATGACGCCGCCGCTACCCCGCATTGCCGTGCTCGACGACTACCTGCAAGTGGCGCGCGAGTGTGCCGACTGGTCGGTGCTGGATGGCTTGTGCCAGCTCGACTTTCTGCACCGCCAGTTGCAGGTGCCGGATGAAGCCGCCGACGTGCTGGCCCCCTACGATGCGCTTTGCCATCTGCGTGAGCGCACGCCGATGCCGCGCGCGCTGCTCGAGCGCCTGCCGCGGCTGAAGTTCATGACGGTGACCGGCAAGGCCCATCGCACGCTTGACCTGCCGGCGGCCACCGAGCTGGGCATCGCGGTGTGCCACGTTTCTGCCGGTGAGACGCCAGGCACTGCCGCGCCGGAGCTGACCTGGGGGCTGATCCTGGCCGCCGCCCGTCACATTGCTTATGAAGACCGGCTGACACGGGCCGGCCGCTGGCAGGCGACGCTCGGCATTTCGCTCGCCGGCAAGACATTGGGCCTGCTGGGGCTGGGTGGTATCGGGCAGCGCGTCGCCGCGGTCGGCCAGGCGTTCGGCATGCGGGTGATCGCCTGGAGCCCGAACCTGACTACCGAAGCCGCCGCCGCGCACGGCGTCACGCGCGTCGACAAGGAAGCGCTGTTTCGCGACAGCGACGTGCTCAGCATCCACGTGGTGCTGAGTGATCGATCGCGCCACCTGGTCGGTCGCGCCGAGCTGGCCCTGATGAAGAAGACGGCACTGCTGGTGAATACCGCCCGCGGCCCCATCGTCGACGAGGCGGCTCTGGTGCAGGCCTTGGCACAGCGACAAATCGCTGGCGCCGGCCTGGACGTGTACGAACACGAACCGCTGCAGCCCGACAGCCCGCTGCTTTCGATGGACAACGTGGTGCTGACGCCGCACCTCGGGTACGCCACGCGCGATACCTTCGAGCGGTTTTATCGGAGCACGGTGGAAGGTTTGCAGGCTTGGTTGCAGGGGCGGCCGCAGAAGTTGCTCAATCCGCAGGTCGTAGCGTCGCCTGGTTCAATGCAGGCTCCAACGCCGCCCGCAGCCGAGTCACGGTAGCGGATAGAGGTTCGCTTCCTGTAAATTGCGCAGCAACAGGCAGCGCTACCGCCTCACGATCATCGGACGGCGGTGGCGCGCTGCTTGTCGTCAAGACGCAGCAAGGGCTATTCGACGTTCAACTGCGCCGCGGCAACAACCTGCTTCCACTTGGCCGACTCGGTCCGGATCTGCTTTTCCGGTGATCCGCCCATCGGCGTGGCTCCCAGGCTGTTCAGCTTGCCGATCACGTCCGGCTTGGCCAGGGTGTCGTCGATCGCCTTCCTGATCTGGAGCACGATTGCGTCAGGCGTGCTTTTCGGGGCGACGATGACGAACCACCCGACGGATTCGAAGCCCGGCACGACGTCACTCAGCAGCGGCAGCTCCGGCGTGAGCGGCCAGCGTTCCGGGGTCGTCACGGCGAGTGCCCGCAGGCCGCCGTTCTTGACGTGCGGCATTACCGATGGCATTTCGCTGATCATGAAGGGGACCACCCCGCCGATCAGATCCTGAATGGCGGGTGCGCTGCCCTTGTAGAGCACCTTGTTCAACTTCACCTTGGCCATGTCCTCGAGCGCCAGCACCGCGAGATGGGCGGCTGATCCCTTGCCCGGTATGGCGACGGCGACAGGGGTCGGCGAACTGCGCAGATAACCGATGAAATCCGCGGCGCTGCGTTGCGCCAGCTTCGAGTTGATGACCAGCACGTTGGCGACCCGCGAGACGAACGATACCGGTGCGAAGTCGGATTCCGGGTCGTACTGCATGTCCCGATAGATGTGCTTGTTGATCGCCATCGGACCAGGGGTGCCCATCAGTAGCGTATAGCCGTCACCGGGCGCATTGGCGACCCCGACTGCGCCTACGTTCCCACCTGCACCCGAACGATTCTCAACTACGACCGGTTGCCCCAGGATGGCCGGCAGGTTGCTGGCCAGGATCCGTGCCTGAAGGTCGGCGGCACCGCCCGCCGGGAACGGGACGATCAATCGAATCGGCCTTTGTGGCCAGGTCGATGCGACGCCTGCACGGGCGCACAGCACCGCACCGCAGGCAGCCAGAAATGTCCGCTTGTTCATGACTGTCTCCTCTGATCGTTTATCTGCGTGAATACCAGCGCTGCCGAGCCGTCTGCGTCGAGTTTCCGACCGTGTCAAGGCAGCGCGATGTTGCGTGAGGCGGCCATTTCGTGTCAACGTTTAGAAATTAAATTTCGTTGTGCGGAAAATATGAAAATCACCGAGGTAGAGGCGTTCCTGCTGGCCACGCCTTTGGAGACGCCCTATGTGTCCTCGCTTGGCTCCCTGGATCGGCTTACGAGTGCCCTGGTCCAAGTCTCCCTGTCCGACGGTGCTCAAGGCTTTTCCGAGGTGACGCCGGTTCGCGGATACAACGAGGAAAGCATCGAAGAGATCTGGGCGGCAATCCTCTGCTGGGCACCCAGGCTGGTTGGACGGGATGCGGCGCAGGCCTTCGAGCAACTGCACGCCGCGAGCGAGCAGACGCCCTACGCGTGCAGTGCGCCGGCCGTCGCCATCGAACTGGCATTGGCGCCCGCATCAAGAGGGTGCCGCGCAGGCCCGCGTTTCATACCTCTTGTCGCCCCGGTGCTGTCGACCGGCGCCGAAGCGATTCGACAGGAGTTGAGCGGGCTTCGCAACGCCGGCTACCGCACCTTGAAGGCGAAGGCGGGGATGAATCTATCTCGCGATCATGATCGGATCGCCTGCATCCTTGAGCAACTGTACGAAACCGAGAAGCTGCGCATCGACTTCAACGGCGCGTGCAATGCGCAGGATGCGATCGCGTTTGTTTCGACGCTGGATGCGCGGCGGCTCGAGTTCGTTGAACAACCATGTGCTGCCGACGACTGGGACGGCAACGAGCGGGTCGCCTGCTCGATCGGGGTGCCCACCATGCTCGACGAGAGCATCAAGAGCGGGCGCGACGTCGAACGCGCTGGCCGGTCGGGCGCATTTCGTTTCGTCAAGATGAAGCTCGGCAAGTTCCCGACACTTCGATCGCTACAGCAAGCGTATGCCGCCGCGGCGCGCCACCAGATGACCGGCATTCTCGGCAACGGCGCCGCGACGGACGTTGCATGCGCCATCGAGGCAGCCGCATCCCAAGGGCAGGCCGGGATCGCCGATGAGATGAACGGCTTTCTCAAGAACACCGCGCAGTACCTGGCTTCACCGCTTGAGACCGCCGATGGCGCAATGCTGTTGCGCCCGCAATCGCTCGACGGGCTCAACCGCGGCGCGCTGTTGGCCCACGCCGTCGGGCACGTCCGGTTCACCTAGCCTGTAAGCGCCAAACCCACAGATATTCCGCAGAACAAAATTATATTCCTCATATTTGACCCTCCCTACGACCTATTTGAATAATCCACCACGAGGAGTTCACGTCATGGCTCGGCCGAGAGCTCATCCACTTCCAGTTCAAAAGTCGTACCCAAACGGAAATGCAGTCAGGCTGGCAACAGAAAAGGACAGGCAGTTCGTGAGCGCATTAGCCAGAGGTTTGGACGTGCTGCGAGCGTTCGAAGTCGGCGACGAAATGCTCGGCAATCAGGAGATTGCCGCGCGCAGCCGCCTGACCAAGCCGACGGTATCGAGGCTGACGTACACGCTGACGCAGCTTGGCTATCTCAACTACGACCAGAATTTGCGCAAGTACGGCATCGGCATCGGTGTCCTGGCGCTGGTGCAGCCGATCCTTCGGCGAATCGAGCTGCGTCACCTCGTTCGTCCGCTGATGCAGGAACTGGCCGATGAAGTCAACGCAGCGGTCGGTATCGGCACCGTCGACGGTCTTTCGGCTCTGTACCTTGAAGTGTGCCGCGGCGCCGAAGCGGTCACCGTGCGGCTCGATCCGGGATCGAAGCTCGACATAACGACCAGCGCGATGGGCCGAGCGCTGTTCGTCGCGATGCCGCCGGCTGCGCGCAACGAGATTCTGCAGCGATGCGAACGTCGCGATCCCAAGAACTTCAAGCGGGTGGAACGTGCGTTGAACAACGCAATCGCCGATGTGGAAGAGCGCGGTTTTTGCTTTTCCATCAGCGATTGGAGTTCCGACGTCAATGGTGTCGGCGTGCCGCTCACGCTTCGCAGAGGCGAGATGGTATTTGCGCTGAACTGCGGCGGCGCGGCCTGGACGATGCCGCCCGCTCGCCTGGAAAACGAGATCGGTCCCAAGCTGGTCGAGCTCGGGAAGCGGATCGCTTCATCGAATCTCGTTCTCGGCTGAACGATCGAACTCAACCGTTATTCCAACTGAGGAGCAAGAACGAATGAAACTCTATTCCAAGCCGACGTCGCCCTATGCCAGAAAGGTTCGGGTCGTTGCCGAAGAGGTGGGGTTGGGCGAGCGTCTGGCGATCGAGGATCCGCCGCTGCGTGACGCCGCCACCGAGTTCTGGCGTGTCAACCCGACCGGCATGGTGCCGGCGCTGATTACCGATGACGGCCAACTGGTCGTGGAATCGAACGTCATCTGCGAATACATCGATTCGCTGCATGCTGGACGGCGGCTGTTTCCGGCAGAGTCCGCGCAGCGTTGGCGCGCGCTCAGGCTCAATGCCCTGGCCGACGTGATGATCGGCGCGCTGGTGACGCGCGTTCGCGAAAGTTGGCGCCCCGAGTCGGCGCAAGACCCGAAGCTGATCGAGCTCGAGAAGAACCGCGTCGTCAACGTGCTGGATGCGCTCGAGCACGACGATCTCATCGGCGATCAGATGAACGTCGGTCACGTCACGCTCGGTTGCGCGTTGAGCGTGTCGGATCGGCGTTTTCCCAAGGAAGACTGGCGATCGGCCCATCCGAACATCGCCCGCTGGTACGAATCGTTCGGCGGCCGCGCGTCGATGACCAAAACCTACGCCGAGTGACGGCTGTCGACGGAGACGATCGAGATGTCGAATACGCATGATCTGAGCGAACGGGCCGCCGCCCGACGGGCCCTCGTGGTTGATCTGATGCAGCGTGTCAGAGAACTGGCCGCCCCGGGCGTCGACCGGGTAGCGCTGGCCAGGATCAAGGATGAGTTGTGCCGGCTGGCACTGCGCCAGGATCTTTTTCCGGTGCAGGAGTTTGCCGCGATCGAGGCCGGCTCGAGCAGCATGTATCGCTTGTCCGAGGACGCCGATCATCGCTACGCACTGTACGTCTCTTGTCCGCAGCAAGGGCGTTCGACGCCGCCGCACGATCACACGACCTGGGCCGTCATCGTCGGCGTGCGAGGGCGAGAACACAACCGGCTGTATCGAAAGACCTCGGTATCGGCAGACGGCCATACCGTGATGGTCGAGCAGGTCGATTCGTTCGACGTAGTGCCGGGAAGCGGGCTCGCCCTAATGCCGGAGGACGTGCATTCGATTCACCTGGGCGATGACGGGCCCCACATGAATCTGCACTTGTACGGCGTCGGCATCGAGCATCTGCACGACCGAAGCGCTTTCGATCTGCAAACCGGGGCGGTTCGCAAGTTTCCGGCGGCATCGGGGGTCAAACTGGCCGAGGGGGCTCTGTGACCCGCCAGATGACCGGCGATGAGCTGCGCGAACTCGAGGGTTCCGGCCGCCAGTATGCAATTCTCGACGTTCGAGACGAAGGGGTGTTCTCGAAGGGGCACCTGCTTCGAGCATCGTCGGTGCCGCTGCGGCAGCTCGAGATCGACCTTGCCTCGCACGGCGATCTGCGTAAGCGCACCTTGGTGATCTGCGATGGGGATGGCCGTTCGGAAGCGGTCATTGCGACGCGTCGCTTGCATGATTGGGGATTCTCGGACGTCAACGTTCTGGAAGGCGGCCTTTTGGCGCAACGTGAGCGCGGTCTGCCGGTCTACTCCGGCATGCATACCTTGAGCAAGGCATTTGGAGAGGCTGTCGAAGCGGCGCTGCACACGCCGAGCATCACGGCTGCCGAGCTGGCCGACAAGCGCGCCAGCGGCGAGCCGATGTGCGTGATCGACTGCCGGCCGCATGACGAATATGCCAAGGCCTCGTTGCCGGGTTCGATCAACGTTCCCGGCGTCGAGCTTGCCTATCGGTTTGCCGACGTGGTGCGTGATCCGAATCTACCGGTCGTCGTTCACTGCGCAGGCAGAACTCGCAGCATTATCGGCACGCAGAGCCTGCTCGAAGCGGGCGTGACCAACCCGGTGTTCGCGCTGGAGAACGGCACGATGGGATGGCTGCGTGCCGGTCACACGGTGGCCGAGCCGGGCAAGCCGGCGCAGGGATTCGAAGCGGGATTTCGCCCCAGCGTCGAACAGATAACGCTCGCCGGGCAGATGCGGGCTCGATATGGCGTGGCCCTGGCCGACGCTGGCGAAATCGCCGCTTGGATGAACGGCGATCCGCAACGGACGACCTATCTGGTCGATATCCGGACGGCCGCCGAGTACGCGGCGGGTCACCCCGAAGGGGCGATTCATGCGGCAGGCGGACAACTTATCCAGGCAACCGACAAATATCTGTTCGTTCAGCACGCGCGTGTCGTGCTGATCGATGGCGATGGAGTGCGCGCCTCGATCGCCGCTGCCTGGTTGCGTCGAATGGGATGGAAGGACGTGTTCGTCTGGCCGATCGACTATGAACCGATGGCGTTGACGCTCGGCCCGCAGCCAAGGCGTTATTACCGGATCGCTGGCCTCGATCGGATCCGAGCCATGCTCCCGGCCGATCTGCAGCAGCGCTGCCGCAACGAGGCCGTAGACATGGTGGACATCGACACCAGTATTGAGTTCGAGCGCGGCCACATCGCTGGCTCGAGGTTCGCGCGGCGTGCTGAACTCGCATCGCTGCTCGCCGCGCGCCCCAAGGGGCGTGTCGTCGTGCTCATCTCGAAAGATGGGTGGCTTGCCAAGCTCGCCACCACGGATGGATTCAACCTTGATGATGTCTGGGTGCTCGAGGGCGGCAAGGCCGCATGGCGTGCAGCCGGCCTGCCGATCGTCACCGGAGCCGATTCGGTGCCACCCGACATCAATGATGTCTGGCGCAGGCCCGTCGAGGCGCGGGGCAGCCTTGCAAGCAACATCGACGAATACCTCAGTTGGGAGATCGGACTGGCCGATCAGATCCGCGCCGACGGAGCAGTCCGGTTTGAGCTTTAGTCAACGCTGATACGGAGATTCATGATGATAGAGCTGTACTACTGGCCGACGCCCAATGGTCGCAAGGTCTCGATCATGCTGGAGGAGTGCGAGCTCCCTTACAAGCTGATCCCGGTGAACATTCAGACGGGCGATCAGAAGCAGGCGGATTTCGTGCAGATCAATCCGAACGGCAGAATTCCTGCCGTGATCGATACCGAACCTGCGGATCGAGGTAAGCCGGTGACCATCTTCGAAAGCGGGGCGATTCTGCAATATCTCGCCGACAAGGCCGGTCAGCTCTGGCCGTCGGAGATTCGCGAGCGTCAGCGCGTCAACGCATGGCTGATGTGGCAGATGGGTGGGCTCGGCCCGATGGCCGGGCAGGCCAGCCACTTCCTCAACGGCGCCAAGGAAGACGTACCCTATGCCAAGGAACGCTTCGTCAAGGAAACATCCCGGCTCTACGGCGTTCTCGACCGGGCCTTGCGCGACAGCGAGTACGTTGCCGGCGACTATTCGATTGCCGACATCGCCATCTACCCATGGGCCGTGCCTGCTGCGCGGCAGGGGCAGGATCTCGCCGGCTACCCCGCGGTGCAGCGCTGGCTGGATCGCGTGGGCGCGCGCGCCGCGGTCAAGCGCGGCATGGACGTTGGCGCGGAGCTGCGCAAATGAAGAAGCAATTCGGCTTCATGCGCCGCGGCTGCTTGGCCTGGGCGCTGCTCGGGGCGCTCGCGGCGATGCCTGCGTCGGTGAGCGCCGAGGAATATCCTGCGCGCCCGGTCCGTATCATCGTCGGTTTCGCGCCGGGCTCGGCCACCGATCTCGCCGCGCGGGCGATCGCCGAGCAACTCGGGCGCGCAACCAGTGCGCGCTTCGTGGTCGAGAATCGCCCCGGAGCGGGATCGATTCCAGCCATCCAGGCGCTCAAAGGCAGCCCCGCCGATGGCTATACGTTGATGTTGAGCGCTGGCAGCGCCCTGGTTCAGAACCCAGGCGTGCGATCGGATCTTCCCTATGATCCGTTGACCGACTTGACGCCGATCGCCAGGGTCTTCAAATTGCACGGGGTTCTCGTGGCGAATCCGAATCTGCCCGTCAACAACCTCGCCGAATTGATCGAGTATGCGCGCAAGAACCCAAATTCGCTGAACTACGGATCGTCCGGCGTGGGCATGGCGAACCATCTCGGTATGGAGGTTTTGCTGGGCAAGACCGGCGCCAAGATGACGCACGTGCCCTACAAGGGCGACAATCAGGTGGCGCTGGATCTGGTGGCGGGCCGGGTCGATGTTGCGATGCAGACACTGTCCACTGCAATGCCGCTGATCGCCGCCGGCAAACAAAGGCCGCTGGCGGTTCTGAGCATGAAGCGGGTCGCGCTGGCGCCGGCCTTGCCCGGCTTGTCGGAAACCGGCGTCGAAGGCTTGGAACTGCTGGATCCGTTTACGTTCGTGGGTCTGGTGGGGCCGGCGGGAATGCCCGAGGATCGCGTCCAGAAGATCAGCCGATGGGTGCAAGAGGGCCTGCGCGACTCCAGCTTGACGGCCAAGTTGAATGAGATGGGCTATGAGCCCAGTCCGATGGAGTCTGCCGAGTTCCGGCGCTACATCGCGCTGGAGTTGCAGCGATGGAAGGCGATGGGCAAGTCCCTGCGCTTGTTCTAGCATTTGGCCGGCGCTGGGTACCCATGCTGGCAATTCAGGCCGCTACTAAGGTGTCATCCGGGAGGAAGCGGTCTTGGACAGGATGGCTTTGAGCGCAGCGTCGGCACAAACGCCCGAAGCCTTGTCTGCGCTGACGAAAGGCTTGCGCGTTCTCACCTCGTTCAGCGATCAGCGGCTCGCCTTGGGCAACAAGGAGATCGCGGACCTGACGGGGCTGCCGAAGTCGACCATCTCCCGGCTCACCTACACGCTGGCAGCGCTCGGCTATCTGCGGTATGAGTCCTCTTCGGCTCGCTATAGCCTGACGCCTCATGTGCTGACGGTTGCCAAGCCCATCTTGCGCCGGGGCGCCTCGTTGCGAGGCCTGTTGCACCCGCTGCTGAGGGAGCATGCCGACCGATACGAGGTTGCTGCCGGTCTTGGCACCGCCAAGGAAGGCGGCGCGATCTATCTCGATGCGTGCCTTGGCCGTGGCGCGAACGGGCTCGGCTTCAAGATCGGAGGCCGGTTGCCGCTGGCCACGTCGGCGATGGGCCGCGCATTGTTCGCCGCAATGACCGACGGCGACCGCCAGCGCTGTGTCGAGCAGATCGAAGCCGATTTTCAGCGAGACGTCGCTTCACGAATGATCGAAGGGCTGTACCGGGCCGTTGACGAAGTGCAGCGGGTGGGATTTTGCACCTGTGAAGGCGAGCTCACCGAATCGATCCGGGGCATCGGCGTGCCGTTGCGCATCAAGCAAGGGAACTTGGTTTTCGCGCTGAACTGCGGGGGGCGCAAGTCGGTCGTTGCCGCCGAGAGGTTGATGCGTGTCGTCGGCCCAGCTACCGTTGCGCTGGCGAACAGGATCGCGTCGCACGATCTGACGCTGCCCGGCCGCTACTGAGGCTCGAAGCGCGTGGAAGCGATGCTCGCCTGACGCTCAGGGCGCCTCCAGTCGCGCGCAGATCTCGCTGACCAGCTTGCGCATCCAGACCTGCGAAGTGACCGCGTCATTGCGCCGGTGCCAGTAGATCTGCCAGTCGAATACCGCTCCGCCGACCGGAATCCGGCGCAGTGCCAGGCTTCCATCACGATCGAAGTGCCGGGCCATCCGTTCGGGGATCGCCATGGCCAGACCGCTTTTCGTCACCGAGTGCAACGCGACCAGCCAGTGCGGAATCGTCGCCGCGACGTTGCGCCTTAGCCCGCGGGCCTGCAGATGCTCGTCGACGAAGCGTACGTCGCCGGCGTGCTGCACGACGCGGATGTGCCTGAGGTTGAGGAAGGTATCGACGGTCAGGCGGCGCCGGGTGGACGGATGATCATGTCGGGTGGCGCACACCATCCGATCCTTCATCAGGCTGGAGGAGCGGATCGATTTCGGATGAGACAGGAATGCGCTGACCGCGAAATCGATGCTGCCGTCTTCCAGTGCCTTGATCGTGTCGGTTGGAGAAAGGTGGCGCACGATCAGCGATACGCTCGGTGCCCGCGCTTCCAATTCGGCGAGGATCGATGGCAGCAGCAGGAACTCGTTGGCATCTCCCATCCGGATGACGAACGATTCCTGAGATCTGGCGGGGTCAAAATCCGGCCGGCTTAGAAAGACATCCTGAACCTGCCGGATCGCGTCACGCGCCGGACCGATCAGTTCGAGCGCGCGTTCGGTCGGTTCCATGCCGCGCGCGGTTCGTACCAGCAAGGGGTCGCCGAAGCGGTCGCGCAGCCGGGCCAGCGCATGGCTGACCGCCGGCTGGCTCAGCCCGATCGACTGCGCGGCGCGCGTGACGTGACGCTCGCTCATCAGCGCGTCGAAGACCAGCAGCAGTTGCACATCGATGGCGCGGGGATTCATGAACGGCTCGCTATTCGGGTGGTGCGGCGAAGGCACTGCACCCATTATTCGTCAGAAGAATAATCTCATGATAAAGATGCATTGGACCACTGATCACCGGGGCGCTAGCGTGTCGTCTGATCCGGGTCGGCGCCTGCCGCGCCGGTCCATCAGAATCACGAAGGAGGAGACATGTCGATGAACCAGCTCTACAGGGCCATGTGCATCGCCTCGCTGGGCCTGGCCTTGACCTCGGCGGCGTGGGCCCAGTCCGGTGCGAGCGCCTATCCGGAGCGGGCGATCAAGATCGTCGTTCCGTTCGCGCCCGGGGGCAGCACCGACGTCGTCGCCAGGGTGATCGGCAAGCAGTTGGGCGAGGAATTGAAGCAGGCGGTCGTCATCGACAACCGGCCTGGTGCCAACACGGTGATCGGCACCGAGATCGTCGCCAAATCACCTGCCGACGGCTACACGCTGGTGATGGCGACGAACAATCACACCAGCAACGTGAGCATGTACCGCAAGCTGCCCTACGACACCGAGAAGGCCTTCACGTCGGTGGCCTTGCTGGGCTGGACACCGAATCTGATCGCCGTCAACGCCAAGGTCGGCGAACGCAGCCTGAAAGACCTGGTTGCGGCGGCTCGCGTCAAGCCCGATGCGTTCAGCTTCGCGACGGCGGGCCACGGCACGACGCAGCACTTCACCGGCGAACTGCTCAACCAATTGGCCAAGACCAGAATGACGCACGTCGGATACAAAGGCGGCGGGCCGGCCGCGACCGACGTCATCGCCGGCCATGTGCCGATCCTGATCTCCGGTTTGCCGCCGGCCATGCCGTTCATCAAGAACGGCGCGCTGCGGCCGGTGGCGGTGACCAGCGCCAAGCGTTCGGCGATCCTGCCGGATGTGCCCACCGTGGCAGAATCGGGCTATCCAGGCTTCGATGCCACGTTCTGGTTCGCGATTCTCGTGCCGGCCGGCACGCCCGCAGCGATCGTTGCCACGCTCAATTCGGCGCTGAACACCTCGCTGAAGAACGCCGAGGTGCAGAAGCAACTGGCCCAGCAGGGCGTCGAGATCGAAGGCGGCAGTCCCGCCGATCTCGATGCGTTCCTGAAAGCCGACACCAAGAAGTGGGCCGACCTGGTCCAGACCAGCGGCATCAAGCTGCTCGATTGAACTGCCATCTTCCATTCACGAAGCGACGCCCATGGATGCACAGATCCGTTCCGCAACGATCAAGCCCGTACCGGGAACCGCTCTGCCGGTACTGCGCAAGGGGCCGTACACCAGCGCCCGGCTGGTGAAGTGGTGCGCGGCTCAGCAGAACTGGGATCGTATCCACTACGATCTCGACTATGCGCGCCAGCACGCCGGGCTCAAGGAGCGCGTGATCAATGGCGCGCTCAAGCAGCATCTGCTGGTGCAAGTGCTGCATGAGGCCTTCGGTGACAGCGCCTGGCTGCGCCGCTTGGCCTTCAAGTTCGTCGGACCGGATTTCGTCGGCGAATCCCTTGAGGTGCATGCCACGGTGCGCTCGGTCGAGCCGCTCGGCGCAGGGTCGCTGATCATCGTTGACCTGGCGATTCGAAACACGGTCCAGCAGCGCGACACCACCACGGGCTGGGCGGCGCTGGTCGTCGGCAGCGGGCCGTTCACCGACGCCGAAGCACCGATGCCGGAGTTGCCCGCGGCGTACCGGTTCGATGAAAGCGTCACGCCAGCCAGCGGACCGGTGCCGGCCGCGGTGGCCGCGCTGCTCGGCGTCGTGGGCGAACGCATCGAGTCCGCCTATCCGCTGGATCTGAGCCGGCTGCGCCTGTTCGCCGATGCCGTCGGCGGCCTGCGGACCTTGCACTACGACCTGGAGCAGGGCCGCAACAGTCCTTACGGCACCGTCGTCGCCACGCCTTTGTTCCCGCTGCATGCGCTGGAAGCGCGGCCGGATTCGCTGCCGCTGTCTGATGATCCCGCCGCGATGGGACGCGAAGGCGTCAATGAGATCGGCAGGAACCTGGGCCGCCGTTGCAGCTTGCCGGAGAGCGGCATGGTCAACGGCGGCAGCGACATCGAACTGGCAAGCCTGCTGCGACTCGGCGAAACCGTCCATGCCACCAGCATGCTGCTGTCGGCAAACGTCAAAAGCAGTGCGCAGAGCGGCCAGATGTTGATCGTCACCGCGCTGAACACCTACCGGACCAGTGCGGGCCGCCTGCTGCTCAAGGAGAAGCAGACGGGGATCTACCGCAACTTCATTTGAGCAGAACGCAAGACCATGACAATGCAACGCGGTGCGCTCTCCCGATTCAAGGTGCTGGAACTCGGCTCGACGATCGCTGGTCCGTTTTGCGGGCGCTTGCTGGCCGATTTCGGCGCCCAGGTCATCAAGGTCGAAGATCCGAATGGCGACGTGATTCGCACGATGGGGGAAAGCGTTCACGGGCGTTCCTTGTATGCGGCCAGCATTCTGCGCAACAAGCGCACCATCGCGGTCGACCTGCGTACCGAGGCTGGACGCGGCATCGTCCGTCGTCTTGCCGAGGATTGCGACGTCGTGATCGAGAACTTCCGTCCGGGGGCGCTCGAGAAGTGGGGGCTGGGGTACGAGACGCTCGCGCGCAGCAATCCGAAACTGGTGATGGTCCGGATCAGCGGATTCGGCCAGACCGGACCCTACAGCAGTCGGCCCGGCTACGGCATCATCAGCGAGGCGGCCAGCGGGCTGCGCTCGATCACCGGCTATCCGGACAGCCCGCCGGCGCGGATCGCCACGCCGCTGACCGATTACGTCACCGGTCTATACGCAGCTTTTGGCGCGCTGGTGGCGCTGCTCGAAGCTGGCGTGTCGGGCCAGGGGCAGGTGGTCGATGCGGCATTGTCCGAAAGCGCGCTGAGCTTCATGGAATCGTTCGTGCCGAGCTACGACAAGCTGGGAATCGTGCCGCAGCGGGTGGGATCGAAGCTGCCGGGCGCGGCGCCGAACAATCTGTATACGTCGAAGGACAATGAGTTCATCCACATCGCGGCGTGGCACGACTCCTTGTTCCGGCGCTTCTGCGTGGCGATGGGCAACCCGGCGCTGGCCGACGACGAACGCTTCAAGGAGCTGCCTGGTCGCGCCCGCCATACGGATCAGCTCGACGACATCATCAGCGCCTGGACCACGTCGCTCGACGTGGCCACGATCGAGGCGCGGCTGCTCGAGGCCGGGATTCCCGCTTCGAAGATCTTCACGATTGCCGACGTGTTCCGCGATCCGCACTACCGTTTTCGCGGCGCGCTGGTGCGGGTGCCGGCCGAGGGCTTGGGCGACGTGACGCTGGCGGCGCCGGTGCCCAAGCTCAGCCGTACGCCGGGTGAGATTCACCATGCCGGCCATGAGCAGGGTGAGGATTCGATCGACGTGCTCCGGCAAGCCGGTTTCACGGCCGAGGAAGTCGATGCCCTGGTCGCCGAGGGGGTGGTGCATACCGGCGGCGCGGCGCAGAACGCCGGCTGAGCCCCGGCGCGATCAAAGCGATATCACCGCAGCGATTCGCTCAGCCGAAGCGCCCGCCCGACACGTGAATCACTTCGCCGCTGATGAACCCGGCGCATTCCGAAGCCAGGAAGGCCACCGCGTTGGCCACGTCATCGGGCTGCCCGGCGCGCTTGATCGGCTGCGTCTGCACGGCCCGTTCCTTGATGATCTCGTAGGTGGGCAGGGCCTGCACCATCTCGGTATCCATGAAGCCGGGCGCGACGCAGTTGGCGGTGATGCCGTAGCGGCCTTCTTCCTGCGCCAGCGCCTTGGCCATGCCGATCAGGCCGGCCTTGGCGGCCGAGTAGTTGGCCTGCGTGGGATTGCCCAGGTGCGCGCGTGAGCTGATGTTGATGATGCGCCCCCAGCCCTGCTCGATCATCTTCGGCATGACGGCGCGGGTGATCAGGAACGCGCCCTTGAGCATCACGTTCATCACCAGATCCCAGTCTTCCTCGCTCATCTTGACCAGATACTTGTCGCGCGGAAAGCCGGCATTGTTCACCAGGATGTGAACGCTGCCGAAGGTGGCGCAGGTTTCGTCGACCAGCCGCTGCACGTCTTGGGCCTGCGTGATGTCGCCCACCACGCAATGGATCGACAGGCCTTCGGCCTTGAGCTGCGCCGCCGTGGCCTGCGCCAGCTCGCTATTGATATCGGTGACCACGACGTTGGCGCCTTCCAGCGCCAGGCGCCGTGCCATGGCCTTGCCCAGGCCGCGGGCCGAGCCCGTGACGATGGCGGTCTTGCCCTTGATGCCGAGATCCATGGGATTCGCTCCGGTAGTGCCGCAACCGCCTGCCGCTGGTTGACGGTGTTTGGTTGGATTCAATAGAATAAAAAACAATTCTATATTCTGAATTATTGGCCAGGCAAGCCATGTCCGACGTGAAAGCCGCGCTGCGCACGCTGCGCCTGTTCGAGCTGTTTGCCGCGTGCAAGCAGCCGCTGGTGCTGTCGGAGCTGGCCGAGCAACTGGAGATTCCCGCATCGAGTTGCCTGCTGCTGGTGCGCACGCTGCTGCAACATGGTTATCTGTACGAGGTGTCGCGCCGCGGCGGTTATTACCCGACGCGCAAGCTGCTCGAACACATGAAGCGGGTGGTCGATCACGATCCGGTGGCGCAGCGGGTGCGGCCCGCGCTTGCTCAGCTTCAAGCGGATACCGGCGAGAGCATCACCTTGTCCAAGCTGCAAGGGCTGCAACTGGTTTATCTGGCGGTGGTGGATTCGGCGCACCTGATGCGGCCGGCGCTGTCGGTCGGCATGTCGCGGCCGGTGCATGCGTCGGCCTCGGGCAAGGCGCTGCTCAGTCTGCTCGATGCCGAAGCGCGCCGCGCACTGCTGCGCGAAGCGGGCATGGCGCGCCTGACGGCCAATACGCTGTCATCGCGTGCTGCGCTCGAGGCGCAACTGCAGCAGGGCGCGAACCAGGGCTGGTTCGAAAGCCTGGGCGAGAGCGAGGCAGAACTGGCCGCCGTGTCGGTGCCCTTGCGTGTGGGCACCGAGCCGTATGCAATCACCGTGTTGGGCACTTTGTTGCGCATGCAGGATCGCCGGGCGCATCATGCCCG
>JAFKGG010000434.1 GCA_017307915.1 Burkholderiales bacterium | reverse complement strand
ACTGAACACGGAACTCGAGCAGATCCTGGCCGACAATCCGCTGCTCGAACGGCTCGACGATCCGCTGCAGGATTGCCTGCGCATCGCGCCCAACGGCGGCCTGGACAGCGCGCGCAGCCCGGCTGGTGAAGGCGAAGCGCCAGCGGGTGCGAGCGAGGGCGAAGCGCCGGGCGGCGCGCTCGACGATACCCCTGCTGGCGGTGCCGATATGGGCGACGACGGCCGCGACGGCGACTACGGCAGCGACTGGGGCGAGGCCGGCCGCAACCGCCCCGATGACGACGACGAACGCGAATATCCGCAACTGGCTGGCGCCGGCCTGACGCTGCGTGAACACCTGAGCCAGCAACTGGCCGCCACGCATTCGACGCGCCGCGACCGCGCGCTGGTCGAACTGCTGATCGACGGGCTCGACGACGACGGCTTCCTGGAAAGCTCGCTCGACGAAGTGGCCCAGATGCTGCCCGAAGAGCTGGAGATCGAGCCCGAAGAGCTCAGCGGCGCGCTGCGGCTGCTGCAAAGCTTCGACCCCATCGGCGTGGCGGCGCGCGACCTGCGCGAATGCCTGCTGCTGCAGCTCGAACGCGGCGAAGCGGCGCACAGCCGGCCAGCCGAGGTGCGGCGCGTGGCGCGCGACATCGTCGACCAACACCTGGCGCTGCTGGCCGCCAAGGATTTCGTCAAGCTGCGCCGTTCGCTGCGCTGCGACGACGGCTTGCTGCGCGAAGCGCAGGCGCTGATCCGCCAGCTCAACCCGCGTCCCGGGGCGGGTTTTGCCGGCACGCAGGCCGGCTACGTGGTGCCCGACGTGATCGTGCGCAAGACGCGCAGCGGCTGGGCGGTCACTCTCAATCCCGACGTGATGCCCAAGTTGCGCATCAACAACATGTATGCGCAAATCTTGCGCAGGAACAGAGGAAGCAACTCGGGCCTGTCGGGGCAGTTGCAGGAAGCACGCTGGTTGATCAAGAATGTCCAACAGCGGTTCGAGACCATCCTGCGCGTGGCGCAGGCGATCGTCGACCGCCAGCGTTCGTTCTTTTCGCATGGTGCCGTCGCCATGCGTCCTCTCGTGTTGAGGGAAATCGCTGACACCTTGGGTTTGCACGAATCGACGGTATCCCGCGTCACGTCGCAGAAGTTCATGCTCACGCCGTTCGGCACTTTCGAGCTGAAATACTTCTTCGGTAGCCATGTGGCCACCGACAGCGGCGGCGCCGCGTCGAGCACCGCGATCCGCGCGCTGATC
Source organism: Burkholderiales bacterium (assembly GCA_017307915.1). Lineage (GTDB taxonomy): Bacteria > Pseudomonadota > Gammaproteobacteria > Burkholderiales > Burkholderiaceae_E > Zeimonas. Next base: position 21,278 of record JAFKGG010000434.1, on the reverse strand, counting down.
AAGCAACTCGTCGCTGCGGAGGACGCCACTTCCCCACTGTCAGATAGTCAGATTGCCGATCTTCTCGGCGAGCAAGGATTCGTCGTGGCACGGCGCACAGTGGCCAAGTATCGGGAATCACTGCGGATTTCGCCGGTTTCCCAACGCCGCACACTGTAAACCGACGCCGCCGCGCATCCCGGCCGCCCGGTTCTCATCAGTAACCGGACCTACCCGCTCACAGGGACAAGTCCGTGAAAGGAGGATGCATGAATCTCGCCATCAGCGGCCATCACGTCAGCGTCACCCCCGCCCTGCGCGAATACGTGACGAACAAGCTGGAACGGATCCGCCGCCATTTCGATCAAGTCATTGACGTCAACGTCTTCCTCTCGATCGACAAGCTGGTGCAGAAAGCTGAAATCACGTTGCATGTACGGGGCAAAGACCTGTTCGCAGAAGCGAGCCATGGCGACCTGTATGCCGCGATCGATTCGCTGATCGACAAACTCGACCGCCAGATCCTGAAATACAAGGACAAACGCGGTGATTTCGGGCACGATGCCCTCAAGCATCAGGCACCTACCGCCTGACATCGTCGACATGCGGGCGGGGCTTTTTTCAGCTTTACGCCCCACCGTCGACGGACCTGCCCGGCCCATCGCGGGCCGGGGGTCAAATCCCTTGCCGCAGTGCGGTATTTTTTTCTGTGGTCTTTTTGTTGCGATGCAGAAATCGGGCCTTTTCTTTGCATCTCGCATCTATATAATCTGGCGTGCTTAGAAAATACCCGAGGGGTAATTTCGCATGCTGCAGAGCATCAAACCCGGCTCATGGGGCGTGACTGCGATGAATCGTTTGTCCCGGCTGCTGGCTCCCACGAATCTGGTCCTGAATCTTTCGGTGACCAGCAAGAAGCGCTTGTTCGAGCAGGTTGGCCTGCTGTTCGAGAACAACCACGGCATTGAACGCGGCAAGGTGTTCGATTCGCTGTTTGCCCGCGAACGGCTCGGTTCCACCGGCCTGAGCGAAGGCGTCGCGATCACGCACGGCCGCATCAAGGGCCTGAAGGAAGCGCTGGCAGCCGTCGTGCGGCTGGCCGAGCCGATTCCGTTCGACGCGCCCGACGGGCGCCCGGTGAACCTGCTGGTGTTCCTGCTGGTTCCCGAGGCCGCCACCGAAGAGCATCTTGAACTGCTGTCGGAACTGGCCGAGCTGCTGTCGGATGCCGCCATCCGCGAATCGCTGCTCACCTGTAACGACCCGGTGCAGATGCACCGGATCCTCAGCACCTGGGAACCGTTCCGGCCCGCAGCCTGAACGGCGGCGGCCAAGCCCGCTTGCCGGCCGGCCGCCGCTGACGGCGGCCGCCATTTCGCCCGGTGCGGCTGTTGGCGTCAACACCCTGATCGCCGCGTCGGCGCGATCCGGTTGCAAAGGCCGACGGCACTGCGCCGGCAGCGCCGTGTCCTGCACGCCCCCGCCCCCACGATCACGCGTCGCAAGCCCTCATACGGCGGTATGCTGTCGGCATGACCGTCACCGTACGCAACCTCTTCGATCACAACCGTGAAGCGCTGCAGCTACGCTGGGCCTGCGGCGAAGCCGCAGGCGAGCGCAACGTCGCGCCGACGGCGGCCGAGCCGGCTGATCTGGTCGGCTATCTGAACCTGATTCATCCGAACCGCATCCATGTGTTCGGCCACGCCGAGCTGGCCTACATGACGCGGCTGGAAACCACTGCGCGCCAGGCTCTGCTGCGCGACCTGGTGTCCGGCCAGCCGCCGGCGCTGATCGTGGCCGACGGCCTGTCGATCAGCTCGCTGTTCGACTGCGCTACGAGCGAAGGGCTGCCGCTGATCGAAAGCCCGATGACCGCGGCCAGCGTCATCGAGGCGCTGCGCGTCTACCTGTCGAAGGCCACCGCGCAGACCTGTTCGATGCACGGCGTGTTCATGGACGTGCTCGGCATGGGCGTGCTGATCTCCGGCGAATCGGGGCTGGGCAAGAGCGAGCTGGCGCTGGAGCTGATCAGCCGCGGCCACGGCCTGGTCGCCGACGACGTGGTCGAGTTCAGCCGCATCGCGCCGCACGTGATCGAAGGACGCTGCCCGCCGCTGCTGCGCGATCTGCTCGAAGTGCGCGGCCTGGGGCTGCTCGACATCCGCACCATCTTCGGCGAGACGGCCGTGCGCCGCAAGATGAAGCTCAAGCTGATCGTGCAGCTGATCCGCCGCAGCACGATGGATGACGAATACCAGCGGCTACCGCTGGAAGCGCTGACGCAGACCGTGCTCGACACGGCGGTCAGCAAAGTGGTGGTGCCGGTGGCCGCCGGCCGCAATCTGGCAGTGCTCACCGAAGCCGCCGTGCGCAGCACGGTGCTGCAATTGCGCGGCTTCGACACCATGGGCGAGTTCATCAAGCGCCAACGCGAATACATGGATTCCCAGTTCTGACATGCGCGTCGTTCTGATCACCGGTATCTCGGGCTCCGGCAAATCGATTGCCATCAACGTGCTCGAAGACGATGGATTCTTTTGCATCGACAATCTGCCGGTGCGCTTCCTGCATGAAGTGATCATGGCGCTGCAAGAGGCCGGCCACGAGAAGGTGGCCGTGTCGATCGACGCACGCAGCGGCGATTCGGTGGCCGAGCTGCGCCAGGTCGTCAACGGCCTCGGGCGCTTCGGCCACGACGTCAAGGTCATTTTCCTGAACGCGCGCACCGACACGCTGGTGCAGCGCTATTCGGAAACGCGCCGGCGCCATCCGATGGCGCTGCGCGCCGGTGCCGACGACAGCACACCGACGCTGATCGAATCGATCGAGCGCGAACGCGAGTTGATGTCGGTGCTGCAGGACATCGGCGTGGCGCTGGACACCAGCGATCTGCATCCGAACGTGCTGCGCAGCTGGGTGCGCGACGTGGTCGGCACCGGGCGCGCATCGCTGACGCTGCTGTTCGAGTCGTTCGCCTACAAATACGGCGTGCCGCTCGACGCCGATCTGGTGTTCGACGTGCGCTGCCTGCCCAATCCGTATTACAACCCCGAGTTGCGGCCGATGACCGGGCTGGACGGCCCGGTGGCCGAGTATCTGGAGCAGATCCCTTCGGTGCAGCGGATGATCGAGCACATCAGCAACTTCCTGCACACCTGGCTGCCGCATTACATTCTCGAAAACCGCAGCTATCTGACGGTGGCGCTGGGTTGCACCGGCGGGCAGCACCGTTCGGTGTACTGTGTCGAAGAACTGGCGCGGCGTTTCCGCCGCATCGAGCACGTGCTGGTGCGCCATCGCGCGCTGGCCTCGCGTCAGGCCACGCTGACCTGAACGCGCAAGCCCCTATCCATGGAGCGGCGATCGTGACGACCCGCAGCGACCTTGCGATCTTCCCGTTGAACACGGTGCTGTTTCCGGGCGGGGTGCTGCCGCTGCGCATCTTCGAGGCGCGCTACATCGACATGGTGCGCGAATGCACGTCGGCCGATGCGCCGTTCGGCGTGTGCCTGATCACCGAGGGCAGCGAGGTGGGCGAAGCCGCGCAGCACGAGATCGTCGGCTGCAGCGCGCGCATCGTCGATTTCGATGCCGATCCGCGCGGACTGCTGAACCTGCGCACGATCGGCGAGCAGCGCTTTCGCGTGATCGAGCGGCGCGTGGCCGACAACGGCCTGATTCGCGCCGACATCGAGCTGATCGAGCCCGATACGGCCAGCCCGGTGCCGCAGGAGTTCGCCGGCTGCGCGACGCTGGTCAGGCGCCTGGTCGACGATCTGGAAGCACGCGAGCACGACCCGATGCGGCGCATGATCGCCGAGCCCTACGAATTCGACTCGGCCGTGTGGGTCGGCAATCGCCTGTGCGAATTCCTGCCGATCCAGCCGCGCGCACGGCAGAAACTGATGGAGCTGGAAGACGCTGCGGCACGGCTGTCGCTGATTCATCAGTACTTGCAGCAGCACGGCATCATTCCGACCTGAGGCCGGGGCGGCGCAGCCGGCATGACTGGCCCAACCGGAGCAGTCGGCACAGCCGGCGCGACTAACGCAGCCGGGCGCGCTCAGACGCGTATCGGCGTGCTCAGCGCCAGCAGCAAGCTCTTGATCGGCCGCGGCAGCGCGGCATCGCCCACGTCGTGAGCCTCCAGCCACTGCGCCGCCGGCTCGGCCACGGCACAGGCGGTCTGCACGTCGAACAGCACCGGCTGCAGCGTCAGCCTGAAGTGCGTGAACGCGTGCTCGAATGCGGCCAGCCGCTGCGGGGGGCCGACGCGCAGTCCGAAGCGTTGCGTGATCTCGGCGGTCAGGCGCTGGTTGAGGTCGGAGGCGGCGATCGCAACCCGCGCCTCGGGCAAACTCAACAGCCCGCCCCAGATCCCCGTCGGCGGACGCTTTTCAACCAGCACGCGGCTGCCGTCGCGCACCACCAGCAGCGTGCAATGCCGCTGCGATATTTTCTTCTTCGGGCGCGGCGTCGGCAGATCGGCCACGCAATCATCGAGCCGCGCGCGGCAATTGTCGGCCAATGGACAGGCCTTGCACAACGGCCGGCTGCGCACGCAGACGGTGGCGCCCAGATCCATCAGACCCTGCGTATAAGCCTCGATGCCGTCGGCAGGCAGTTCGCGTTCGGCGATTTCCCACAGCGCCAGCTCGACCGCGCGCTCGCCCGGAAAGCCGTGCACGCCGGCATGCCGGCACAACACGCGTTTGACGTTGCCGTCGAGGATCGCCGCCCGCGCGCCATAGGCGAACACCGCGATCGCCGCGGCGGTCGAACGCCCGATGCCAGGCAGCTCGGCCAGTACGCGCGGATCATCGGGGAAACGCCCGCCATGGCGCTGCACCACTTCGACCGCGCAGCGATGCAGGTTGCGCGCACGGCTGTAATAGCCCAGGCCACTCCACAGCCGCAGCACCTCTTCGACGTCGGCGGCCGCCAGCGCGGCAACGTCAGGAAAGGTTTCGATGAAGCGTGTGAAATAGGGAATGACGGTCGCGACCTGCGTCTGCTGCAGCATCACTTCCGACAGCCAGATACGATAGGCGTCGCGTGTACGCTGCCACGGCAGGTCGTGGCGACCGTGACGCTGCTGCCAGGCGATCAAGCGCTCGGCGATCATCGGCTATGCGGTAAAGAAGGAAAAGCGAGAGCTTAGCAGGGCGGAAACGGCCGGGCCGGCCACGCAGCCGCAGCGGCGGCTGTGGCCGCGCGTAGCTGTGGCCGCGTGGCCGTAGTCGCGTGGCCGTGGCCGTTGCCGTGGCGGCCGTAGCTACGGCCACAACGAGCGGCGAGCGGCCACGGCGCGCTCGCTCCTCTCAAGCCTCGGCCAGCTCTCGCTCGCGCGCCGGCGCTTCCAGCAGCACGCGCACCTGGCGCGCAAACTCATCGGCCAGCGCAATGCGCTGCTCGACCTCGGCGCGCTGACGCTCGATTTCGGCGATACGCGCCTGCAAGCTGCCGCTGGCATCGAGCACGCGGCGCACCGAATCGAGGCGGCGCCGAAGCTGTGACTGATGCTCGCGGATCTGGCTTTCGATCGGCGCCATCAAGGTGCGCAGCCACGCCTGCACGTCGCGCCCGGCCGTGTCGTAGACATCCTTGATGCGCGCCGCCACCGACTCGAAGAAGTGCCGCATCAGCGCCCACTGCGGGGTCGTGACCAGGCTCAGCGCACCGAACTGACGGCGCTGCAACTGCTCGATGCGTTCCAGCTCAGCGTGATAGCGCTGCATCGAAAACAGCACCGGGTTGCCCAGCGACAAGCCGTGCTCGGCGCTGAACGATCGATACATGGCGCTCATCAGCGTGCCCACTTCGTCGACCAGCCGCGTTGCCTCGGCCAGGTCGGCGCGCGTCGCCGCCAGCAGCGAATCCATGCCGTTGCGCAAGCCCAGCGAAAAATGGCTGCCCTGCATCAGCTCGCGTGCGGCGCGCACGTGGCGGCGCAGCGTGTCGCGCCCCACCACCGTCTGCAAGGCCTGCGAATGGCGCGCAAACACCGCGCGCAGACCCTGCAACTGCCGCAGGCTGCTTTCGAATTCCTCGCGCTCGCGCCGGATGCGCGCCGCGAAATGATCCATCACCTCGCGGTTCTTGCCGCGCAATCCGTTCAGCTCGAACAACTGCTCGACCGCACTGCGACGCCGCGCCGCCAGCACGCCCGATACCAGCGTGTGCACCGCATCGAATTCGCGCTGCACGTGTTCGCACGCGATCGCCTGCTGCTGCGGCACCAGCTCCTTGCCCAGCGCGTATTCGAGATCGGCGATGCGGCTGCGTCTCTCCAGCGCATCGTCGCCGGTGATGCGCGCCACCAGGGCCTTCTGCGCCGACACCGGAAAGATGCGCTCGTTGGGCAGATGCAGCGTATTGGCCACCGAACCGACCTGGCGCGCGATCTCGAGCTGGATCTGCACTTCGTCCTTGAGCTCGTCCCACAGCCCGTCGATCTTGTTCAGCACGACGAAGCGGCCCGAATCGTGGCTCGGACTGATCCGATCGCGCCACACCTCGATGTCGCTGCGCGTGACGCCGGCGTCGGCGGCCAGCACGAACAGCACCGCGTCGGCGCCGGGGATCAGCTTCAGCGTCAGCTCGGGTTCGGTGCCGATCGCGTTCAGCCCCGGCGTGTCGATGATCACCAGCCCCAGTTCCAGCAGCGGATGGCGCACGTTGACGATCGCATGGCGCCAGCGCGGGATCTCGACGCGCCCATGCTCGTCGGCGCGCTGCGACGGCCCGACGGCTTCGAGCAGGCCCAGCAGCTCGGCCTGCTCGCGATCGACCCAATTCGTTTCCTGCACGCGGCCAAAGGCGCGGCTCAGGCTGTCGGGGTCATTCGCATCGATCGGCAACTCGTGCCACTGCGACTCGCTGCTGCGCAGCTCCGACAGCGGCGTGTCGACCAGGCGCGTCTCGATCGGCAGCAGACGGATCGAAGCCGGGCGCGCGGCGTCGTACAGCAATTCGGTGGGGCACATCGTAGTGCGGCCCGCCGCCGAGGGCACGATGCGCCGGCCGGCATCGGCGAAGAAGATCGCATTGATCAGCTCGGATTTGCCGCGCGAATATTCGGCCACGAAAGCGATCGACAGACGGTCGCTGGCCAACCGCGCCACCGCGCGCTCGATGCGCGCCTGCAGCGTCGCATCGCCCAGGCCGGCGTCTTCCAGCCAGCCACCATAGCGCGATACGGCCTGCGACAAAGCCTGCCGCCAGCCGCCGTATTCCGCTATCCGCTCGCCAAATGCGCCCATGTTCCGCCGCGTCGTTCCAAGGTTCGCGGCCATCTATAGCACAGCGATCAGCGAGCTGGCGCGCGAGGGCGCCACCGGCGTCGGTGCGACCCGCCCTGCGGCCGATTCGGGCGGGCGGACGGCGCGGGCGTGCGCCTCAACCCCGCCTGCTAACGCTGACAGCTCGGGCAGAAAAACGTCGAGCGCTGCTGCTGGCGCAGTACCCGCACCGGCGTGCCGCAGCGCCGGCACGGCTGGCCGTCGCGCCCATAGACGAAGCAGTCGAGCTGGAAATAGCCGCTGGCGCCGTCGCTGGCGACGAAGTTGCGCAGCGTGCTGCCGCCGCGCCCGATCGCGTCCGACAAGGTGTCGCGGATCGCTTGCGCCAGGCGGTCGTATCGCTCGCGGCTGATCCGGGATGCCGGAGTCGTCGGCCGGATGCCGGCGCGAAACAGGCTTTCCGACGCATAGATGTTGCCCACGCCGACGACGATGGTGCCGGCCAGCAGCGCCTGCTTGATCGCCACCCGCCGCCCGCGCGTGGCGCGATGCAGCAGCTCGCCGTCGAAGCCGGGCGCCAGCGGCTCCACGCCCAGGCTGGTCAGCAGCGGATGCGTCTGCTCGACCGGGCCGTCAGCCGCGTCATGCCACAGCATCGCGCCGAAGCGGCGTGGATCGTTGTAGCGCAGCAGGCCGTGCTGGAAATGCAGGTCGACGTGATCGTGCGCGGCCGGCGGCTGCGGCTGGCGCAGAAAGCGGAAGCTGCCCGACATGCCCAGGTGCACGATCAGCGTGCCATCGCCGAAATCGAGCAGCAGGTATTTGCCGCGCCGCCCCACTGCCAGCACGCGGCGCGCCGCCAGCCGCTGCGGCAGATCGGCCGGCACCGGCCAGCGCAATCGCGGCTGACGCACTTCGATGCGATCGACGGTGCGTTCGAGCACGCTGGCCTGCAGGCCGCGGCGGACGACTTCGACTTCGGGTAATTCAGGCATGGATGGCGGGCAGAAGCAGACCGGCTGCAAGGCTTGCGGCGGACCTGTCCGGCGCGGGTCGGTTAACCTTGTCGCACAGTCTAATTGAACCTACTATCGATTCATGAACGCCGCGCGCCGCCTTCTTCATCGCCGTCACCCGACCGTGCTCGCCGCCCTGCTGGCGGCTCTGCTGTGCGGCGCCTGCGCCGTCCCCGGCACGCCCGGGGCGCCGGCGCAGGCAGACAGCGCCGCGCAAGCGGCTGGCACGTCCTCCGCCGGCACTGACGGCCAATCGCCGCAGGCCAGCGACGACGCCGCAGCGCACCGGGCCGCTGCCGAAGCCGAGGCCGCCGAGCCCGGCGGTGCGCTGCCGGGTGAAAACCTGCCGCAGGTCGAACTCAGCCAGAAGCTGTTGTTCCAGTTGCTGGCCGCCGAAGTCGCCGCGCAGCGCGGCCAGATCGCCGACGCTTCCGCCACCTACCTGGCGATGGCCCGCGAAACGCGCGACCCGCGGCTGGCGCGCCGCGCCGCCGAGCTGGCGCTGGGCAATCGCTCGCTGCAAACGGCGCTGTCGGCGGCACAGCTGTGGCACGAGCTGTCGCCCGATTCGCCGATGGCCACGCAAACGATCGAAGCGCTGTGGCTCACCACCGGCCGGCTCGATTCCGCCGAGCCGCTGCTGCGCGCCCGGCTCGAACGCGCCCGCACCGACAAGCAGCTCACGCAGGCCTATGCCTACATCCAGCGCGCGCTGGCGCGCTCGCCCGATCGCAGCGCCGCGCTGGCGCTGATCGAACGACTGGCCGCGCCCGACACAAAGGTGGCGGCAGCCCGGCTGGCCGTGGCCGCCGTGGCGCAGGCCGGCGACAATCCCGAGCGCGCCGCCAGCGAAGCCGAAGCGGCGCTGCGGCTCGAACCCGGCAATGAACAGGCCGCCATCGCCGCCGCGCAATACACCGCGCAGACCAAAGATGGCGCGCCGCGCGCGATCAAACAATTGCAGGCCTTCATCGAGCGCCAGCCGAAGGCGGTGGAAGCGCGCTTCGTGCTGGCGCGGCTACTGGCTGCCAGCGAGCGCTCCGACGAAGCGCGCGCGCAGTTCGAGGCAGCACTCAAGCAGGAACCCGACAGCCCGGTGATCCTGTTCTCGCTGGCGCAGCTCGCCTACCAGACCAAGCAGCCGGCCGTGGCGCAGGATTACCTGCGTCGCTACCTGGCGCTGCCGGCACAGGTGCAGCGCGACAACAACCCGGCCTATCTGTTCCTGGGCCAACTTGCCGAAGACGCCGGCCGCCACGCCGAAGCGATCGACTGGTATGCGCAGGTACGCCGCGGCGAGCAATACATGACCGCGCTGATGCGGCGCACGGCGCTGATGGGCAAGCTCGGCCAGGTCGAAGAAGCGCGCGAGCTGCTGCGCGGCACCACTGCGTCGAGCGCGCGCGAGCGAGCACAGCTCACTTCGGCCGAGGCGCAAGTGCTGCGCGAAGCCAAGCGCGAGGAAGAAGCCTTCGAGGTGCTGTCGCAGGCGCTACAACGCACGCCCGACAACACCGACCTGCTGTACGACCACGCGATGGCTGCCGAGCGCGTCGGCAAGCTCGACGTGATGGAAAGCGGGCTGCGCAAGCTGATCGAACTGCGGCCCGATTATCCCCACGCCTACAACGCGCTGGGCTACACGCTGGCCGATCGCAACATCCGGCTCGACGAAGCACAGCAACTGATCGAGAAAGCGCTCGAACTATCGCCGTCCGACGCGCACATTCTCGACAGCATGGGCTGGGTGCTGTTCCGGCGCGGCGATCATCAGCGCGCCATCGAATACCTCGAGAAGGCCTACCGGGCGCAACCCGAAGCCGAGATCGCCGTGCATCTGGGCGAAGTGCTGTGGCACGTCGGCCGCGCCGACGAAGCGCGCAAGCTGTGGCGCGAGGCAAGCCAGCGCGATCCGGCCAACACGGTGCTGAAGGAAACGCTGGCGCGGCTGAACGTTTCGCTATGACGCGGCGCCGGCTGCTGGCGGCGGCAGTGGCTGCCCTGACGCTGGCCGGCTGCGCGGCCCCGCCGCTCACGCCCGATGTCGGCGGCGCGGCGCAGTGGTCGGGGCGCTTTTCGGTCACGGCCAGCAGCGATGGCGCCCCCGACGAACGCTCCAGCGGCCGCTTCCTGCTGCACGTACTCGATGGTCGTTCGCGGCTCGAATTGTCGTCGCCGCTGGGCCAGACGCTGGCGCAACTGCAACTGGCCGACGGCCGCGCGCAGCTCACCACGGCCGAAGGCAAGCGCTTCGAAGCCGATTCGGCCGAGGCGCTGACCGAGCAGGTGTTCGGCTGGCGCGTGCCGGTCGGCGACCTGCCGCGCTGGCTCGACGGACGCTTCAGCTCGCCCACCGAGTTCGACGGCACGCGCGTGGCCGCCGCCCGTGAAAGCGACTGGACGATTCGCGTCGAAGCCTGGCGCGACGATGCGCGGCCGGCGCGGCTGGCGCTGACCTGGCCGGCTGATGCAGACCAGGCCACGGCCCCCGCCGCGAACGGCCGTCGCCTGAGTCTGCGACTGGTGGTCGATTCCGCCACCGGCGCACTGGCCGCGACCCGCCCCTGAGATGATCGAAGAACTGCGCAGGCTTCCCGCCCCGGCCAAGCTGAACCTGTTCCTGCACGTCACCGGCCGCCGCGCCGACGGCTATCACCTGCTCGAAACCGTGTTCGAGCTGATCGACCTGCACGACTGCATCGACCTGAAGCTGCGCCGCGACACCGACGTCGTGCTGCGCACACCGCTGCCCGGCGTGGCCCCCCAGCAGGACCTGACGGTGCGCGCCGCCCGCCTGCTGGCCGAACACACCGGCTGCCGGCTGGGCGTCGAAATCACGCTGGCCAAGCGCATCCCGATGGGCGGCGGCCTGGGCGGCGGCAGTTCCGACGCCGCCACTGTGCTGCTCGGCCTGAACCGGCTATGGCAGACGCATCTGAGCCGCGCCGAGCTGATGGCGCTGGCGCTGCGGCTGGGCGCCGACGTGCCGCTGTTCGTGTTCGGCCGGCGCGCCTACGCCACCGGCGTGGGCGAAACGCTCACCGAACTGCCCGACGAACCCGCCTGGCACGTCGTCGTGGCGCCGCCGGTACAGGTGCCCACCGCTGCGGTTTTTGCATCGCCGCAATTGACAAGAAACACCAAACCCTTCAAAATCGACGGTCTTTCGCAAAGATATTTCGTCTACCGCGGGAAGAACGATCTCGAACCGGTGGTGTGTGCGGCTTGGCCGCCCGTCACTGAAGCGCTGGCAGCGCTGAAACGCTCGGCTGAACAAGCCGGCGTCGATGCAAGCCTGGCGCGGATGACCGGTTCAGGTGCGTGTCTTTTCTGTCCCGCTCCCGACGAAACGGCCGCCGCGGCGATCCGGCAACGGTTCGATGAACAGCGTGCCGGGTCAGCGTCGATCGGTTCGGTTCACACCGTCCGCTCACTGCAACGCCACCCCCTTTGCGAATGGGCGTTTGCCCGCTGACAGACCACTGGGGAGTCGCCAAGCTGGTTAAGGCACCGGATTTTGATTCCGGCATGCGAAGGTTCGAATCCTTCCTCCCCAGCCACCTTCCAGCCGAGAGCCGTATGCTGCAGGGCTACCGCAATTCCGGGGCCATGAACCCCGATGGGCTGATGATCTTCACCGGCAATGCCAACCCCAAGTTGGCCGCCGATGTTGCTCGCCACATGAACATGAACCTCGGCAAAGCCACCGTCGGGCGCTTTTCCGACGGCGAGGTCATGGTAGAACTGCTCGAAAACGTCCGCGGCAAAGACGTCTTCGTCGTGCAGCCAACCTGTGCGCCGGCCAATGACACGCTGATGGAAGTGATGATCATGGTCGATGCGCTGAAGCGCGCATCGGCTGGCCGCATCACCGCCGCGCTGCCCTATTTCGGCTACGCCCGGCAGGATCGCCGCGTTCGCTCGATGCGCGTCGCGATCAGCGCCAAGGTGGTGGCTAACATGCTCGAAACCGCCGGCGTCGATCGCGTGCTGACGATGGATCTGCACGCCGACCAGATCCAGGGTTTCTTCGACATCCCGGTCGACAACATCTATGCCGCGCCGCTGCTGCTGGCCGACGTGCACAAGCAGCAGTTCGAGAACCTGCTGGTCGTCTCGCCCGACGTGGGCGGCGTGGTGCGCGCGCGCGCGCTGGCCAAGCGGCTCGATTCCGACCTGGCGATCATCGACAAGCGCCGTCCCAAGGCCAATGTGGCCGAGGTGATGAACATCATCGGCGACGTCGAAGGCCGCACCTGCGTGATCATGGACGACATGGTCGACACCGCCAATACGCTGGTGAAGGCCGCCGCCGCGCTGAAAGAGCACGGCGCCAAGCGCGTCTACGCGTATTGCACGCACGCCGTGCTGTCGGGCGGCGCCGTGGCGCGCATCAACGACCCGGCGCTCGACGAGCTGATCGTCACCGACACCATCCCGCTGTCGGCCGAAGCGCAGGCCTGCCAGAAGATCCGCGTGCTGTCCTGCGGCCAGTTGCTGGCCGAAACGATCCTGCGGATCAGCCGCGCCGATTCGGTGTCGTCGCTGTTCGTCGACTGAAACAGTGCCTCTGAAGCGGTGTGCCAGGTGCGCGCCGCGATTCGTTTTCTGGCGCCCGCACCGATGTGTGCGGGCTTTTTGCAACCCCCCGGCAATCTGGTCGCGGAACCGGGGTCTTGAAAGGAAGAACCATGAAAGTCGTTGCCACGACTCGTAAAGAGCAGGGTTCGGGTGCGAGCCGCCGCCTGCGCCGTGCCGGCCAGGTGCCGGGTATCGTCTATGGCGGCAAGGTCGACCCCTCCGCGGTGTCGATCGAGCACAACCCGCTGTATCACGCGCTGCGCGTCGAAGCGTTCCACTCGTCGATCCTCGACATGGAACTCGACGGCAAGAATGAACGCGTGCTGCTGCGCGACGTGCAATGGCACCCGTACAAGCCGCTGGTCATGCACATCGATTTCCAGCGCGTCGCCGCCGACGAGAAGATCACCATCCGCGTGCCGCTGCACTTCGTGAACCAGGAAGTCTCGCCGGCGGTCAAGCTGTCTGCGGCGATCATCGGTCACGTCGTCAACGACATCGAGGTGAGCTGCCTGCCCGGCGACCTGCCCAGCTTCATCGAAGTCGACCTGGCCAACCTGGAAGTCGGCAAGACGCTGCACGTCCGCGACCTGCAGTTCCCGCAGGGTGTGGCGCCGGTGCTGCACGCCGGCGAAAACCCGGTAATCGTCACCGTCACGGTGCCGGGCGCCGCCGAGGAAGAGCCGGCCCCTGCTGCTGCTGCCGCGCCGGCCCCTGCCGCGAAGAAATGATGAAGCGGCCCAGCCGCTGATGAAAGCGGCGGGCCATTCACCATAAGCCCGCTGGTCCTATTGCGACCGGCCGCGGCAAAGGCGCTACGATCCGAACAGGCCCGGGCCAACGCCCGGGCTTTTTCGTTGTCTCGCACCTGCACGCCCCGTCTATCCGATTGAAGAAGAAGAACCACCGATGAATCCCGACGCCGCCAAGATATGGACTGCACCGCGGTGGGCGCTCGCCGTACTGCTGGCCGCGCTGGGCATGCTCGGGCCATTCTCGATCGACACCTACATTCCAGCCTTCTCGGGCATCGCCCGATCGCTGGGCGCCACGCCGGTGCAGATGCAGCAGACGCTGTCGGCGTACCTGTTCGGCTTCGCGTTCATGAACCTGTTCCATGGCGCGCTGGCCGACAGCTTCGGCCGCCGGCCCGTCGTGCTGACCGGCGTGGGCATGTTCACGCTGGCTTCGGTGGGCTGCGCACTGTCACCCACCATCGGTTGGCTGGTGTTCTTCCGTGCGTTGCAGGGGCTGTCGACCGGCGCCGGCATCGTCGTTTCGCGCGCCGTCATCCGCGACATGTTCCCGCCGCACGAAGCACAGCGCGTGATGTCGCAGGTCACCATCTATTTCGGCGTCGCGCCGGCACTGGCGCCGATCATCGGCGGCTGGCTGTTCGTGCACATCGACTGGCACGGCATCTTCTGGTTCCTGGCGCTGGTCGGCCTGCTGCTGTGGCTGGGCAACTGGCGCTTCCTGCCCGAAACGCTGCACCCCAGCCAGCGTCAGCCGTTCCACCCGCGCCATCTGATGCGCGGCTATCTGCAACTGCTGTCGAATCCGCGCTTCCTGCTGCTGGCGCTCGCCAGCGGCGTGCCGTTCAACGGCATGTTCCTGTACGTGCTGGCCGCGCCCGAATTTCTCGGCACGCATCTGGCGCTGGCCCCTACTGAATTCTTCTGGCTGTTCCTGCTGACGATCGCCGGCATCATGGGCGGCGCCCTGGTCAGCGGCCGCATGGCCGGCCGCACCAAGCCGCGCCATCAGGTGCGCCACGGCTTCGTCATCATGTTCGTGACGGCGGTGGTCAATTTCGTCGCCAACCTGCTGTTCACCGCGCACGTGAGCTGGGCGCTGATCCCGCTGGCGCTGTTCGCGTTCGGCTGGGCGCTGAACGTGCCGGTGGTCACGCTGATGGTGCTCGACCTGTATCCCGAGCGCCGCGGCATGGCTTCATCGCTGCAAGCAGTAGTCGGCAGCGTGGCCAACGGCCTGGTGGCCGGCGTGATCGCACCGATGGTCATGCACTCGACGGTGGCGCTGGCCGCCACCTCATTGGCGATGCTGTGCGTGGGGCTGCTGGCGTGGCTGTATCTGAAACGGCGCTGGCCGGATGCGGTGTACGGCTCGGCCGACGGCAAGGTTCTCGAATCGACGCCCCAGCAAAGCTGACCGCAGCGGACGCTACACCCCCAGGCGCGCGGCCAGCGTCTGCGTATCCTGCAACAAGACCGCCGAAGCATCGGCCGCCACCACCGAACCTTTTTCCAGAATGACTGCGCGATCGGTGTGCGACAGCACCTTGCGATAGTCACGATCGACGATCAGCGTAGCGATGCCGCTCCCCTGGATCTGGCGGATGACGCGCCAGATCTCGGCCACGATCAACGGCGCCAGGCCCTCGGTGGCTTCGTCCAGAATCAGCAGCTCCGGATGCGTCATCAGGGCGCGGCCGATCGACAGCATCTGCTGCTCGCCGCCGGATAGCTGGCCCCCCAGATGCCCCAGGCGCTGCGCCAGGCGCGGAAAGGTTTCCAGCACCCGGTCGAACGACCAATCATTGCGGCCGTCACGGGCACGGCGCGCGGCCATGACCAGATTTTCGCGAACCGAAAGATTGGGAAACACGCCGCGGCCTTCGGGCACGTAGGCCACGCCGAGGCGGGCGATCTCATGAGGCCGGGCATGCGACACGTTCACGCCGGCAAAGGCAATCTGCCCTTCGCGCTGCGCGACGTGGCCGAGCAGGCTGCGGATCAGCGTGCTCTTTCCCATGCCGTTGCGCCCGAGCAGCCCAAGCGTCTGGCCGGCGCCGATCTCGATGTCGATGCCATGCAAGACGTGGCTGGAACCGTACCAGGCGTGGACGTCGCGAGCCTGCAGCAGCGGCTGCGTCATGCCCGTTCTCCCAGATAGGCCGCCTGCACTTCAGGATTACGGCGCACCGCCTCAGGTTCACCCGAAGCGATCACCGCGCCGTTGACCATCACCGAAATGCGATCGGCAACGCGGAACACGGCGTCCATGTCATGCTCGACCAGCAGAATCGCGTGGCCGGCCCTGAGCTCCGACAGCAGCCCGAGCATGCGCTCCGTTTCTTCGGCCCCCATTCCCGCCAGAGGCTCATCGAGCAGCAGCACCTGCGGCTCGGTGGCCAGGCACATCGCGATTTCGAGCTGGCGTTTCTGCCCATGCGAAAGCAGCCCGGCCGAACGGCCTGCGAGCGCCGCAAGGCCGGTGCGATCGATCGCCGAGCGAGCGAGCTCGCTGCTCGCCGCACAATGCGCGGCCGCTTGCCACCAGCGCAACGGATGCGGATGCCGCGATTGCGCCGCCAGGCGGCAGTTCTCCAGCACCGAGAACGCGGGATAGATATTGGTGCGTTGATACGTCCTGCCCAGCCCTGCGCGGGCACGGCGCGGCTGATTCCAATCGGTGACGTTGCGGCCCAGCAGTTCGACCGCGCCCGACGAGGGCGCAATCTCACCGGACAGCACGTTGATCAGCGTCGACTTGCCGGCGCCATTGGTTCCAATCACGGCATGAACGGCGCCCTTCGCCAGCTCGATCGAGACGTCGTTGAGCGCGACCAGGCCGCCCCAGCGCCGATAGATGCTTCGGCCGCACATCAACAGCGCCGTCGTTCCCGATTCAGGCGGGCTCATCGCGAACTCCGATTGGCTTGCGCATGCCGGCCAGGCGCTGGCGCAACTGCGCCGGCACGCCGACCAGGCCATTGGGCATCGAGGCGACGCAGAAGATGATGACCAGGCCGAGTCCCAGATGCCAGTTCTTCGCATAAGCGCCGAACAGGCTTTCTGATTTGAACAGCTCCTGCAGCAGCGCGAAGGCAAACGCTCCCACCAATGGACCCTGCAAACGGCCGAGCCCGCCGAGGATGATCATCACCAGGACCACGCCCGACATGTGCCAGCTCAGCAGCTCGGGATTGACGTAGCCGTCCTTGATCGCGAACAGAAACCCCGCGAAACCGGCGATCGCCCCCGACAGCACGAACGCTGCCAGTTTGTATGGGTAAGTGGAAAAGCCCGTGGCGCGCATCCGCTGCTCGTTGGCCTTGATGCCGGCCAGCGCGCGACCGAAGCGCGAACGCAGCAAGACCGCGAGAAAGACGTAGACCAGCAGCAAGCTCGACAAGGTGAAGAAATAGAAGTGCTGCGCCTGACTCAGATCGAGCCACTCGCGCCCCGCGATCGACAGCACGGGCTTTGCGCTCAGATAGATGCCATCGGTACCACCGCCCAGCGGGGTATCGTGGATCACGTAGTAGGCCAGTTGCGCAAATGCCAGCGTCACCATGATGAAATAGACGCCACGCGTGCGCAGCGACAAAGAACCCATGAACAAGGCATACGCGGCCCCCGCCGCCACGGCAGCCGGCAGCAGCCACCACGGCGAGGCATCGGGCGCGGCGATCGAGAGCTGGACCGCGGCGTAGGCCCCCACACCGAACAGCGCCGCCTGACCAAAGCTCACCAGACCGGTGGTGCCGACCAGCAGTTCCAGGCTCAGCGCGAGCACTGCGAACACCATGATCTTGGTCAGCAGATCCAGCCCATATTGACCGCCGGTCAACGGATACAGCGCCAGCAGCGCGAAGAACGGCACCGCAAAACCGGCCGAAGACATTCTTGCCATGGGGTCACCCCGCCTTGAACAGGCCGTCAGGGCGCCATATCAGAATAGCCGCCATCAGCACGTAGACCAGCAGACCGGCCGCATCGGGAAACACCGCTTTGCCGAAGGTGTCGACCACGCCGATCAGCAGGGCAGCCACCAGCGCACCGCGAATCGATCCGATGCCGCCGATGACCACCACCACGAAACAGATGATCAGCACCTGATTGCCCATGCCGGGATAGACCGACGACACCGGCGCCGCCACCATGCCCGCCAATGCCGCAATCGCCACCCCGGCGGCAAAGACGATCCGGTAGAGGAACTTGATGTCGATGCCCAGCGACTGCACCATCTCGCGGTTAGTTGCGCCGGCGCGGATCATCATGCCCAGCCGCGTGCGGCCAAGCACCAGCCACATCGCCGCGGCCAATGCCAGGCATACGCCCGAGATGAACAGCCGATACACCGGATAGGTCATCACGTCGCCCAGCGGAATCGTGCCGGCGAGCCAGGGCGGCGGCTGCACCCCATGCACGTCGTCGCCGACGATCAGACTGCGCAGCTCTTCGAACACGAGGATGAGGCCATAGGTCATCAGCACCTGCTGCAAGTGCTCCCGCTCATACAGGAAGCTGAAGAAGGCCCATTCAAGGACATAGCCGAGCAGCGCAGCCAGCAACACGCCCAGCACCAGCGTGGCGAAGAAGCCGCCGCCGAGAGTGGCCGCCACCAGCGGCGCCAACGCGAAAGCCATGTAGGCGCCGATCATGTAGAAGCTGCCGTGCGCCAGATTGATGACGCCCATGATGCCGAAGATGAGCGTCAACCCCGAAGCGACCAGAAACAGCAGCAGACCGTATTGCAGCGCGTTCAGGCACTGGATCAGGAAGGTCATCCCTTACATCCGGCAACCACGCCCCGGATCGGCCAGCGCCTTGACCGCCACGCCGGTGACGACGTTCTCCAGCCCCTTGACTTCGCGCGCATAGAAATCCTGGATCGGATTGTGCTGCGCCGACATCGTGAACGCACCACGCGGGCTGTCGATGCGCGCGGCGCGCATCGCATTGAACATGGCGTCGCGCTTGCCGGTGTCGCCCTGCACCGCCGACATGCCGGCGGCGAGCAACTGCGCCGCGTCATAGCCTTGCACGGCATAGACATCGGGATCGTTCTTGTAGGTTTGCGAGAACTTGGCGCGGAACGCATTGTTACGCGGCGTATTCAGCTTGTCGCCGTAGTGCAGCGCCGTGACCAATCCCTGGGCCGACTCGCCTTGCGCCTCCAGCGTGCCGTCGGTAAGGAAGCCGGCACCGATCAACGGGATCGTCTTGCGCAGACCGGCAGCGTCGTAGTCTTTGACGAACTTGACCGCTCCGCCTCCGGCGAAGAACGAGAACACTACATCCGGTTTTTGCGCCGCGATCTCGGTGAGCAGCGCCTGGAATTCGACGTTGGGGAACGGCAGCGTCAGGTTGCGGCTGATCTGCCCGCCCGATTTCTCGAAAGCCTCGACGAAGCCCTTGATGATTTCGTTGCCGCCCGCGTAGTTCCAGGTGATCGTCATCGCCCGCTTGTAGCCTTTCTGGCCCGCGATCACGCCCGACGAGTAGCCGCTCTGCCAGTTGCTGAAGCTGGTGCGAAAGATGTTGCGCGCGCAGTTCACGCCGGTGACGGCGTCGGAGCCTGCGTTGGGAACGATCAGCAGCGTGCCCGATTCCTTCGCCACGCGCGACATCGCCATGGCGACGCCGGAATGAACGCTGCCGACGATCACGTCGACACGATCGCGCTTGATCAGCTTGTTGATGTTGTCGGTCGCCTTGCTGGGATCGCTTTCGTCATCGAGCTTCACGTACTGCAGGCTGCGCCCGCCGAGCTTGCCGCCCTGCTCCTCGACGTGCATGCGAAAGCCCTTCTCGATCATGTCGCCGAGGGCGGCGTAGGTGCCGCTGTACGGCAGCATGAACCCGACCTTCAAGGGCGTGTTCTGCTGCGACCAGGCCAGAGAGGCGGTACACAAGGCCGCGATCAGCACGGACGCCTTGGTCGCCGCGCGGGTTGCCGACAGAGGGTTCATTAGGGATGTCTCCTTGAACTTTTGCGAATGGGGTTGCACAGCCAGAATTCACCGGATCGTATGAATTCATCCAGGCGATTCGACGGCGAATTTTTACTCATAAGTAGAAATTGTGCAACATCAATCCGCCACCCCGGCCTATCGGTTACCCTAAACCACTCTCTCACCCCGCTCATCAACTCATGCCGCCGACCACCCGTCCCGCGCCCTCCGCCCCAGCCAAATCCCGCAAATCCGCGCAACGGCGAGAAGCCATCCTGGCCTGCGCAGTGGATCTGTTCGATCGCAAGGGCTACGTGAACACGTCGCTCGACGACGTGGCCCAGGCGGTAGGCATCAAACGGGAGGCGCTCTACTACTACTTCCGCAGCCGCTCCGAAATCCTGCTGGCGATCATCGAGCCGCAGGCCGCCGATCTGGTCGGCGGCCTGCGCGAAGTCCTTGCCAGCGGCGCGCCGCCCACCGAACAACTGCGCGCGGCGATTCGCAACCATCTCAAGCGCTTTGATCGCCACTGCCTGGAAATGACCATCAGCCTGCGCGACGGCATCATGGGCTCGAATCCCGAGGTGGGCGCCGCCATGCAGCGCACCTGGAAGGAATACGAGCAGATGTGGACCGAGCTGATCCGCCGGGGGCAGGCCGACGGCAGCTTCACCAAGCCCGGTGACCCCAAGATGGTGGCGTTCGCCATCCTCGGCATGTGCAACTGGCTGTCACGCTGGTACAGCCCGCGCAAGAGCTCGACGATCGACGAGCTCATCGACATCTACTACTCGATGGTCACTGAAGGCTTGCTGCCGCGCGCGGCACCGGATGCACCGGTCAAGACGCGCCCCGCCCCACGCAAGCGCACCTCGCGGGCCGAATGATTTTTTACTTTTTAGTAAAAAATTTATAGACATCAGAAAGGAGTGTTTTTTATACTATCGTAAATTCCACCACCCTAAGGTGCGTTGACGATGGTATCCAAGGAACACGAAGGGCGGGCCTACCCGCCCGCCCGGCTGAAGCCGGACCCCGATCTGGCGGCGCGTTACTGGCGCGCACTAGGCCAGACGCCGCCGCCCGCTGAACTCCCGCCCACTTATCTGATCTTTCTGAGGTGCGAGCGCCTCGGCATCGATCTGTTCACCGATCTGAACATTCCGCGCGAGCAAGCGCTGCACGGCGGCCAGCGCTATGAATGGCTCGCCCCGATCGGCCTGAACGACGTGCTGGACGTGCACGTACGCATCGACCGCGTCACCGAAAAGCAGAGCAAGTCGGGCCCGCTGTGGTTCGTCGACGTGAGCTTCGAATACCGGCTGGCCGACAGCGGTCAACTGGCCTTGCGCGAAGTGACGCGCCTGATCAAGCGGGGGGCATGATGCAGATCGATGACACCGTATTCGACGTGCGCGTGCCCGGCTCGTCGCTGGAGATGATCGCCGAGTTTTCGCAGGCAACCGAGGATCCCAATCCGATCCACGTCGACCCCGAATTCGCTCGACGCTGCGGCTTCCCGCAGGTCATCCAGCAGGGCCCGATGACGACGGCGCACTTCGGGCGCCTGCTCGCCGAACGCTTCGGCAGCGGCAACCTCCTCTGGCTCGACGTGAGTTTCGTCGCCCCGGTTTTTCCGCTGGAAGCGTTGCGCTTGCAGGCCAGGGTGACAAGCGTTGAAGCGCAGGCGCTGCAACTGGAACTGAGCGCGACCAAGGAAGACGGCACGGTCACCGCGCGCGGCCAAGCGCA
>JAFKGG010000078.1 GCA_017307915.1 Burkholderiales bacterium | reverse complement strand
GCCTGGGGCCGCAACTGGGCCGTTCGCTGCTCGATCTGATGCACGAACAGACGCAGCGGCTTCAGCAGGTCAGCGACGAGCTGAACGCTGCGCGGCGCGCGTTGAACGAGCGCAAGCTGATCGAGCGCGCCAAGGGACTGCTGATGTCGAGCCGCGGGCTGAGCGAAGACGAAGCCTACAAACTGCTGCGACAGACCGCGATGAACCAGAACCGGCGGTTGGTCGAGGTCGCCGAGGCCATGCTGGCCTTGGCCGATGTGTTGCGCGGGGGCTGACCAGGGGCTGGCGCTGCGCGTGCTGCCGCCGCGGCCTGCCGCCGTAATGGTCGACGCGCTGCGCAGCAAGTGATCAGGGCGCCGTGCAAGTGCCGGCCCGCACTATCGCCGTGCGGCCTGTGCCACGCCGTCGTACTTGCTGCACCGCAGCAGTGCGTGCCGAGAGACATCGAAATCCTCTGTCCATAACTCGAAAACGCAATGCTGGCGCGGCTTTCCGGCCCGTTCGAGGGCTGGTGGCACGCTTCCTGCACTAGCTGGTTTCGACGCGGACCAACGGCGGTTCGCACGTTCGATCAGCAGCGAACCCTGGACAACGGCGTCCATTTCTCCCCGCAGCGGGGAAGGAATGGGCGCCGTTTTGTTTTTGCAGCTCTCTGGAGAGTCGATGATGAAACCGCAGTTGCGTCATACAGGCGAAACACGGCGCCGTTACCTGAAGGCGGCTGCTTCGGCTGCCTCGGCGGCAGCACTGGGCAGCATGCCCGGTGCACGCGCACGCGCCGCCGGCAAGGAGCCTGAAACCCGCTCGGCCAAGCTCGGCTTCATCGCGCTGACCGATGCCGCACCCTTGTTCGTCGCCGACGAGAAGGGCTTGTTCGCCAAGCACGGCATGACCGACGTGCAGGTGCTCAAGCAATCGTCGTGGGGCACGACGCGCGACAACCTGGTGCTGGGCTCGGCGCGCAACGGCATCGACGGTGCGCACATCCTCTCGCCGATGCCGTATCTGATCAGCACCGGCGCGATGACGCCGAACAACATTCAGGTGCCGATGGTCATCCTGGCGCGGTTGAACCTGGCCGGCCAGTGCATCTCGGTGGGCAACGAATACCGCGAGTTGAAGATCGGCACCGACACGCGCGAGTTCAAGAAGGCGCTTGCTGCGAAAACGGCCGGCGGCAAGGCCGTGAACGCCGCGATGACCTTCCCCGGCGGCACGCACGACATGTGGATCCGCTACTGGCTGGCCGCCGGCGGCATCGATCCCGCGCGCGACATCTCGACGATCGTGGTGCCGCCGCCGCAGATGGTCGCCAACATGAAGGTCGGCAGCATGGACACCTTCTGTGTCTGCGAACCGTGGAACCGGCAGCTGATCAGCCAGAAGATCGGCTACACGGCCAACACCACCGGCGAGTTGTGGGCCAACCACCCCGAGAAGGCGTTTGCGATGCGCGCCGACTACGTCAACGCCAATCCGAACGCCACGCGCGCGCTGCTCAAGGCCGTGATGGAAGCGCAGATGTATTGCGAAGAGCCGGCCAATCGCGAGGAAGTGGCGCGCATCTGCGCCAAGCGCCGCTGGATCAACGCGCCGTTCGAAGACATCGTCGACCGCATGCGCGGCGACTTCGACTACGGCACTGGCCGCGTGGTGCAGAACAGCCCGCACCAGATGCGCTACTGGAAGGATTTCGCCTCGTATCCGTTCCAGAGCCACGACCTGTGGTTCCTCACCGAAAACATCCGCTGGGGTTACCTGCCGCGCGATTTCGACGGCAAGGCCTGGATCGCCAAGGTCAATCGCGAAGACCTGTGGCGCGCCGCCGCCGCCGAACTCGGCGTGCCGGCAGCGCAGATCCCGAAATCGACGTCGCGCGGCGTGGAGAAGTTCTTCGACGGCAAGGTGTTCGACCCGGCCAATCCGAAGGCGTATCTCGACAGCCTGACGATCAAGCACTTGCGTGGTCAAGGCGCGGCGTGAGCGCGCCACTTTGGAGCCCAGCATGAACTCTTCCGACACTCTGGAACCGACGCCGCTGAACGTGGTGGCCGCCGACGGCGTTACCCGCGGCGCACGCGACAGCGGCGCCGCGTCCGATTCGAGCAGCGCGGCGCGCATCGCCGCAACGCGCCTGCGCGCCGGCTTGGCCGCGGCCAGCCAGCGCTTCGTCTCGCATCTGCTGCCGCCGCTGGTCATGCTGGCGCTGCTGGTGCTCGTCTGGGAGCTGCTGTGTTCGCGGCCGGGCGCCGCGCTGCCCACGCCGGGCCGCATGATCGCCGACACCTGGGATCTGATCGTCGACCCGTTCTTCGACAACGGCGGCAACGACGTCGGCCTGGGTTGGCAGATCCTGGCCAGCCTGCAGCGCGTGGCCTACGGCTATTCGATGGCGGTGGTGGTGGGCGTGGCGCTCGGCGTGCTGGTCGGGCAATCGACCTGGGCGCTGCGTGGGCTCGATCCGCTGTTCCAGATCCTGCGCACGGTGCCGCCGCTGGCCTGGCTGCCGATTTCGCTGGCTGGCTTCCAGGACAGCAATCCGTCGGCCATCTTCGTGATCTTCATCACGGCGATCTGGCCGATCATCATCAACACGTCGGTGGGCATCCGCAACATCCCCGACGACTACCGCAACGTGGCGCGCGTGATCCGGCTCAACGGCGCCGAGTACTTTCGCAGAATCATGCTGCCCGCCGCCGCGCCCTACATCTTCTCGGGGCTGCGCATCGGCGTAGGCCTGTCGTGGCTGGCCATCGTTGCGGCCGAAATGCTGATCGGCGGGGTGGGCATCGGCTTCTTCATCTGGGATGCGTGGAATTCGTCGCTGATCAGCGACATCATCCTCGCGCTGATCTACGTCGGCGTCGTCGGGTTTCTGCTCGATCGCGCGGTGGCCTTCGTCGGCACGCGCGTGACGCGCGGCACGACGGCGAACTGATACGCAACCGGGAGCACGATCATGAACGATCGCTATCTGAGCATCTCGCAAGTCGACATGAGCTTTCGCCGCGGCGGCGTCACCAATCCGGTGCTCAAGGGCATCGACCTGCACGTGCGGCGCGGCGAGTTCATCTCGCTGATCGGCCACTCGGGCTGCGGTAAGTCGACCGTGCTGAACATCGTCGCCGGCTTGCTGCGCGCCACCTCGGGTGGCGTCATTCTCGACGGCAGCGAAGTGAAGGATCCCGGCCCCGATCGTGCGCTGGTGTTCCAGAACCACTCGCTGCTGCCCTGGCTCACCGTCTACGAAAACGTGGCCATCGCCGTCGACAAGACCTTTCGCCGCACGCGCAGCGCTGCGCAACGGCGCGAATGGGTGCTGCGCAATCTCGACATGGTCAACATGAGCCACGCCTTGCACCGCCTGCCGTCGGAGATCTCCGGCGGCATGAAGCAGCGCGTAGGCCTGGCGCGTGCGCTGGCGATGGAGCCGAAGCTGCTGTTGCTCGACGAGCCGTTCGGCGCGCTCGATGCCTTGACGCGTGCGCATCTGCAAGACGAGGTGATGCGTATCCAGGCCGAGCTGCGCAACACGGTGCTGATGATCACGCATGACGTCGACGA
>JAFKGG010000077.1 GCA_017307915.1 Burkholderiales bacterium | reverse complement strand
ATCGTATGGGTCGTACGTAAATGCGCCGCGCCGATAAGGCGGCGCCGAGCGGGCGCACGATCCAGCGCCCTGCGTTTTGCACCAGCTCGCGATCGCACGCGAACTCCTGCTGCTCCTGCTCGTGGCCGGGCAGCACCTGGATGACGATCTCGCCGGCGGCGCGCAGCGCCGCCACCGTTTCGATCAGCGCCGCGTCGTCGGACCACGGCGCCAGAATCGCCGGGGCCGGATCGCCGGCCTCGATCAGACCGGCCAGCGCGCGCAGCTCCAGCGAAAAACCGGTGGCCGGCCGCGCGCGGCCGAAGGCGCGGCCGACGTCATCGTAGCGCCCGCCGCGTGCGATCGCATAGGGCAGTCCCTCGACGTAAGCGGCGAAGGTGATGCCGTTGTGATAGCGGTAGCCGCGCAGATCAGCCAGGTCGATCGATAGTTCCACGCTCGGCCAACGCTGCCACAGCGGCGACGAGCACAGCCGTTCGAGCTGGTCGAGGGCGGCGGTGATCGGCGCGACGGCGGGCAAAGTGGCGCGGGCTCGGGCCAGGATCGGCAGCCCGGCATGCGCCGAGCGGGACGATGCCGACGAGGCCGGCTCCGTTCCCGTCCCCTGCCCCGCCCCGGCTTCGACCCGTCCGTGCAAGCCGACCAGCGCCAGCAGCGCTTCGCGCAAGGCCGCCGGTGCACCGGTCAGCGCCTCGGCCAGGCCGGGTGCGTCTTTGCGTTGCAGCAGCCCGTAGAGGTCTTCTTCTTCGAGCCCGGCTACCGTTCCGTGCAGGGCCAGCAGCGCCGGCACGATCGCCACGTGGCATAGATCGAGCCGCACGCGCGCCACGCCGGCTGCATCGAGCGAGCGCACCAGCAGGTCGATCACTTCCAGGTCGGCCTCGATGCCGGCATGGCCGTACAGCTCGGCGCCGACGTGCACCGGTTCGCGCGTGGCCAGCAGCCCCTGCGGGCGCGTGTGCAGCACCGAACCGGCATAACAGAGCCGCGCCACGCCGGCGCGGTTAAGCAGGTGCGCGTCGATGCGCGCCACCTGCGGCGTCATGTCGGCACGCAGCCCGAGCGTGCGGCCCGACAGCTGGTCGACGAGCTGGAAGGTCTTCAGGCCCAGATCGCCGCCCGAGCCGGTGAGCAGCGAATCGAGATGCTCGATCAGCGGCGGCATGACCAGCTCGTAGCCGTAGGAACGATACAGGTCGAGCAGGCGCCGACGCAGCTCTTCGATGCGTCGGGCTTCCGACGGCAGTACGTCGGCGATACTTTCTGGCAGCAACCAGCGCGGCATGTGGCTTTCAGCCCCGAAAAGCGGCGACAAAACTTTGTAGTTTACTCGAAGCCGGGATTGCAGCCGTGCGGCGACGCGGCAAGGGCTGCAATCCGGAGCGCACGAACCGCTTCGCGGCGAGCCGCCGCCCTAGATCATCCACAAGCCTAGATGATCCACAACAGCAGGAGCCCGAGCAAGGCTGCGCCCAGCCCGAAGAAGCGGATCTGCCCGTCGCGCAGCCGCGAAACCTGCTGGATGACCTCGCGCCAGCGGGCCGGCGCCAGCAGGGGCATCAGGCCTTCCAGGATCAGCAGCAGGCCGAAAGCCCGCAACCAGTCGTCTCCGGACACGTGGCGTGGATCGCGACAGCGGCGTACGGCCCTTAGCGGCCGCGCTCGCCGACGTTGCCGCGGAAGTACTTGAAGAAATCGGACGACGGATCGAGCACCATCACGTCGCTGCGATTGCGGAACGACGCACGGTAAGCCTCAAGACTGCGATAGAAACTGGCGAACTCGGGGTTTTGCCCGAAGGCGCCGGCAAACAGCGCGGCCGAGCGCGCATCGCCCTCACCCTTGATCCGCTGCGCTTCGCGATAGGCCTCGGCCAGGATCACCTCGCGCTGCCGGTCGGCATCGGCGCGGATCTTTTCGGATTCGGCCGAACCGGTGGCGCGGCGCTCGTTGGCGACCTGCTTGCGTTCCGATTCCATCCGCGCAAACACGCGCTCGGACACCTCGGGCGCGAAATCGACGCGCTTCAAGCGCACGTCGACGATCTCGACGCCGATCTGGCGCGAATCTTCATCGACCTTGCCGCGCACGTTGTCGACCACCTGGTTGCGCGCACTCGACACCATGTCGGCCACCGTGCGCCGCGCGATCTCGTTGTTCAACGAATCGCGCAGGCTGCGGTTGATGCGGTCGATGGCGATCTGCTCGCTGCCGCCCACCGAGCGGATGAACGCGCGCGGATCGATGATGCGCCACTTCACGAAGGTGTCGATCATCACGTTCAGCTTCTCGGACGTGATGAAGCGATCGCTGTCGGCGGTGTCGATGGTAAGGATGCGCTTGTCGAAATACTCGACGTTCTGGAACGGCGGCGGCAGCTTGAAATGCAGGCCGGGTTTGTCGATCACCTGGCGAATCTCGCCGAGCGCGAAGACCACCGCGTATTGGCGCTGGTCGACGACGAACACGCAGGAGACGAACAACATCAGCGCGACCAGCACGCCGACGATCAGCGGAAACAGTTTGTTCATGACGATGGACTCGTATCAGCGGCTGTCGCGCTCACGGCTGCGCAGCCCTTCCGAACGCGTGGGCGCAGCCGGCGGCTCACCGGCCGGCGCCGCGCCCGCCTGCGGCACGGCCGGCGCACGCTGGCCGTCGGCACCGGCCTGTTGCATCAGCCGATCGAGCGGCAGATACAGCAGGTTGCTGTTGGCACGCGAATCGACGTAGACCTTGCTGGTATTGGCGAAGATCTGCTGCATCGTTTCCAGATACAGCCGGTCGCGCGTGACCTGCGGCGCCTTGCTGTATTCGGCCAGCACCTGGCGGAAGCGGCTGGCATCGCCCTCGGCGGTGGCGATGACGCGTTCGCGGTAGCCCTCGGCCTCTTGCGCCAGCCGGCCGGCGGCACCACGCGCCCGCGGGATCACGTCATTGGCGTAGGCGCGGCCTTCGTTGATCAGGCGCTCGCGGTCTTGCGCGGCCTTGTTGGCGTCTTCGAAGGCAGCCTGCACCTGCTCGGGCGGCTGCGCCTGCTGGATGGTGACGTCGACGATGGTGATGCCGACCTTGTAGCGATCGAGCAGCGCCTGGATCTGCTTGCGCGCGTCTTGCGCGACCTGCTCTTTCTCTTCGTAGAGCACCTGATCGACGCCGGTGCGGCCGACCACTTCGCGCATCGCCGTCTCGGCAGTCTGGCGCACGATTTCTTCGGGCACCGCGCCGAGGTTGTTGGTGAACAGGTATTCCTTGGCGTCGCCGATCCGGTATTGCACCGTGAACTGCATGTCGACGATGCTCTGGTCCTGCGTGAGGATCAGCGATTCGCGCAGCGTCTTGTTGCGCACCGCGTTGCGGTAACCGACTTCGACCGTACGCAGTTGCTGCACGTTGACGATCTCGTTGCGCTCGATCGGATACGGCAGCCGCCACGTGAAGCCGGCGCGGTCGACGAGCTGCTGGTACTCGCCGAAGCGCAGCACCACCGAGGCCTGGCCTTCCTGCACGATGTAGAAACCGCTGGCCAGCCATAGCAGCACGGCGATCACCATCAGCAGGCCCAG
>JAFKGG010000433.1 GCA_017307915.1 Burkholderiales bacterium | reverse complement strand
CGCTCTTCCGATCTCGCGGCGCCCGACACGTACTCGGTCGGGATGTCGACCAGCAGGTGCCGGACGATGCCGGTCACATCGACCAGATCCGGATCGGGAACGGGCAGCGGCGTCACCGGCAGCCCCAGCTCGGCACCGATCGTGCGTGCCCGCTGCTGCGCGCGTTCGACGACGCGCGCGGCCTCGTCGGGCCATTGCGCCACCGGGATCAGCACGCCGGCGCGGCCGTCGATCTCGAAGGCCACGTCGAGTTCATCGTCGCCGTGCGGTTGCGGGTAGGCGCCCAGCCGGTACAGCGCTTCCGGCAATGCGGCGACGACGCTGGCCGCGTCGCCGGCGTTCAGCAGCCGGATGCGTTCGTGTTCGCGCAGCTCGCGGCGCGTGGCGTTCAGCGCTTGCTGCGTGCGCGCCAGCTCGGCGGCCAGCCTCGAGGCTTCGGCGCGCAAGGCGCCTTCTTCGGGCGGTGTGGACGCCAGCGCCCAGCTCGGCAGCGTGGCTGCTGACGCGCCGCGATCGAGCCGCTGTGCCAGTTCGCGAAGCTGCTCCAGCAGCACGCAGCGTTGCGCTTCATCGAGCGACGCGCGCGGCGCGGGCAGTAGCAGTACACGGCCCGGGTGTTCGTAGCCGAACGAAGCCAGCGCCGTACCATCGGGCGCGCTGGCCACGGCGCGGCCGAAGACGCCGGCCAAGGCGGCGCGTGGTTGCAGCCAACCGGCGCAGCGCGTGAAGAAACCGCGAAACGGTTCGCCGGCGTCGCAGCGGATGTCCGGAGCGTTGCTGCGCTCGTCTTCGGCACCGCATCGGGCACTCGCGGCATCGCGGCGCGGATCCGCCACGTCATTACCCGATCTGCATGCATCGCCGCCAATCGCCCGCAACCGTGGCCCTGCCACTGGCAACACCTCCATCGGCTCGAAATCGACGATCTCCTGCAAGGTGTGCACGCCCAGCACGCGCGCCGTCGGCACGAAGCACACCAGCGTGCCGCCGCGTTCGAGCAAGCGCCGAAACGCGGCGCGCATGCCGCGCGCCTCGGCCAGCAGATCCTGCGACGCACGTGCGCCGAGCACGTCGCGCGCGTCATCGCGCTGCTCGATCGACGCTTCATAGCGCTCGAAGATCGCCTGCGGGCGCCAGACCACCAATTCGGCGCATTCGATGGCGGCGGGATCGGTGAAGCGGGCGTTGATGTTGCCGGCCAGCGGCACGCTGAAATCGATGGTGGCGACCTGCACGTCGAGCGGTGTCCGGTTCGGCGAATTCCGGCGGCCGGCATGACGACATAACGAACGCTTCGTTGCCGCCGCGCAGGCTTTGCGGAATGCTTGTTGACGATTCGATGAATGTCCGCTTAGGATAATGTCCGTATATCCATACAAGCAAGCAACTTCTGGGCATCAGCACCCCGGGGCCGGCACATGAGGGCCGCCGCAAGCTGCCGGCTTGTGAGGGGCGAACGCGCCGCGTGGCGCGGTCGGCCGGTGCTCAGCGTCGATCGAATCGAGGTGTTCCGCATCGTGTCTTCCGAATCTCGCGCAGAACCAGTCGTCTCAGGTCTGCCCCGCGCCGCCGCTGCGGCGCTCGACCGCCGTTCGCCATTGCCGCTGTATGCGCAAGTGGCGCGCCGGCTCAAAGCCATGATCTCGGCCGGCGATCATCCGCCCGAGCGTTTCTATTCAGAAGGCGAGCTGTGCAGCATGTTCGGCATCAGCCGCGCCACCGTGCGCCAGGCGATGCAGGCGCTATCGGCCGAAGGCTGGCTGCACCGGCAGCAGGGCCACGGCACCTTCGTCAATCGCGACAAGTTCGACGAGTCGTTCAGCCCGCAGATGAACTTCCTCGACCAATGGGCCGAGGTCGGGCGCCCGCTGCAGTTGTCATTGAAGCGCTTCGAGCTGGCGCCGTGCCCGCCCGAGGTTGCGCCCTGGCTGGGCATCGAAGCCGGCCGCGAGATCCTGTGCCTGGAACGCGTGCGCAACAACGGCGACATCACGATCTCGTACGACTACCGCTATATCCATCCTGATTTTTCGCACTCCATCCAGCGCGACGAAGCATCGAAGATTTCGCTGCTGTCGCTGCTGGGCCGCAGCATCCGCCTGGCACGCGGCGAGAACAAGGTCGAGGCCGCGCTGGCCGGCCCGGCCGGCGCGCCTTTGCTGGGTGTGCGCCGCAGCGACCCGGTGCTGATCCGCGAGATGGTCTATTACGGCGACGACGGCGTGCCGGCAATGGCCGGCCGCTCGTGGCATCGCGCCGACAAGATCCGCTGCGCGTTCACCGTCAATCTCACTGCCGATGCGGCCGAACCGGCCGGCGTCGGGCACCCGTCGGCGCGGCATCCGGGCGGCATCGCCGACGTTCATTCGGTCGGCGATTGGCCGGCAACCACTTCCTGATCGGTACGACAGGCAAACCACCGCGATCGCCTGTCCGATGCTTCACCAGACGCTTCACCTGACAACCCACCCTTGACCCGTCTTTGGAGAGCAGCAATGAAACTCGCAGTCGATCGCCGCACTTTGCTGAAAGCCGCCGCTGCGGCGCCTGTCGCTCTGGCTTTGCCTGCGCGCGCGCAGCCGGCGCCGATCAAGATCGGTTCCGTCCTGTCAGTGACCGGGCCGGCCGCCTTTCTCGGCGAAGACATGAAAGCCGGCATGGAGCTGGCCATCGAGGAAATCAATGCACGCGGCGGCATTGGCGGCCGCAAGATCCAGTGGTTCTTCTACGATGCCGAAAGCCAGACGCAAAAAGGCTTGAATGCGCTGCGCCGCCTGATGACGCAGGACAACGTCGACATCGTGGTCGGCGGCGGAAACATGTCGGGCATGGCGCTGGCCATGCTGCAGATCACCGAGAAGGCCGGCATGCCGTTCATGTCTACCGAGGGCAGCATGCAGATCGTCAGCCCGGTGTCCGAGCGGCCCTGGACGTTCAAGTCCACCGCCGATGACGACCAGGTCATCGAGCGGCTGGCCGATTACTTCAACAAGCGCAAGTTCCGCAAAGTGGCGCTGCTGGCCGATTCCAGCGGTTTCGGCCAGAGCGCGGTGGAGCAGGCCAAGAAGGTGGCGCCGCAGCGCGGCATCGAGATGGTCTATGAAAGCTTCAACCCCACCGACACCGACATGACGCCGCAGCTCACCAAGTTGAAGAGCGCCGGCGTGCAGGCGATCGTCTGCTGGACGGTGGCCAGCCCCGGCGTGGTGTTCATGAAGCAGGCCCGTGCGATGAACATCGACGCGCAGCTCATCCACAGCTACGGCTTCGTCGACAAGCGCTACATGGATCTGGCCGGCGACGCCGCCAAGGACGTATTGCTTGTCAGCGTCAAGTTTCCGGTCGGCGACGATCTGCCGGCCAACGACCCGAGCCGGGCGCAGATCGCCGCGCTGACCAAGAGCTTCGAAGACCGCTACAAGCGTCGCCCGAACCAGTTCGCCGCGCAGACCTACGACGCGATCCAGCTCGCGCGGCTGGCGATCGAGAAGGGCGGCGCCGACAAGACGAAGATCCGCGATGCCCTGCGCAACGTGCGCGGCTATCAGGGCGTGGGCGGCGTGTTCAATTTCAGTCCGGAGCGCCATTCCGGCCTGTCCAAGAGCGATCTGGTGCTGCTGAAATACGAAGGCGGCCGTTTCCGGCTGGCCGACTACCAGTAACCGTAACTGCATCCGCGACGGAGGTTGTGATGAGCGCCGTGCTGCAAGTGCCGACCATTCTCGATGCACCCGAGCAGCGGTTTCCGCTCGATCTCGGCGTGCGCATTCCGAAGATCCGCGATCTGTTTCACCTGGCCACCCGCAATCAGTGGAACCCGGCCACCGACGTGCCCTGGGATGAGCTCGATCCCGAGGCCTACACCGAAGAGCAGCGACGGGGCGCGCGCATGTACTGGAGCCGGCGCGCCTGGGGCGAGTACGGGGCCATCTCGGAAAGCCCGGCGCTGCAGATCCGCTACTGCCAGGAAAAGCACGCGCCCGACATGCGCCTGTTCTTCACCATCCGCTCGCAGGAAGAATCGCGCCACGCCGAGGTCTGCTATCGGATGGCCGAGCGGCTGGGCGGCTACATCGAGCAGCCGGCGCGCACCGCGTTCCAGGGGTCGGTGGCCACGCACGGCGTGCGCAAGCTGGCGCTCGACCCCGAGGTGCCGCTGGAAGGCATCATCGCGGCGCTGGTCTGCGCCGCCGAAGAGATCGCCTTCGACGTGTTCCGGCATCTGATCGAGATCACGCCGAACCCGGTGGCCAAGCGCGTATGCAAGCTGGTGATGCGCGACGAGGTGCGCCATTGCGCGTTCGGCTGGTACTTCATGAACACGCGCATCAAGCAGCTCACGCCCGATCAGTTCGAGCGCGTGCGGCAGGCGGTGATCACGATGATCGAAAAGGTCGAACTCAACGGTTATCACAGCGCCTGGCTGGCGCCGTCGAACCCCGCTTCCGACAGCGAGATTGAAAGCGATCGCATCACCTGGGAAGCCGGCCTGGGTGCCACCGTCGAAGAACTGGAAAAGCCGGTGTTCGTCGATTCGATCGCGCGCATCCGCAGGCAGATGAAGGAATCGTGGGACATGGAGCTGCCGATGTTCCGTCATCCGAAGATTGCCGGGGAGTTCTGAACCATGAATGTCGCGGCTGCCGCCACACCGACCCGCATCCACGTCGAGCGCCGTTTTCCGCTCGATCTGTCGCAATCGATCGCTTCGATCCGCGAGCTGTATGAAGCTGCCAAGCGCTCGCGCTGGGATCCGATGAAAGACATCGATTGGCCGGCGCTGTCGGCCGATCGCCACGATGCGGCGCTGCGCGATGCCGCGCGCCGCGTCTGGAGCCGGCGCGCCTGGGTCGAGTACACCGGGCTGGCTGAAACGCCGGCGCTGCTGATCCGCTTCTGCCTGGAGATCGATCGCGAAGCCGATCCGAAATACTTCCTCACCGTACGCAACACCGAGGAAGCCTGGCACGTCGAGGCCTTCCATCTGGCGGCCGAAAACTTCGGCGGCTATCTCGATCGCCCCGCCGATCCGGCCTGGGAACCGGTGATCAACCAGACGCTGTATCGCGATGCGCTGGATGCCGATCGTTCGCTCGACGGCTACGTGGCGGCACACTGCGCGGTCGAAGACGGGCTCGAGCTGGAGTTGTTCGAAGCCTATGCCGCGGCCACCCGCGATCGCGTGCTCAAGCAGTTGTTCGAACACGTGCTGGCCGACAAGCGGCGCCATGCCTCGTTCGGTTGGCTGTATCTGGAGTCGCGCGTGGCGCAGGCCGATCGTGCACAGCGTGAATCGATCGCCCGTGCCGTGGCGGCATGGATCGAGAACGTTGCGTTCACCGGCTATCACGTGCCGACGCTGTCTGCCACGATCGATACGCGCGCCGATGCGCAGGCCGCTGCGCTGCTCGAACAAGCGGGGCTGGGCGCGATCGACGCGGCACGCGAAGAGCAGGTGTTCGTCGATTATCTCGGCCGTGCCCGGCAGCGGCTGGCCGAGCTGGGCATCGTGCCCGTCGTCGCGCCGCATCCGCGGCTCGGCCGCCTGTAACGCGATGAGCAGCGACCTGCTCCAGCTGGTGCTCGCGGGCTTGAGCACCGGCAGCATCTACGGCCTGATCGCGCTGGGCTTCAACGTCATCTTCAAGGCCACCGACGCGATCAATTTCGCGCAGGGCGAATGGGTGATGATGGGCGGCATGGTGGCGGCGGCGCTGTATGCCGCCGGCACGGTTCCGCTGGCGCTGGCCTGTCTGGGGGCGGTGGTGGTGGTCACCGTGGTCGGGCTGTTGTCCGAAGTGCTGGTGATGCGGCGCCTGCGCTGGCCGTCGCCGCTGCTGATCACGCTGGTCAGCATCGGGCTGGCGATCTGCACCAAGAGCCTGGTCATGCTCACGCTGGGCAAGAACCCGGCCGG
Source organism: Burkholderiales bacterium (assembly GCA_017307915.1). Classification (GTDB taxonomy): domain Bacteria; phylum Pseudomonadota; class Gammaproteobacteria; order Burkholderiales; family Burkholderiaceae_E; genus Zeimonas. Next base: position 16,786 of record JAFKGG010000433.1, on the reverse strand, counting down.
GCTGCCCACCTTTTCGGGTGATCGGCCGATCATGCTGGGCGCGGTGTCGTTGCAGTCGCAGACGCTGTGGATCGTCGGCATCACCGCCGTCGTGATGGTGGCCGCGCATCTGTTCTTCTCGCGCACCATGCTCGGCAAATCGATGCGGGCCGCTGCCGCCGAGCCCGATGCCGCGTCGCTGGTCGGCATCAGCCCGCGTACCAGCATGCTGGTGTCGTTCGGCATCGCCGCGGCGGTGGGTGCGATCGCCGGCGTGATCATCACGCCGCTGACGCTGACCTCGTTCGATCACGGCACGGTGCTGGGCTTCAAGGGTTTCTCGGCGGCGATGCTGGGCGGCCTGGGCAGCCTGCCGGGTGCGGTGGTCGGCGGCTTGCTGCTGGGCGTGCTCGAAGCGCTGGCCAGCGGTACGATCTCGTCGGCGTTCAAAGATGCGGTGGCCTTCGTGGTGCTGCTGCTGGTGCTGTTCATGCGGCCGGCGGGTCTGCTGGGGCGCGGCCATGTCGAACGGGTCTGAGGCGCAACACTGAGATGGCGGCCATCCTGAATTCAGAATCCGAACGCAAGACCGCTGCCGGCGGCCAGCGGGCGCGGCTCCATGCGCAGCGGCTGCGGCTGGCGCTGGTCTGGCTGGTGCTGCTGGCCTGGCCGCTGGTGGCGCCCAACGATTACATCACCAGCCTGGGCGTGATGTTCTTCATCAACCTGATTCTGGTGGCAAGCTTGAATCTGGTGCTGGGCTATGCTGGGCAGATCTCGCTGTGCCACGGCGCGCTGTTCGGCTTGGGCGCCTACATATCGGGCGTGCTGTCGGCGCGCTACGGCCTGACGCCGGCGCTGGGCATGCTGATCGCCGTTGCCGGCACGGCGTTCGCGGCGCTGCTGATCGCGCTGCCCACGCTGCGCTTGCGCGGCCACTATCTGGCGATGGGCACGCTGGGCTTCAACGCGATCCTGAGCGTGCTGTTCGTCGAGCTGGTGCCGATCACCGGCGGGCCCAACGGGCTCTCGGGCATCGCGCCGTTCCGGCTGTTCGGCTTCGAGCTGGATACGCCGACGCGCTTCTATCCGCTGGCCTGGTTTGCCGGCTTCCTCACCATGTTCCTGATCCTGAACCTGGTGTCGAGCCGCAACGGCCGCGCGTTGCGCGCCGTGGCCGGCAGCGAGATCGCCGCCGGCGCGCTGGGCATCGATGCGTTCCGGCTGAAGGTGGCCACCTTCGCGTTCTCGGCCGGCCTGGCCGGTCTGGCCGGTGCGCTGTATGCGCACTTCAACATGTTCGCTTCGCCCGAGACCTTCAGCTTCTTCACTTCGGTGCTGCTGGTGGTGATGGTCGCGCTGGGCGGCTGGGGCACGTTCTGGGGGCCGTTCCTGGGCGCGCTGCTGTTCACCGCCGCGCCCGAGCTGCTGCGGCAGGTGCACGACGCCGAGCTGTTCCTGTTCGGCCTGTGCATGATCCTGGTGCTGCTGTATTTCCAGAACGGGCTGATCGGCATGTTCGACAAACTACGGCGGCGGCGATGAACCTGCTCGAAGTGCGTGACCTGAGCGTGCATTTCGGCGGCCTGCGCGCCGTCGACGAGCTGAGCTTTTCGGTGGCCGCCGGCCGCATCAAGGGCATCATCGGGCCCAATGGCGCCGGCAAGACGACGCTGTTCAATGCGCTGGCGGGGCTGGTGGCTCTGACGCGCGGCGACATCGTGTTCGATGGCGAATCGATCGTCGGCTTGCGCTCGTTCCAGCGCGCCGAACGCGGCATCGCGCGCACCTTCCAGAACCTGCAGATCTTTCGCGAGCTGAGCCTGCTCGAAAACGTGATGATCGGCCGGCATCCGCGCACGCGTGCCGGATTCTTCGCCAGCCTGGCCGGTCTGCCGTCGGTGCGTCGCGAAGAGACCGACATCGAGGCTCGCGCCTACGACAAACTGGCCTTGCTCGGGCTGGCCGATCGCGCCGATTCGTCGGCGGCGGGCTTGAGCTTCGGCGAAGCCAAACTGCTGGAGATCGCGCGGGCGCTGGTCGCCGAGCCTCGGCTGCTGCTGCTCGACGAACCTGCGGCCGGCGTGCCGCATGGCGAGCAGGCGGCGCTGTCGGCGATCATCCGGCGCGTCAACGACAGCGGCGTGACGGTGCTGCTGGTCGAGCACAACATGCGCATGGTGATGAACCTGTGCCACGAGGTGCTGGTGCTGAACTACGGCCGGCATCTGGCCGAGGGGCCGCCGGCCGAGGTGAGCCGCAATCGCGATGTGATCGTCGCCTATCTGGGCGAGGAGGCCGTGCATGCTTGAAGTGCAGTCGTTGCGCGCCGACTATGGCCAGGGCGAGGTGCTGTCCGATGTGTCGTTCACGGTGCCGCGTGGCGGCTTTCATGCGTTGATCGGCGCCAACGGCGCCGGCAAGAGCACCACGATGCGCGCCATCAGCGGCCTGCTGCGCCCGGTGCGCGGCCGCATCGTGTTCGACGGCCGCGACATCAGCACGCTGTCGGCCGACCGCATCGTCAAGCTCGGGCTGGCGCTGGTGCCGGAAGGGCGCAAGGTGTTTGCGCCGCTCACCGTGCGCGAAAACCTCGAGATGGGTGCGTTCCAGTTGCTTTTTCCAAAGAATCGCGGCGGCTTTTCCGACAACCTGGCGTTCGTGCTCGATCTGTTTCCGCGGCTCGAAGAGCGCTTGCAGCAGGCCGCCGGCACCTTGTCGGGCGGCGAACAGCAGATGCTGGCCATCGGCCGCGCGCTGATGGGCAGCCCGCGCATGCTGCTGCTCGACGAACCCTCGATGGGCTTGGCGCCGCTGGTGGTCACGCAGATCTTCGACACCTTGCGCCGGCTGCGCGAACTGGGGCTCACGATCTTCGTCTGTGAACAAAATACCAGCGTGACGCTGCGCCGCGCCGATCACGGCTACGTGCTGGAAGGCGGGCGCATCGCGCTGTCGGACGGCGCGCAGGCACTGATCGCCAATGACCGTGTGCGGGAGGCTTATCTTGGCGTCTGAGTCGCTTGCCGCCGCGCCGCTGGAGCCGGCGCTCGAAGGTGAATACAACCTGCGCATCCGTCATCCCGAGCGCGAAGGCGTTTATCGCGAATTCGCGGCGCGCAGTGCCGATTGGTATGCCCGCGCGGGCGGGCTGCGCGATCAGCGTTACGCGTCGGGGCCGCGCTGCCTGATCGACGTCTTTCCGGCCTTGTGCGGCGAGGCGCCCAGTCCCTTGCTGGTATTCATCCACGGTGGCTACTGGCGTGCGCTGAACAAGGAGATCTTCGCGTTCCTGGCCGAAGCCTACAACCGCGCCGGCATCGCGGTGGCGCTGGTCGGCTACGATCTCGCGCCGGCGGTCACCTTGACGCAGATCGTCGAGCAGCTCGAACAGGCGATGCGCTGGTTGGCGCGATCGGCCGCGGCCTTGGGTGTTCGCAGCGATGGCGTCGTGCTGTCGGGGCATTCGGCCGGCGGCCAGTTGTGCGGCGTGCTGGCCGGGCGCACACCCGAGCAGCTGGGCGGTTTGCAGGTAGGCGGCGTGGCCGGCATCAGCGGCGTGTTCGACCTGCGGCCCTTGCTGCATACCAGCGTCAATCGCGACGTGCGCATGTCGGACGACGAAGTGCAGCGCCTGAGCCCGATCGGCTTTGCGCATTTCGAACCGAGCCGCTTCGTGCTGGCGGCCGGTGCGCTGGAAACCGACGGCTTTCAGCAGCAGAGTCAGCGCTTCGCGCAGCGCTTGCGCGAGCTCGGCCATCAGGTCGAGCTGATGCTGGTGCAGGGGCGCACGCATTTCGACGTGCTCGATGATCTGGGCAGCGCCGACGCAGCGCTGTTTCGCGCGGTGCGGGCACTATTGCCTGCGGTATCGAACGGACCGTCGCGATGAGCCAGGCGTCTGACGGCCCCATCGAATACCCTGCCACGTCGAATCGAGCCGATCCAGGGCCGACGCCCGAAATGCAGACCACGCTGGCGCGCCTGGCCGAGCTGCGTGAGAACCAGGGCGACCGCTATTCGATGCCGTTCGGCGAGGCGCGCGCGCAATTGCTGCGCGAGCGCCGCTGGTGGCTGGCCGATGCGCCGGCGATGGCCGCGATCGATGACAGCGAGATCGCATCGTCGGGTCGCGCGACGCGCGTGCGCCGCTATCTGCCCGCCGGTGCCGACCAAAGCATCGAGATCGTCTATCTGCACGGCGGCGGTTGGTGCGTGGGCTCGCTCGACACGCACGATGGCATCATGCGGCGCCTTGCATTGGCGGCGGGCTGCCCGGTCACCGGCATCGACTACGCGCTGGCGCCCGAGCATCCGTATCCGGCCGCGGCCGACGACGTGCGGCAGATATTCGGCGCGCTGCGTGCGGCGCGGGCGCCCGGCACGCGCTGGGTGCTGGCCGGTGATTCCGCCGGCGCCAATCTGGCTCTGGCTGAGGCAATGCGTGCACGCGACGCCGGCCAGCCGATGCCGCAGGCGCTGCTGCTGTTTTACGGCGTGTATCTGCCGATGGGCGAATCCGAGTCGATGCGCGCGTTCGGCGATGGCCGCTATGGGCTGTCGCGCGTGGCGATGCAGCGTTATGAGTCGGCTTATCTGGGTGGGCGCAGCGTGGCCGATGCGGCAGCGGCGTTTCCATTGCTCGACGGCGCGCTGCACGGGCTGCCGCCGTCATGGATCGCGGCCGCGGGGCTCGATCCGCTGCGTGATGATTCACTGGCCTTGGCGCAAGCGCTGCACGCCGCCGGATCACCGGCTCAGTTACGCGTCTACGACGGCATCATCCACGGCTTTCTGAGCTTTGCCCGGCTGCTGCCGGCAGCCGGGCAGGCGGTTGGCGAGGCGGCGGCGTTCGCGCGCGAGCAGGCGCGCTGAACGCGGGGCTGGCGCGGCGCCGAGCCCCGGCGCGCCACTTCAGTCGATGCGCACCAGCACCTTGCCGATGTGGCTCATCGTTTCGGTTGCCTGATGCGCGGCCACGATCTGATCGAGCGTGAACTCCTTGTAGATCTGATGCCGCAGCCGGCCTTCGGCCAGTGTCTCGCTGATCCAGCCGGCGGCTTCGCGATGCGCCGCTTCCGACATCGCATAGACCAGCACGAAACGCACCGTCAGGTCTTTTTGCAGCAGCGACGAGAAGGGCAGCGCCGGCTCCGGCACCTCGTCGGACGCATAGGCGGCGATCACGCCACGCGGCCTGAGCAGCGCCACGTCGGTCTTCAGATTGGCGCCGAACGACACTTCGATGATGCGATCGAGCGGCACCGGCTGTCCGCACAATTCCTGCACGCGCGCGGCCACGTCTTCGGTGCGGCGGTTGATCACCGCGTGCGCGCCGGCTTCCAGCGCGCGGGCGGCCTGCTCGTCGCGGCTGACGGTGGCGATGACGCGTGCCGCGCCGCCCAGTCTGGCCATCTGCACCGCGTAATAACCGACCGCACCGGCGCCGCCCTGCACCAGCACGTTCTGGCCGGTGACCGGCCCGTCGGCGAACACGCAGCGGTGCGCCGTCATCGCCGGTACGCCCAGGCAGGCGCCTTCCGCGAAGCTGGTGGCGTCGGGCAGCGGCACCGCCTTGTGCGCCGGCACGGTGGTGTATTGCGCAGCCGTGCCCGAGGGCCGGCCGAGATTGGCCTCATACACCCAGACGCGTTGGCCGACGCGCGCCGGATCGACGCCGGCACCGACCGCGTCGATGACGCCGGCGCCATCCTGGTGCGGAATCACCCGTGCGAACTGGTTCGCCTGGCCGCGCATGCCGCGGCGCCGTTTGGTGTCGGACGGATTCACCGCCGACATGTGCACGCGCACGCGCACCTCGCCGGCGGCCGGCTGCGGGTCGGGCTGCTCGCCGACCTTCAGCACATCGGCCGCTTCGCCGATCTGTTCATACCATGCTGCTTTCATGAAGCTCTCGCCTCCTCGTGGTGGCTCGCCGGCTGCGCCGGCGATCGGGGTGGGGAGGAGAATTGTAGGGGCTATCGGGCGAGGCGGCAGGCGGGCAGGTAGCAGGTGGCAGGTGGCAGGTGGCAGGTGGCAGGTGGCAGGTGGCAGGTGGCAGGTGGCAGGTGGCAGGTGGCAGGTGGCATGCACCGGGCGGTTCGGCCGGCGGCGGGTTCATCGGCCGGCAACGCATTCACTCAATCCGCAGGCAGCGGCAGCTCGATCGTCACGCGCAATCCGCCTTCTGCGCGGTTCGACGCCGCGATGCTGCCGCCATGCGCCTCGACGGCGCGCCGTGCGATCGCCAGGCCGAGTCCGAACCCCGGGCCGCTGCCGTTGCGGTAGAACGGCTCGAAGATCTTCGGCAGGTCGGCCGACGCCACCCCTGGGCCGTGGTCGTCGATGGTCACGACCAGCCGCCGGTGGGCATCGTCGCGCTGCACCTGCACGTCGACCGTGCTGCTGGCGGCCGTGTGATGCACCGCATTGCGCACCACGTTCTCGAAGGCGCGATGCAGCAGCTCGGCATTGACGTCGGCCGGCGCGGCCTGCGTGGCGGTCAGCCGTACGTCGCGCTGCCGTGCCTGCGCTTCGAAGCGGGCATCGTCGACCAGCGCGCCGAGCAGCTCGACGATGTCGATGCGTTCACGGGCCGCCGTCGACTGGCCCGATTCGAGCCGGGCCAGCGTCAGCAGCTCGCCCACCAGGCTGTCGAGCCGCACCGCTTCGCGTTCGATGCGTTCGAGCATCGCTTCGGCGCGCTCGCGATCCTGCCGCGCCAGGCCGATCGCCGCGTGCAGCCGCGCCAGCGGCGAGCGCAGCTCGTGCGACACGTCGTGCAGCAGACGGCGCTGCGCGCCGATGAGCTGCTGCAACTGTTGCGCCATCTGGTCGAAGTCGTGGCCCAGGTCGGCGATCTCGTCGGCGCGCCGGCCCATCAGCGGCGCCACGCGCGTGTCCAGCCGGCCTTCGGCCACCGATGCAAAAGCCTGCCGCAGGTAGCGGATCGGCCGCGTCAGATACCAGGCCAGCAGGGCGCTGAACATCAGGCTGGCCAGCAGCCCGATGCCGACGAATACCAGCGGCGGCAGCGGCTGGGCCGGCGCCGGCCGATGCACCGCCATGCGCCGCGGGCCGCGTTCGGCCAGCTCTTCAGGCTGCACCACGAACAGCAGCAGTCCGCTGCGTTCGTCGTAGCGCACGGCGCGCGCCATCATGCCGATCGCTGCGCGCTGCGCCAGGCGCCGAGCGCGCGCCAGCGCTTCGGGTGGCACCGGGCGGTCGAGCAGATCGCGGTCATTGGCATCGACGGCATAGACCGACGGTGTGCCGCGCGGCGCTGCGGTTTCGCTCAACAGCGCGGCCAGTGCGGCGGTGCCGCCATGGCGCAGCGTGGCGCCGGCCGATTGCAGCGCCAGCTCGGCGCGCGGGCCGGCGGCCAATGTGGTGTCGCGCTGCACGTCGCGTTGATGCAGCCAGACCAGCGTGCCCAGCGCGGCGACGGCGACCAGCAAGGTCAGCCAGAATGCCAGCAGCACTTTCCAGAACAATCTGCCCATCAGCGCGCCGCCGTCCCGTTTCATTCCTTGACCAACTGATAGCCTTTGCCGCGCACCGTCTCGATCCACGAGGAGCCGTCGGCGCGCGTGCCCAGCTTCTGGCGCAGGCTGCTGACGTGTACGTCGATGCTGCGATCGAAGCGTGCCAGCGCCCGGCCCATGCCCTGTTCCGACAGCTCGGCCTTGTCGACGACGCGGCCGGCGTGCCGGGCCAGCACTTCGAGCAGATTGAATTCGGTGCTGGTGAGCGCCAGCGCCTCGCCATGCCAATGGGCGCGGCGCGTGGCCGGCCACAGTTGCAACGGGCCGGCGGCAATCGGCCCTTCGGCGCTGTCGGCGTCGGCCGGCCGCATGCGCCGCAGAATGGCGCGCACGCGCGCCACCAGCTCGCGCGGCGTGCAGGGTTTGGGTACGTAGTCGTCGGCGCCTAGTTCCAGGCCGACGATGCGATCGACGTTGTCGCCGCGTGCGGTCAGCATCAGCACCGGTACCTGGCTGGCCGCGCGGATGCGCCGCAGCGCCTCGACACCGTCGAGCCTGGGCATCATCACATCGAGCACGACCAGGTCATAGCGACCGGCGAGCGCGCACGCGACGCCGGCCTCGCCATCATGCGCGGCATCGGTGTCGAAGCCTTCGCGCTGCAAGTATTCGCGCAGCAGGTCGGTCAGCTCGACGTCATCATCGACCAACAGTACACGGGGCATGGTGAAGTCTCTCGTTGGGTAGCCGGCCGGAACGGTACCCGTTCCCAGCCGTGCCCAAGCCTTGCATCGATCATATCGGCGCCGGGCGGGGCGGGTAAGGGCGCTTTGCGTTTCCGATACGGATCTTTACCAACGCTTACACATGGGCAACCGCACTTAACACGGCCGGCGCTGATGATGAGGTCGTGCCGCAGCCCACTGGCGGCGGCCCGACGATCAATCGACAGGAGTCATCAGATGAAATCACGCCGAATCAACCGCTTCATCGTTGCCGGCAGCATTGCGCTGGCCACCCCCTTGTTCGCCCTTGCCCAGCCTGGGCCGGGCGGGCCGATGCCCGGCGCGGGCCCCGGTGCCGGTGGCCGGCCCGATGCGGCGCAAATGCCGGGGCCGCAGCACGGCATGCACGGCCAGGCCGGACAATGGGGACATGGCCGCATGCATCAGGGCGCGCATGGACCGATGCAGCGCGGCATGCATGGCGCGACGCATTTCCGTGGCGAGGGTCCCGGCATGGGCTGGCTGCGCGGGCTGAACCTGACCGAGCAGCAACGCGACAAGGTGTTCGAGATCATGCACGGCAGCGCGCCGGCCTTGCGCGAGCAGGGCAAGGTGCTGCAGCAGACCCGCCGTGAACTGGCGCGGCTGCCCTTGTCGGCTGATTACGATCAGGCCAAGGCGCGTGGGCTGGCCGAGCGCCATGCGCAGGCGATGGCACAGATGGCTGAGCTGCGTGCCCGCAACATGAACGAGATCTACCGGCAGCTCACGCCCGAGCAGCAAAAGCACGTGAGCGAACGCATGGCTCGCTTCGAGCAGCGCGGTCAACGGTCGATGCGCGACGGCGCACGCCCTGGTGCACCGCGTGAGCAGCGGCCGGGGGCGCCGGCACGCGGCTGAGCCCGGCGCTCATGAAGTAGTCGAGCGCTTTGGCAGGCAGGCGCGGCGGCCCACCGCCGCGCCCGTGCGCCTCGCCGGCACCGGTCTTCGATACATATTCGTTTGCTGTAGAGTGCCGCATGGCCCTGCGAGCAAGCATCTACAAAGCCGAGCTGTCGATCGCCGATATCGACCGCGGCTACTACGCCGATCATTCGTTGACGATCGCGCGTCACCCTTCTGAAACCGAAGAGCGGATGATGATCCGGCTGCTCGGTTTCGCTCTGCACGCCGACCCGGCCCTGCAATTCGGCCGCGGCCTGTCGAGCGACGACGAACCCGATCTATCCCTCGCCGACCTGACCGGCGCCATCGATCTCTGGATCGACGTCGGCTGGCCCGACGAACGCCGCGTGCGCCGCGCCTGCTCGCGAGCGCAGTCGGTGGCGGTGCTGACCTACGGCGGTACGAAGGGCGACGTCTGGTGGTCGCAGAATGCCGGCGCATTCGGACGCAACGCCAATCTGTCCGTGCTGGCCGTACCGCCGCGCGCCGCCGATGAGCTGGCGGCGCTGGCGCAGCGCGCGATGCGCTTGAACTGCTCGATCCAGGATGGACAAGTGCTGTTCGGTTCGGAAGGGGCGCACGTGGCGTTCGAGCCGGTGGTGCTCAAGCGGCAGGGTTGACGCGTTCTCATGCTGCAAACCATGGCGCAGTCCACGGTGCCATGACGCAGCTTGCGCAGGCGCGTAAGATGCGCGCCATGATTCGATTCGACTCCTCTTCTACGCGCGGCGCCGAGCCGCTTTCCGCCGACGAACTCGATCGGCTCGACACGCTGCTCGAAGCGCTGGACAACGAAGACGCGATGATCGTCGAGGAGCTCGACGGTTTCATCGCGGGACTGGTCTGTACGCCGGAACCCATCGACGTGGCGCAATTGCTGGCCTATGCGGGCGGGCAAGAGATCGTCGGCAAGGCCAACGGCGATGAGACGGCCGGCACGGCCGGTGCCGCCGGCCACGAGACGCTCGACGAGCAATCCGAGCTCGGCATGCTGATCGCCCGCCATGCGGCCAGCGTCGTCGGCGCCTTCGAGCGCGGCGAATATTCACCCGTGCTGGCTTACGACGAGCATGGCCGCGCCGACGGCAGCGCCTGGGCGGTCGGCTTCTTGCAGGCAGTGGAGCTGTATCCAGACAGCTGGGATGCTTTGGTCGATGAAAAGGAATTCGCCGACTCGCTGGATGCGATCGAGACGCTGGCTGCCACGCTGGATGACGAAAACGCGCGGCCGCTGGGCCGCCGCGAACGCGATGGCCTGATCGATCGCATGATCGGCGACGCGGCTGACATCCATGAATTCTTCCGGCCCTACCGGCAATCGGGCACGACGCCGGCGGCAATGCGCGTCGAGACGGTGCGGCGCGAGCAGCCGAAGGTCGGCCGCAACGACCCGTGCCCGTGCGGCAGCGGGCGCAAATACAAGCAGTGCTGCGGGGCTAATTGACGAGCTCAACCGCCGCCGCGGCGCTCGGCTTCAACGCGTGATGGCGTCAAATATCTGAACGCCGGCCAGGCGCCGGTGGCCGGGCCTTGGCGCGCGCCAGGCCCGGTTTCGCTTCTTACGAGGTATCGACCGCCGTCGCCTTCACCACGTACCGCAACGGCCCGCCCGGCACGATCGCATCGAACGGCCAGCAGGTGACCAGCGTCAGCTCGTCGATGCCGCGATCGGCCAGCACGCGCAGATCGCGATGATCGACGATCTGCATGCCGGCGACGCGGTAACGGCGCACGCGGCCGTCGAGCGCCTCGATCGCGATCAAGTCGCCGGCGTGCACCGATTGCAGCACGCGAAAGTGCGTATCGCGATGGCCGCTGATCACGCTGTTGCCGGCTTTGCCGGGCAGCGGCGAATCGGGCCGGTGGCCGGGGCCGAAGGCCAGCACGCGACCTGCCTCGCCCGACAGCACGACGAAGGATTGCGCCTGATCGAGGAACATCAAGCGCGCCACCGGCGCGGTGTCGGCCCAGCTCCATGGCTTGGCGTAAACCTGGCCGGCGCTGCGGTTGCGCTGCCAGGCGTCTTCGATCAGCACCTGCGCCAGCCAGGCTTTGGCATACAGCCATAGCCCGCTGCCCAACTGCCAGCCGCCGATGCCGATCAGCAAGGCTACGGCGGCCTGCCGCAGCGTTGGCCGCAGGCGCAGCCGCGCGCGGGTGGCTCGCCATAGATGTTGCAGATCGATGCGGCGATCGAGTAGCCACAAGCGTGAAGCGTCAACCGGCGTCATGCGCGGCTCCTGATCGACAAGCTGATCCGCCGCGTGCGGCGCGCTCTCAGACGCGCCAGCCGGGCGCCCAGCACCGGCAGGCCGGCCAGGCCGAGCAGCAGCGTACCCACGGCGATGCGCAGCAGGCCGGGCGTGGCGCCCTTGCCTAGTTCACCCTCGCCGCCGAACACGGCTTCATGCTGCCAGCCGTCGGGCAATTGCGTGGGTACCTTGCCCGATTGCAGCGCGGCATCGGCCGGTCGCACCGGCGTTACGTCGATCGCGACCAGGCTGGTGTAGGCGGTGATCAGGTGGTGCGTCAAGCCGAGCTGGCGGATCTGCCCGCGCAGCGCCTCGACGGGATCCACCTGAGCGCGTTCGCCGCCGGCCTGGTCGCGTGTGCCGGTGGCGCCGCCATCATTGCCGACCTGTCGATGCGGAGCACTCGCCAGCCGCGTGATCTCATCGCCGATCTGCTCGATGCGCATGCGCGCCCACGCCACGTGCAGGCTGCCGGTGGCTACCCGCTGTGCCGGTACGCGGCTTTCCCAGCGAATGCCGCCGGCGCGGCCCGACACCGTCACGGTCTTCGGCGGTGCGTCGAAGCGTGCGCGCACCACGATCGGCTCGCCGGCATACAGCTCGCCGATGGCGGGCACGGCGTCGAGCGGCTGCGAGCCGTCGAAGCGGATCTGCACGTCGGTGAGCAGCGGGCGCGCCAGCTTGCTGTACAACTCGGAGATGCGCTGCTCGACCTGATCGGCATGGCCGACGTAGGTATAGCTGCCGCGGCCGGCCTCGGCCGCCTTGCGCATGAACCAGCCATTGGGTGCCGAACCGATGCCGATGGTGAAGAAGCGCCGTTGGCCGAGCCGCGCCTGGATCAGCGCCAGCATCTCGTCTTCGTAGCCCACCGCGCCATCGGTCATGAACACGATCTGGCCGATCAGCCCGGCCGGCAGTGGCGCCGCCAGCGCCTGCTCGATCGCGCCGCGCATCTCGGTGCCGCCTTGCGCCCTCAGCCGCTCGATCCAGGCCAGCGTGGCGCGCCGGCGGGCGTCGTCGAACGGCTCGGGCCTGGCGAACAGGCTCGAATGCCGGCTGTTGAACTCGATGACGTTGAACCGGTCGCCGGGTTGCAATTGCGCGATGCCGAACTTCAGCGCGCGCACCGCCTGGTCGAACGAGGTGCCGGCCATCGATCCCGAGGTGTCGATGATGAAGGTGGTTTCGCGCGGCATGCGGCTGCGCGATAGCGTGCCTTCCATCGGCGGCGACAGCACCAGCAGGCCGTAGTAGTGATCGTCGTGCTGTTCCACGCGCAGTCCGGCGGCCGGCGCGGTGCCTGGCTGCGGCGCCCATTCGAGCTCGAAGTCGCGATCGGCCAGTGCGCCGTCGGCCAGTCGCACCTGGTAGCGGCCGGCGGCATCGTCACTTACGTCGACGGCGTGGGTGGCTGAACGCGGCTTGCTGATCGGCACGCCGGCGTCGAGTGCGACCTGGATGCTCAGGCGGTTCGGCGTCTGATCGCCGGTGTCGGTCTGCACCAGGGGGCGTGGCGTCGTGCGGCCGGCCTCGGATGCCGATGCTTGCACCGATGCCGGCTCCTGCCGCTGCGACACCAGCACCGGCATCACCGGCAGTTGCGCTGCGCCCGGATCGGCGCGTTCATAGCGCGGCCCCACGACGGTCGGCAAGCGCAGGCGCCAGTGGCCGTCCTTCAGCGCCAGCGTCTGCTGATACTCGATCGTCACCGCGATGTCGGCGCCCGGCGCGATGTTGGCCACGCGCGTGGTGAACAGGTTCGGGCGCTGCTGCTCGACCAGCGAGGCGCGCTGCCCGTTGTCGGCGGCCTGCCGGAACTCGCGCCGCGCCGCTTCGCGTCCGCGGATCTTGCCTTCGATCAAGCGGTCGCCGACGCGCATGCGCAGCCGGTCGACGGCGCTGTCGTCGGGCAGCGGAAATGCATAGACGCCTTCGAACCACTGGTCATGGGGGTTGCGGAAGGTCTGCGTGATGCGCGCGCGCACCAGCGGGCCGGTGACGTCGATCGCCACGTCGCTGGCCGCCAGCGGCGCCGCGATCAGGCCTTCGCTGGTCTTGAACAGCAGCATGCCGCGGTCGGCGGCGTTGACCGAGGCTACCCGCGGCAGCGCGGTCTGCACGCCCGGCGCGGTCTGCGCCATCGCCTGCGTGGTGATGATCAGCACGATCGCGCCGAGTACGATCGAGACGAACAAGGCGGTTCCCAGCACGCAGCCGACGAATGCCAGCCACTCGCGCCAGTCGAAGACCGGCTTGCCGCCGGCGGGGGCAATCGGCACGCCATCGAGCGGCAGGGGGCTCGATGCGGTGTGTCGCGACATCTTCTTATCTCCGTTGGGCAATCGCAGCACAGCGCTGCAGCCTCGTATTGCAGGCGCCGGCACCGGCAGGCGCCGGGCGCGATTCGGATCGATCGCGGACCGAATCGGGCAAACCGCGGATGGCCGCGCCGCGCCGCACGCCTGGCCCGGCGCTTTTGCTAGAGTTCGTTCATGAGCCGCCGCATCGCCATCATCGAAGACGAACCCGCCATTCGCGAGAACCTGCGCGATGCCTTCATGCGCCAGGGTTTCGAAGTGCAGGTATTTGCCGATCGCAAGGAAGCGCAGGCCGCGCTGGTATCGCGCCTGCCCGACATGGCGATCATCGACGTCGGCCTGGGCGCCGAACCCGACGGCGGCTTCGAGCTGTGCCGCTGGCTGCGTGAGCGCGCGCCGGTGCTGCCGATCCTGATGCTGTCGGCACGCGATTCCGAGATCGACATCGTCTCGGGGCTGCGATTGGGGGCCGACGATTACATCACCAAGAACGTCAGCCTGCCGCATCTGCTGGCGCGCGTCACGGCGCTGTTCCGGCGCGTCGACGCGAACGCGCAGCCGCATGCGCAGGGCGAGCAGCTGGTGCGCGGCCCGCTGCGGCTCGACGTGCCGCGCTTCGAAGCCAGCTGGCGCGACCAGCCGGTCGAGCTCACCGTCACCGAGTTCTGGATGCTGCATGCGCTGGCCCGGCATCCGGGCCACGTCAAGGATCGCGACGCGCTGATGCGCGATGCCAACCTGGTCGTCGACGATCAGACGGTCACGTCCTACGTCAAGCGCATCCGCCGCAAGTTCGAGACGATCGACCCATCCTTCGATGCCATCGAAACCGTCTACGGGCTCGGCTACCGTTTCGTCGAGCGCGCCTGAGGCGGCGCCGGCGCCGCGTGCGCGGCGCCGCTGGCGCCCGCCGATGGGCCTGCGGCTGACGCTGGCGCTGGCCTTGCTGCCGCTGCTGGTGCTGCCGCTGATCGGCCTGCGCTTCGTCGAGGTGATGACTGAGCTGGCGCGCAACGAGCGGCTCGAAAACCAGGCGCAGGCGGCGCGCAACCTGGCGGCCTCGCTGCACGAGCGGCGCGAGCTGTTCGAAACCCGCCGCAGCGCCGCCAATGTGCGCGCGCAGGCCGAGCCCTTGCCGGTCGAGCTGCTGGCCGATGTGATCGTCGACCAGTCGGCCGCCGAATGGCTCGACGTACCCGGCCGCGCGCTGCCGATGCGCACGCCCGACGGTAGCGCCGCCGCGCCCTTGCGGGTGCGGCTGGCGGCGGCGCGCTCGCAGGAGCGGCCCGGCCGCTTCTTCCTGCTGGTCGATGCCGACGATGAGCGGCTGGTGCTGCCCGAGCTGCGCGACGGCGTGCCGCAGGCCGGCGATGAGCTGATCATCGAGCACGGCGCCGCGCCCGATGCGATGCGCGCGCTGACGGTGCAGCCGCGCGAGCGCGCCGGCGGCTGGATCGCCGAGATCGAACTCGACGAAGAGCCGGCCTTGCTGCGCGTGCGCATCATCGACGTCGATTACCTGGGTTCGCGGCGTATCGAAGGCATCGCCGATTCGGGCTTGCTCGCCCCGGTGCGGCCGCTGGGCGACGCCGCCATCAATGACCGCCGGCCGGCGCTGTGGGCCGATGCGGTGCGCGGCTTGTCGCGCGCCAGCGGCCGCGTCTCGGTGTTCGACGCCGGCGGCGCGCTGCTGGCGCAATCCGGCCGCGTGGCCAGCGGCCCGCCGCCGCCTACCGACTGGAGCGCCGGCTTGGCGCGCCGCCTGCTGGCGCTGGCGTTCCGGCTGCGGCCGGAACGTTTCCTGAACGAAGCCGATACCGGCGGCGCCGCCTTGGCCACCCCGCCGCTGACACGCGCGCTGTCGGGCGTGCCCGGCCAGCAGTCGGAACGCATGCCGGCGCAGGAAGGGCTGCCGGTATGGGTGCTGACCAGTGCGCAGCCGATCTGGCTCGGCGATCGTGTGGTCGGTGCGCTGGTGCTCGAAGAGAACACCGGCGCGCGGCTGGGCGCCGGACAGATCGCGATCGAACGGCTGACGCTGCTCACCGCGGCGGCGCTGGCTGCCTGCGTGCTGGCGCTGCTGGGCGTGGGCTCGATCACGGTGGCGCGCATCGTACGGCTGCGCCGGCAGGCCGAACAGGCGATCGACCCGCGTGGCCGCGTGGTCGGCGCGATTCCGCCGTCGCGTCTGCGCGACGAGCTGGGCGCGCTGGCCGACAGCCACGCGGCGGTGCTGGAACGGCTGCGCCAGCATCAGCAATACGTCGGCAATCTGCGTGGCCGGCTGGTGCACGAGCTGCGCACGCCGATCATGGTGGTGCGTTCATCGCTCGAGAACCTGGCCGCCGAGACCGAGCAGCAGCGGCGCGACGCCTACCTGACGCGGGCGCGCGAGGGCACGCAGCGGCTCGAACGCATCGTTGCCAGCATGGGCGAAGCGTCGAGCCTGGAATCGATGCTGGCGCAAAGCCGCCTGGAAGCGGTCGATCTGGCAGCGCTGCTGCGTGGCTGCGCCGAGGGTTATCGCAGCGCGTTCACGCCGCGCGGCTTCGAGGTCGAGGCGCCGGCCGGGCCGGTGCGCTGTCCGGCGGTGCCCGAGGCGATCGCGCAGGCGCTCGACAAGCTGGCCTCGAACGCGGCCGACTTCGCCGCGCCGGGCACCGCCATCACGCTGTCACTGCGGCCGGCCGCCGGCGAATCGAACGCGCCGCCGCGCAAGTGGATCATCGCCGTGCGCAACGACGGCCCGCCGCTGCCGGCGGCGATGCGCGACAACCTGTTCGACTCGATGGTGTCGGTGCGCAGCCACAGCACCGGCGGCGAGGCGCACCTGGGCCTGGGCCTGTACCTGGTGCGGCTGGTGGCCGAGTTCCACGGCGGCGCGGCGTTCGCGCGCGACCTGCCGGGCGGCGTCGAGGTCGGGTTCACGGTGGCGGCGGGCTAGGGCCTGTTCACACAACGATCGTCCCCGCGTGAGCCCGAGGGCCAGGCGCAATCAAGGCGCAAAGCACAGCCGTGGCGGGGCCACGGCGAGCATTTGCAACGCAGGGTGCGCCTGGCCCTGGGGCTCACCCTTCGGG